>JAFRSZ010000350.1 GCA_017439205.1 Clostridia bacterium
TCCGCGCCGTTTCGGAAGGCTTCTTTGATCGCAAAGGATAACGCTGCCGTTGCAATACCCCGTCCGCGTGCAGATCCGAACAGCTTTATGTCCATCGCGGCGCTTTTATGCTCCGGGGCGATCTTATAAAACGATTCGCCGCAGTATTTTCCGTCTTCAAAAACCGAATAATGATTCATTAACGGTCTGCCGGATTCAATCCTTCTGAGCCAGCTCTGCATTTCTTCATCCGTCCGAATCAAACCGTTCGGGAATCCGACGAACGCCATGACGTCTCCATCCGCCCAAAGCTGCCGGACGCTGCAAATATCTTTATCGGTTGTTTCTTTTATCTCGATCATTTCATATCCTCTGCAAATCCAGACAATACAGAGTATTCTCATTTAAATCAGCAAGGAACGCCGGCAGATCGGTTTCGTTAAGGTTCATCTTGATTTCCTTTTTATTCTGTTTTCCCGTCCACGTTTTGCAGATATTGATTTGTTCTGCCCCCGGAAGAACAGATAGATCCGTAATCAGATCGCACAGCTCGAGGATCATGGGGTCCGACGGATCGTGCCTGCCGACAGGGCTGTTGCAATCGCAAACCCAATCTGTAATGCGATAATCGTTTTGTACATGCTCCGTTGCGGCTTTTACGGCATTCTTTACGTCATGCTTTGTTCCAAGTGAGATTTTTAATCCGTATTTGTTTTTGACTTCGACGTATTCCGATTCGGAAACATCTCCATATAATGAACCGTACAGGAAATAACACATACATTCTCCCTCAAATTGATTTTAGTTTATAATCCGTTTGATTTTCAATCTTTACTTCTTCTTCCGGTAAATCAGATACCCTTCCCGGATCGCCGCAGCGGTCGCGGCCGCGCAAAGAACCGCGGCGCTGTATCTCAGGTCTGTAAATTTCAGCGTCAGCGGAAAAACGAACAGCAGCGCCCCGGTCGCCCTGTTCATTGCGGAATGCACCGATACGAACTCTTTCTGTCGGATATATCCCATTGCGATATTCGCCGCCTTAATGAGTGCGATAACGGCGATCCATATATAAAGCCAGACCGGGACCTGCAATACCGGAAGCATTTTTATCATACAAACCGCAGCAAAAACAACATCAGCGATCGTATCCAGCTTTGAACCGAACGCGCTGACGGTACCGGTTTTTCTTGCCACGGCGCCGTCGATCATGTCTGAGAATCCTGCGGCTATATATAGCGCATAAAACGTAGGCGAAAATGCCGTGCAGAACAGCAAAGCCGCGCTGAGCACGATTCTGATTCCGGTTATGATATTCGCCATATTACATCGGCGTCCCCACTTCTATTAAGTTGCCATCGGGATCGTAGAAGCGTATGACCTTCTGCCCCCAGCTGTGCGTCATGAGCCTGTTGACGTATTTCACTTCCGGATAATAGCTCTCCAGCCTTTCCACAAATCCTTCTATGTCAGCTTCTTCAAAATAGAGCTCGGCTGCATTGTTCTCCGGAATGATATCTCTGCCGAGAAACTCTTTCCAGTATTTTTCTTCCTGCAGGACAAGCCCTTGCGTCAGGATCATATTGCCGTCATTGTCAAGGATCATCTCAAGGCCGAACAGATCATGGTAGAACCGTCTGGATCTCTCGATATCTTTCACTGCGATCAGTACGCTTTTCAGTTTCATTCTTCTTTTTCCTTTATCGATAACGCCGCATCTATTTTATATCGTTGATTTCTTTTTGAAGATTCTCCAGAAAACGGCCTGCGTGTGCTCCGTCCATCTGCGTGTGATGGAACTGAAAGGATACAGGCAGATAGTATCGAAACAACTTCTTTCTGTACCTGCCCCATATCAGAAAAGGATTATTGAAAATACCGCTGTTCATTCCTACGGCGCCGTCAATTTCCGTATCAACGATCGCAGACGTGCCGATAACCATGCTGTTGGCAGACAAATCCCGGTCTGTACAGCTCTCAGCGACCTGAGATGTGTACTGCAAATAATCCCGATTGAAGCTTTCAAGATCGTCTGATGCCGGCAAGTCGCAGGAACTGACTTCACCTGTTTTATTCTTAACGATCGTGTTCACCGCAATCGTATCGTATTGAATAAGCTTCTCTCCCACAGGCAGGAGATAGAATTCCTTGACGGGAGCAGCGGCCTTCCCAATACAGTAATCAAGCAGCATATTGAACTTCAGATGTTTCCGTTTGCTGATCCTGACCAGATTCGTGACATCAAAAGTTTTAAAGAACGTGACCATCGGATTCGGCGCCTTCATCCATAGTGCATATGCCGAAGCTCTCGTTGTATCTTTCGGATTTATTTCTTTTGACATTTTATTCTCCATATAAACCGATAAATATCAATCACAATCAGAAGATCCGTTAATCTTCACGTTGTTCAGCTTTGTAGATTCCCCAATCGGCAAACATCTCAGGAATGGAGAATACATCTTTTCCGTCCGTATCAATATGCTCTGAACTACCGGGATACTCATGCGAAAAAGTATCCCAAGCAGTCACGATATGTTCACTATTTGCAATCTCGTGATCTGCCATGAAGCTGATGTATTGCCCGATGTTCCTGCTGAAAACGGTTGTTACATTATATTTGCCGAACATTATCTCATCGTTTGATTCATGACAGCCGAAACCGAAGGAACACATCCCGTCATTTATCATCAAATCGCCGATACGAAGAAGAATCGTCAATGCTTCTTCATTTGTACATCCGTCAATATAATAAACGTCTTTATGCAGTTTTTCCACGACCCCCGGTCGAATCTCTTTCTCATCGTTCTGTTTAGAGGGCAATTCAAGAATAAAGAAAAGAGGCTCTTCATGAATACAGATAAAATGTTCCATCACCGTCCTGATTTTGTCCGCCGATATGTTTGCGATGATTTGATTCTCCGTCAGCATGTATTCCTCGAGAAGTTTCTCTGGAAAAGGAACTCTGCATCCGGCTCTGAGTACAAGCATTGTTCTCAACCTCCTTTTTACACTTTTTTGCAGCCTCTACCCGGCTCGGGTAATCAACGCGACTGTCTCCACATGCCTCGGAGCAGTAGGTCAAATAAAAAGGCTTGTATTTGACCCACTGATTCATCCCAATGAAGGAATGGGCAATTTCCCGGTATCGGTCAGGGTTGAGACAGTAGGATGAATATCGGTACGCCGATAAACCGGAATTTGTCAAACCATTCTTGACAACAGAAAATCAGGACGTTCCCCTATTAAAACCGAGTCAGTAACGTCAATTACTTCAATACCGCCCTTCGAGTATTCATCTACAAAACTTCTTTCGTTATCAAAGATCAGCTCTTTCCCATACCAAGGTTTCCCAGACTGGGGAGTAAGCTCCAAATAAACAGTTTTATTTTCGAGATAAAATGTCAAAACGGTATGTTGCTTTCTGCTCTGCTTATCATGCAAGAGCCATATCTTGCTTGGGATATTACGCTTGTCAAGAATGTATCTCATCAGAACAACAGCATCATTACATGTGCCCACCTTTGCTTTCATAGTGTCCTCTGGGTCCTGAATGCAATATTCCGTTTGTAAACGGTCAAAAAACTCTTTGTCAAATCCCTTAGTCATATCAGGCTTATATGTTTTGCCATTCAAATAGAAGCCGTATTCGTAACCATTATCCAAAAGTTCTTGTTTCAACAGCTTGCATGTTTCTTTTATCAACATTGCTATTCCTCCGTCAAACTCCGATTTACTCATTTCTTTGTCATTAATACCACCGGCTCAACCGTAACATTTTCGTCCGGAAAAGATATGTAAACCTTATTCCCCGTATCCCCATCAAGTACGATGGGGATACGGAAGGTGATACTTTTCAGTATTTGCCCGTTTTCTTTGGGTTCCGGATATACGTCAACGCGCTCAATGAAGCTCGCTAAAACCTCTTTCTTTTCCGCGTCGGTCATCTTGTCATATAGTATATCAAATAAAAGCAGAAATTCATAGACCTTTTCTTCTGAAATTTTATTTCTTCTGATATTATCTTCTTTTTCTTGCAACTCGGCAATCTCAGTTTCTGTAGTATGAATATCAATATAGATATCGTCAAGCCGTTTCTGAAGATCCACATATTTATCATCATAACAGGGGTCAAGATAATCAAGCGCGTCGATGCTTTTGCCGATGCGCTCCTTTGCGCCGGTCAGTTGCCGTAGCTGCTTTTGCAATACCGCGATTTCCGTTTCAATTTCACCGGTATCGATTTTGGCGTTTATCTTTGCTTTGATTGCCTCCTCGAATTTTGGCTCATGAACGATCTTTTTGATAATTTCTTCAACAGCCGCGTTCAGTTTTTCCTGATGGATCTGTCTGGAGAATGAACATTTGTGACCGTCAACATTAAGGCGATGTTTACAGGCGTAATACCAATAATCCCGGTAAAAGCTGCCGTCTTTCTTCCGTTTCCTGTTTACGCTGCCGTAGAGCGGATGTCCGCATTCGGGACAACAAACGATACCGGACAGCAAATGCTGGTGCTCAAGACTGTATATTTTTTCGTTCTTTACACCCGTCTTCCTTCGTTTCTCCTGTGCAAGCTGCCAATCATCAACCGAAATAATGGCTTCGTGGATTCCGTCATAGATCGGAAACTCCGATTGCCGTACGATATGATATTGATTCCTTTCGCCGTTGACTTTTTCGGTTTTTCTCCGACCGTAGGCGATTTTACCGCAATAAACGGGGTTATCAAGAACGAGCTTGATAAAATGAGCCGAGAACGCTTCAAGCGAACCGTTTTGCCTTGTCTTTTTCACATAGCCGTGTTGATTAAGGAACTTTGCAACGGTCGCCGCGCCCATGTTGGTATGAATGAATTTATCGTAAATAACGCGAATAACCTCGGCTTCGTCTTCGGCGATTTTCAGTTCACCCTTTTCAAGATAATACCCGTAAGGGGCAAAGCCGCCGTTCCACTTTCCCTCTTTTGCCTTTTGCCGCCTGCCCGCCATCGTCTGAACAAGGATATTTTCTCTTTCGATCTCGGCAACGGCGGATAGGACGGAAATCATCAGCTTTCCGCTGTCACGGGAACTGTCGATGCTGTCCTCCACACAAATCAGATTGACGCCGTAGTCCTGCATAAACTGTAAAGAGCTTAACACGTCTGCGGCGTTCCTGCCAAAACGGGAAAGCTTAAACACAAGGACAAATGAGACGTCATCCTTGCCGTCTTTAATATCATCCAGCATCTGCTGAAATTCCGGTCTGCCGTTGATGTTTTTTCCTGATTTGCCTTCGTCGGAATATTCGCCGACTACGAGCATATCCTGAAATTCAGCGTATTTACGCAGTTTTTCCTTTTGAGCATCCAAACTGTAGCCGTCAACTTGCATTGCTGTAGAAACGCGGGTATAAAGATAACAACATATTTTTTTCATAAAGATTGCACTCCTTTAATTTTTCGCTTATAATCATATTCGGGTTACAAATTAATGTCGAATTTGCGGAGCGGCTTTGAAGCCGCCCCGCACACATTTACACATCAAGCAGATTGCTTTTTCTGTAGTTTCTTTTCTCTGATATCTTCCGGAACAAGTGAATCAATCATAGGGGCGTATTTTTCTGTCAGCCTCGCAAGGCAATCAATCAGACGGTCACATGAAGCGCTCTGCTCTTTGGTGAATTTTGATTCATCAATACAGAACTTCATTCATTTACCTCGCGTCCCGATTACGGGCTTTTCGCTTTCGGATACGGTCCTCTTCCAGTAGCTTCAGGATATATGCCTGTATATCCTTGGGGGTGGTATCCTGTTTGAAATACATAGACAGCTTCTCCATCGGGATTGTGATCTTCTCTTTCTGATTGGGCTTCTCCTGGCTCATCATTTCGGAAATGCGTTCCTCTGTCAGCGTTCCGACGGCGGCTTCCTTGTGCATATGGTTCGCCTGCGCGTAGGACGGCGTACAATCGAGTTCTTCAATCAAGCCGAGTACAATATACTGGTGTTCATCGGGAAGGTAGGACAATTCAACGCCCACGCTGAGCGCGATCCGATCCTCGTCCACCAGATCGAGCAATTCGGGGATCAGGTCGATCAGGCGGAGATAACGCTGGATTTGTGCGCGGCTTGTATCAAAGATATCCGCCATTTCTTCATCCGTGCGGATATTTGTCTCAAGTTGAGACACATTTTTCGGCGGACGTCCTGCGGTGCGCTTTTTAGCGTCATAAAGGAATAAAGCCCATAGATGCAGAAACACCTCCGAGCCGTTATGGTTCAGAGGTGTTTTTTGTCGTTATGCCGCTCCCCGCCGACTGTGATGGCAGTGCGGGTGCCGGAATGCATACTGTTATTTCAGATTTTGACTAAGCCAATCCGACATTTGTTCATTGATCTGATAATAGGAAAGCGTCCCGTTCCCAAAGATCCAGCCATAGGTCGGATGAACATCAATATAAAACCGCAGGCCATTTTTTGTCTCGATTCGTATGACTCTCAAATCATCAGCAAATTTCGTATGTGTTTCCGGCTGCTGATCCTCAGGAATCCCATCGAATACGATCGCCTGAAAGTCATCATTGCCATAATCGGCCAGCGCTTTACTGATATCATAAAACTCTGCAATTTCATGACTGCCTGTAATGGCATAACCGACTGCTTTATCCCGGTTCCAGTCTACTTCCGTGATAGAGATAATATCATCGGCGCTTTCAATTCCGTAAAATCCATATAACGTTTCCATTCCGGTACTGGCATTGCTGTCAAGATGAATCACATTGCAGAATAATGCAGCAAAATATTTACTTCCGTCTCTGATGATATAAACACTTCTGCATGGCGCAGGAGCATATTGCATCAGTTCAATATCTGTTTCAACAGCAGATTCTCTGTAGCCTGCACCGCCATCTGACTGAAGGTATGCAAGATGTTCTCCCGCCATATCTTCTGTGATTACGGTTGGAAGGCCATAACGTTCAAGTGCTTCCGGAATATCTGTTGCCTCATAATATGCCCCATTGAATTCAAGATTCGAAATTTCCTGCACAAGAGAATCCGGGCCTTCATGGATCAGGGGATCTGATCCTCCCTTGTTCCGGAAAACATCCGTCAGTCGCGGAACCGCTATACCGACAGCCAGACACAAACATGCCGCAACCGCAACCCATCTTAGTACCCGTCGTGTGCTCTTCTTAGCAGCAGGCCGATCTGCCGCATTCACATATTCTGCCTCAATGCCGCCAACAGCATCTAAAAGTTCATAATCTTTCATACTGTGTAACCCTCTTTCTCCAAAAGCTGTTTCAGTCCTTCCCTCATACGAAATAATACGGTTTTGACTTTGCTCTGAGAATATCCATATCTCTGAGAGATTTCCGCAACAGAGTCAAAATACCAGTACCTTCTCACAAAAATGTTCCGCTGGTCCTCTGAACAGGTTCTCAGGAAATCATTTATGGTCTGCGCTAATGCATCGGCATCAAATGCTTCTTCGATATCGTTTCTGCCCGGAATGCACTGCTCCATCTCCTGTGTCAGCTCACAAAACAGGGCATATCTCTTCAGAGTGGCATTTCTGCGGCATTCGTTTATAGCAAGATGACGTGTGATTTTCCCAAGAAAAGCAAAGAGATAGGTGCGTGGCTCATTGGGAGGAATACGATTCCACGTCTCAAGATATGTGTCATTTTCGCATTCCTCCGCAGATGCCATATTATTGAGGATGTTGTTTGCTATCCGCCTGAGCTTCAAGCCGTATTTCTGCGCCGTCTCAGAAATAGCAGATTCATTTCTGGATAAGTAGAGCTCTACTATTTTTGAATCATCCATCCCTCTTTCCTCCTTCCGGCATTTTTAAGGCCTTCACCCTATATAGCGAATTTTTATCCCCAATGGTTACACAAATTTACAAAATAACTCCTCGCCATCAGAAATCATTCTAATGACAAGGCGTTTTCTCCTTGGATCTATGAATTTCTTCGCTCCCCGCCGCCGATGATGGCAGTGTGGGTGCCGTGTATAATCCGTTCAGTCCTTTTAATCCTCCTAAATTCCCGGACATCGAAACTACAGTTACAGCCCGATTTGACAACTATCCGAGAGTCTCAACCTCTTGAAAACCCTCAAATGACAACGAACCGAGAGTCTCAATCTCCGATTTCTGCCCTCGATAGCGAAACAAGAGTTACAGCAACGGATTTCCTCGTTTTCGCCCTTTCGCTCTGTGGAAACTTATCTACGCTCCCGCTTATAGCCAAAGTCCGAAAAAGCCCTTATTTCAAGCCGTTTTCCCGTTATCTTCCTCATTTCCTTGACAGCAGAACGACAGTCTCCACATGGTTCGTATTCGGGAACATATCCACCGGCTGGATCTTTTTTACTTTATATCCGTGCTGTACGAACCAGTGCAGGTCGCGGGCGAGTGTTTCGGGATTGCATGAAACATAAACGATTCTCTCCGGCGCAAGCATACAAACGCTGTTCATAAACTGCACCGTACTTCCCGCGCGCGGCGGGTCCATGATCACGACGTCGGCTTTTTCTTTCTCCCGCGCAAAACCGGTCAGAAACTCCGTGGCGTCGGCGCAAACAAAGGTGATATTGTGAAGATCGTTCAGCTTTGCGTTTTTTTTCGCGTCGGCGACGGCGTCTTTATTGAGCTCCACGCTCAGCACTTCCCGCGCGAAATCGGCGCACAGCATACCGATGGTTCCCACACCCGAGTACGCGTCGATCACGCGCTCTTTACCGGTAAGGCCCGCGAATTCTATCACTTTTTTATACAGGATCTTTGTGGCCTCGTAATTGATCTGATAAAACGAACGCGATGAAATACGAAAGCGTTTGCCGAGAAGCTCGTCGGTGATATACCCATCGCCGTACAGAACGTGTTCTTCCTCCCCCAAAACGAGGCTTGTAAACCGGTTATTGACGTTCTGTAAAATCGTAGTGATCTCAGGGTGGCGTTTGATTAACGCCTCGCAGAACGCATTTTTGGACTTGAATTCCCTTGTGCCCGTTACCAGCACCACCATGATCTCACCGGTCCCCTGCGCCGCCTTAACGAGCACATGCCGCAGAAACCCCTTCTGATTTCTCTCGTCAAACACCGTAAGACCGAACTCACGCAGCATCTTTCGTACGGTAACGATGATCGCGTCCGCGCGCTGATCTTCCAGCAGACACGAATCCACCTTAACGATATTATGCGTGCTCGACTGGTACACGCCCGAAACGATCTCGCCGCCGCGCGTGCGGCCGAAAGCAGCCTGCACCTTATTACGGTAATAAAAAGGCCGGCCGGTTGAAACGATCTCGTTCACATGCCCGAACCTTCCCAATAAACGGATCACTTTGGCCTGTTTATACGAGAGCTGCTCTTCATACGTCATGTTGGTAAGCTGGCAGCCGCCGCATTTTTTGCTGACGCTGCAAGGGAAACGGTATTCTTTCATATCTGCTCCGAAAAAAGCGGCAAGAACACTCCTGCCGCTCTTATTTACTGTATTTAAGAATTATTCGCTTTTCATTTCAACGAGCTCCTGCGTGCCGTTGAACGCGTCTACGGAAAGCTTCACGGAATCGAATATCGCCGATTTGATATCGTCTTCGGTCACGCCGAGAGATACGGCCCACTTCTTGTCGATAAACGTATTCCTGCACATGATCTCGGCAAGCTGCACGGCGTTGATGCCGCCTTCCACGTTGCGCTTCTCATAGTCTTTGATCATCTTCACGCCGTACATCTTAAACATCCACTTTGCGATATGGATGATCTTGCGGTCGGGCGTTCCCATGGCTTCGTGTACGATGGTAAGGAAATCGTCCCACGTGAGGTTATAATAACCGATCGGATACGCGTTTCCGCCTTTGTTCCGTTCGGCCGCGCCAACGATGCTCTGGGCAACCTGACGTACGGTGACCATGGTGGTGCCGCCCTTGGGGTACATCGTGATATGGCCGCTCTTGTCCATATTGTGGATCTGTTCGATCAGGATGACCCAAACGGGCTTTCTGCCGGGCTGCGTACCGAAGATGTAGGGCAGCTCAAGCACGGCCACGTTAAAATCATCGTCCGCGAAGCTGAGCGCAACGTTCTCCTGCTCGATACGGCTGCGGATATACGGATGGTACTCGGTGAGCTTCAGCTCCGGCCAGGTTTTTGCGAAATACGCGAAATATGAACCGAGGATCACGTTGTTCTTTACGCCGCATTTCTTGGCAAGCGTAAGAAAACGGCGAACGGGCTCGATGTTGTATTTACGGTAAGCTTCATACACCGGCGCGGGGAATTCCACACGCTCGTCAACACCGGCGGCGAACACGAACGTATCGGCGCCCTTCATCATCTCGAGCAGTTCATCGTCGGACATTTCGAGGTAATTGCCCCATTTCAGGTCCATCTCTTTCGGGATGGGCGCGCCTGCGGGCAGCGGCGGCAGAGCGATAGAGGTAACTTCATACCCCTTGTCGATGAACATCTGCGCCGCGGCACAGCCGAGGAGCCCGGTACCGCCGATCATAAAAACTTTCATAATATCTTCCTCCTGTATGATATTTTGATTTAACCTTCAGAATCCAAATACTTCTGCTGATTCGCCTCATGCTCTTCAACCGTTCTTGCCGTGTAGAGATTGCCGTCGGCGTCGTGCATAAAGTAATAATAGCCGGTGTTTTCAGGATCAAACGCCGCAGCGATGGCGTCGGCACCCGGATTACAGATGGGACCGATGGGCAGCCCGGTGATCTGATACGTATCGTAATGCATCAGATACATGCTGTACGTACCCGCGGCGGTAAGCTCATCTTCATGCGCTTTGATATATTTCGACGTGGAATCGCAGTTGATGAACACGAAAGAATCCGATTCAAGACGGTTATAGATAATGGATGCGATCACGCGCATCTGTTCGGCGTCCGCCGCCTCTTTCTGCAAAATGGAAGCCACCGTGAGGATTTGATCGATGGTATAATCGGATTCCTCCGCCAGCTCTTTATATTCGCTGTTCCATCTGTCGTTGAAGTTGTTCAGGAAACGGGTGATCACGCTTTCCGGATTTTCGCCGATATAGAACTCGTACGTATCGGGATATAAATACCCTTCCAGAGCTCTGTAACGCTGCTGCTTATCGGTGATATAATCAAGGAATTCAAATTCCTCATAGAAGCTTTCGCTGTCAAGCACGCCGTACAGTGAGCTTGCCGAGCATACGCCGTTCAGAGAAAGACGGTCCACGATCTGATCGATGGTATAACCCTCGGGGAACGTAAGGCTGATTGTGGATTTCTCCTGCCCCGCGGTGTAGATCTCACGCAGCATGCCTTCAACGCCCATACTCGGGCTCAGATAATAGGTGCCTGCCTGATACTGCCTGTCTACCAGCGGGCCGCCCTCGTATTCGCGTACTTTGGCGTAACCGAGAAGATTCGAGAAGATCTTACAGAAATTCGCGCTGTAGATCAGGTGCTTTTCATCAAGCAGATCAAGAACTTCGCTTGTGGTCATCTGCCGGTCAAGGATCACGCGGATCTTTGTTTCTTCACGGTTGATGGCAAGGATATCGTTCATGCAGCCATGCACCGCAACGCTGGCGATATAAGAGATGATGCCCACAAAAGCAAGGATCATCAGCGTCAGAAGGAAGCTGCGAAGCGTATGTTTCTTTTTCTTTTTTTTCTTCATTTTTTTGCCGCCTTTGGGTGCGGCACCTTTCGTATCGGCTGATTTTGCCGAAGAGGATTTCTTTTTCTTTGATGCGGTCTTTGCAGGCGCCTGCGTGTTCTGCGCGGTTTTTTTTGTTTCCGTTTTTTGCGAAGCAGTCTGCAGATCCGGGATCCTTGCTGTGTTCATGCTTGTGTCAGATGAAAACCGCGCAAAATCACTGTCGGAATACACTTCCGAAGCGCCGGCCCCCGTATTGGCGGAAAAATAGATCTCCCCGCTGTTGAGCACGTCGTCTTCCTGCGGGATATCGGTATTATCCATCCGGATCTTGTTGAAGTTTTTGTGAAGAGCGTCAAACGTCTCTTTGCCGGAACCGTCGGCGGATCTGTTTGTTGACAGGTTGTTATTGACTTCATTCATAGGTATTCGCCTCCCTGCTGATGTGCAGCACTACAAAGCGTAATTAAAAGTAAAGCGATCAGCCTTTACATCTGAGCGTATTGCATCTGACGCAGCACCGTATCGGCGGATTCTTTGTTTTTCAGATACGAAATGATGCTGTGTGCAAACGGAAATACACACCCCGCGCCCTTCGCCGTAATAAATATGCCGTCGGTTTCAACCGCTTTTTCAGATGGGATAAACTGCCCGAGCTTCTGTTCAAACCCGGGGAAGCACACGGCCCTTTTACCGTCAAGCAGCCCCATCCTGCCGAGGATACTCGGCGCTGCGCAAATGGCGGCGACCATCTTATTATTTTCCGCACAGAACGCGACTGCGGATCGAACGGTTTCGGAAGCGTACAGATTCTCCGTGCCGGGCATTCCGCCGGGAAGGATCACGCCGTCGCACTGCGTAAGATCGATTTCCTGATCGGTGATATCTGCCTTCACGGTAATTCTTTTCGAGCTTGTAACGAACTGTTCGCCGACGCCCACGGTCAATATGCTGATACCGGCTCTGCGGATGCAGTCCAACGGTGCAAGCGCTTCTGTTTCTTCAAATCCGTCAGCCAAAAACAAATAAACCATTTGTATCCTCCGGAAAAATGCTTAATATCTTTTTTATTATAACAATATAGGAAGTATTTTACAAGCCTTTTTTTGTTATATTACAAATTTCACAAAAAAAGCTGAAAAAGCCGACGCGCAAAGAGCGCGCCGACCGTTGAGCGGTGCAGATCGGGGATATTATAGGTCTTTCGCCGTTCATACCGTGCTGTTTTCCTTCTCGAGGTTCCTTTTGAGTTGAGCGATCACTTTCTTTTCAATACGTGAGATATAGCTTTGAGAGATCCCGAGCGCATCGGCGACCTCTTTTTGAGTGTATTCCCTGCTCCCTCCGAGCCCGAACCGCATACAGATGATCTTCTGCTCGCGCGGATCGAGCTGCGAAACGCATTGCAGCAGCCCTCGGATCTCGTCGGCATTCTCAAGCCCTTCGCTCACGGTATTATCACCTGTGGCAAGGATATCGCTCAACAGCAGTTCGTTGCCGTCCCAATCCACGTTCAACGGTTCGTCGATCGATATTTCGCCGCCTTTGTTCGAGGCTTTTCTGAGGCACATCAGAATTTCGTTTTCTACGCAGCGGCTTGCGTATGTCGCAAGTTTGATATTCTTTTCGGGGCAGTACGTTTTCACCGCCTTGATGAGGCCGATGGTGCCGATCGAGATCAGGTCTTCGATCCCAACGGACGCATTCTCAAATTTTTTCGCGATGTAAACCACCAGCCTCAGGTTATGCACGATCAGTTTTTCCCTCGCGTTCTCATCGCCTTCGGCGATCAGACGGATACACTGCTCTTCCTCTTCTTTTTTCAGCGGCGGCGGCAGCGCGGGCGATCCGTTCAGAAAATAGACCGCATTGTTTTTCATACGCCTGTATTTCGGCCGCAATCTGAAATACAGCCTCAATGATACCCTGTAAATCCATTTTTCTCTTTTCATCTTACACCATTTCCTCTCCGATCAGCGCCTGATATTTTTCTTTCCCCAATTCATCGTCGGTCACCGCGACGCTCACATGCCGTATTTCTTTTCTTTTATCGTCGGATATGATCTGCGCCGTATCGGCGGTAAAAGCCGGAAGATATTTTTCGCCGGAAAGCGCCTGTACGGGAAGCAGACGCAGCCGTATCCCTTCGTCTGCCGCTGCAATCAGATCGGCGGTATCGCCTCTTATCTGCCTGTGTGTAAGACGCTCCGCTACTTCCGCGGTCAGTATCACGACCGGATGGTTCGTATAAATATCGCGCACGTGATTTCCCGTATCAAGCAGCGCTTTCGCTTTGACCGCCGTAGCGCCGTAGCTCAGTTCGATATCATAGATCATATCTTCACTGCGGAAACGGAATACCTTTCTGCGCAGAAACAGTATCACGCCGTATACAAACGCTGTTAAAAAGATAAGAGAATAAACATTGAGATCAAAATAGACCGCGCCGTTCTGAACGGTAATAAAGCTGCCCTGCAGCAGGAAACGGATCGCATACATCACGCCGGCATACAGAAAACCCGCAGCCCAGAATAAAATGAAGCACTGCATCATTTTTTTCATCCGTTTCGAGTGGAACGCGATAAACGTGATCGAAAGGCTCATTGCGGTTTTTGCGATCAGCATCAGCACAAAATGCATCTGCGGCGCCAGAACAATGAGCGAATAGACGCCGCCCACGAACGCACCCGATACCAGCCGGCCCGCGGAGGTTTTCGCGCCGGTGAACTGCTTTACCGTAAGCAGCAGAAAGAAAGTGACCACCGCATTCAGAAATATCAGTACGTCCGCATATATTACCGGCTCCATACCGCTTCGCCTCCTTCGTCACCGTGTTTTCATTATATTCCATTGTCGCCGCATATTATGTCAGAACCGCACAGCAGAAAAACGGCGTTGTACACCGCAAAGCAAAACGAAAAGGGAAAACACGGACGATTCGTGAAGAAACAGAAAAAACCTCCGGGACCCAAAAATACAGGATTCCGGAGGACTTGTGTTTTTCTGTAATTCTTATCTGAGCGAAGCGGACATGCACACCCAGCCGTTTTCCGTACGCTGTTCGAGTATACGGAAGCCGTTTTCTTCAAGCGCCGCTTTCACCTCGCCGCAGCGGGTGTCTATGATGCCCGAAACGATATATACCGCGCCGGGCAGCAAAAACGGAATGATCTGCGGGGTCAGCTCCAGTATGGCGTCCGCAACGATGTTCGCCGTAACAAGATTATACCGTCCCGTCACACGGTCGGTGAGATTGCCGCACAGCATCGTATAGCAAGGCGGACCGTAACCGTTCAGCGCGCCGTTTTCCTTTGCCACTTTTACGGCAAGAGGGTCGATATCCACACCGAGCACACATTTTGCGCCGAGAAGCATGCCGGCAACCGACAGAATGCCGCTGCCGCAGCCGACGTCCAGCATGAGAGTATCGCCGTTTACGTACTGTTCCATCAGTTCCATGCACAGACGCGTGGTCTCATGCGTACCCGTTCCGAAAGCGATACCGGGTTCAAGATGCAGCACTCTGCGATTCCCGGCGTCGTAATCGTCGATCCAGATCGGGCGGATCAGCAGCTTATCGCCGACTTCCACCGGCTTGAAATACTGCTTCCAGTTGTTTTCCCAGTCTTCTTTTCTGCAGTTCTTTGTTTCGAGTTCAAACGGGACGCTTTCCGCTTTCAGCCTGCTGTCGATAAACGATACTGCCTCTGACGGATTCGCGTCTTCAGCAATATAGATATGTATGATGCCCTTCGTGCGGTCCTTTTTAAGCAGGTCTTCGTCGATCAGATCGATATTCGCGATCTCCCATGCTTCCTGTTCCAGATTGGAATAATCCTCGATGTACATACCGTACGGCACCGTCATGCCTACGATATCCGCGGCACGGTCGAGATCCGCTACCGGGACCGTAACGCATATCTCAATCCAGTTTTCCATCCGCATCCCCCTCCGGCGCGAGCGCATCCGTTTCGGCGGCAGCCCTGCCGTCACAGATCTTCCAATCGAAATTCACGTCCGTGACCACGGGTTTTCTGCCGTGATTATAAAACTTGCGGTCCTCCAACGCCCAGAGCTTGTTCGTGAACCCCCCGGCGATGACGTCTCTGAGCGCGCTTTCGATCTCGTAGATATCCGCATCCAGCGTATCGAGCGCGGAAAGGATCTCCGCTTCAAGGAACAGCGGACGCACCGCGGCTCCGTATTCGGGCTCGCCGTGATGCGAGATCAGCATATGCTCGATCATCATTCGGGTATCGTCGCTCACGCCCTTTTCTTTTCCGATCTCTTCAATGATCATCGCCCCCTTCACCAGATGGCCCACCAGCGTGCCGGGTACGGTATAGCCGTCCACAAGGCCTGTCGGGGAAAGGCTGAACTCGTCGGATTTCGCGATATCGTGCAGTATCACGCCGCAGAGCAGAAGATCTTTATCAACGGACGGATAAAGCATGGAAACGGCCTCAGCCAGACGGCAGATCGACAGCGTGTGCATCAGCAGCCCGCCGCGCACGGCGTGATGCAGGCGGAAGGCTGCGGGCAGGTCGATGATCCTGCTTTTATATGTATCCAGCACAGCCGAGGCAAGCGTTTTCAGTTCTTCATCCTCAAACTTTTCCACATAGGCGCAAATGCTGTTGAACATGTATTCTCCGGGGAAAGACGCGCTGGGAATGAAATCGGATATGTCAACGTCGTCCGACTCCGCCGCTTTGCGGATCCTTTCCACACGGAACTGCGGCTGGTTGTTATACAGGTTCACGGTACCGCGCACAAGATACAGCATATTCGGTACGGGTTTATCTTCGTCTGTCCCGTTGAAATCCCATTTCTTGGCAACCAGATCCGTTTCGCCGTCGTAAATGACCATATCAAGATATGTGCTGCCGTTTTTGGATACCTTTTTATCGCAGGAACGCATCAGCACGAAGCCCTGAAGCGTTCCGTTCTTATCGATCTGTTGAAATTTCATCTCATTCAAGCCTTTCTGTAGGGTGATTCGTTTTTTGTATTATAACGGATGTTTTACAAAAATACAAGAGCGTTGTCTACGCCGGAACGTATTCTGAAAGCGAACGGAAGCTGTAGCCTTTCGCTCTCGCGGCGTCTATGATGCTGCCCAGAGCGTTCGCGTTATCCGGAGAAACCGCGTGCAGCAATATCACCGCGCCGGGATGGATACGGCTCATTACGGTTTCAAGCGCGTAATCGGCGCCCTTCTGGTTACTGAGATCCCAATCCGCGTAGGCAAGGCTCCAGAACACGCAGGTATATCCCATCCGGTTCAGAAGATCCAGAGAATTCTCGCTGTATTTGCCCTGCGGATATCTGAAATACTGCGCGGAATATCCGAAGTTTTCTCTCAGATAGTCGTCAAACGTTTTCACTTCGTCAAACATTTCCCTGCGGGTGAGCTTTGAAAAATCGGGATGCGTGACTGAATGGTTTCCAACGATATGCCCTTCGTTGATCATACGGGCGATGATTTCCGTATTTCCCTTCATCTCGGGCAGCGTGCAGAAGAAAGCCGCTTTTACGCCCTTATCGCGGAGCGTATCAAGGATCTTTGCCGTATAGCCGTTCTCATAACCGCAGTCAAACGTGAGATATACGTACTTTTCAGCGGCGGAAGCATCATAGCAAAGGGCGTTGAATCCGTTTTCCGAAAAGAAGCGCTGGTTGTTCACACTGATGGTATGCGGCTTTTCTTCGGTTGCTACGCCGTAACTGTGCTCGATCGTCTCGTCCGACAATCCTTTTGTATTTTCAAAGGAAACGCCTTCAAAACCGTTCAGCGGCAGCGGCTCCAGCCCGGTAAACGTCGCCGCGGTGCCGGTATACTCGCCATACCAGCATCCTTTTTCCCGTTCCGCCGCAACCGGCGTTACAACGGGTTCGCTGAAGCTTTCCGTTTCGGAAGCCTCGGCTGTTTCTGATAAATCGGTCGTTAAGGTTGTATCGTTAACAGCCGTTGTACCCGTATCCGGCTCGCTTTGCGGCACGGGGGTCTGTTTTGCGCATCCGCAGACGGAAATAATCAAAACGATAACGACGATAAATGTAAATAATCTTTTCATAAAGGTTCCTTTCTTCTGAATCATTCCCTATGTAATCCGCAAACACTGCAGGTTTGCGGACCGCGCGTCACTTTACGATGTTCTGAGCGCTTGAAATCGCCGCGTCAAGAATATCCAGCGCTTTTCCGGCGGTTTTCTTCATCTTCTTTTTCACGGACGCGCCGGAGCTGAGCATGGCAGATCCCATCATGATCGTGCCGCCCACCGCCATGGCCGACCCGACGTATTTCATTACTGAACTGCTTTTCGTCGTCATCATTACACCTCCGTCAGTGCATAGTATACACCTTTTTCAAAAAAATATTTTACATTTGTGAAAGAATGTGATACTATTTCCGGGAGAAAGGACGTTAACGCAATGTATGACCTGAATATTGTACTGATCGAACCTGAGATCCCGCAGAACACGGGCAATATTGCCAGAACGTGCGCCGCTACCGGGGCGAAACTTCATCTTGTGGAGCCCATGGGCTTTAAGGTGGACGATAAAAAGCTGAAACGTGCAGGCCTCGACTACTGGTATCTGCTGGATATCACGTATTATGATTCAACCGATGAATTCTTCGCAAAGCATCCCGGCGGCGCCTTCTATTATTTTTCCACAAAAGCAAAACATAAGCACACCGACGTAAAATACCCCGAAGAGGTATTCCTCTTGTTCGGGAAAGAAACCGCAGGGCTGCCGGAAAAGCTGCTTTACGAAAACCCCGAAACCACGGTGCGCATCCCGATGATCAGCGAGGCAAGAAGTCTGAATCTGAGCAATGCCGCGGCAGTGGGCGTATATGAGGTTTTGCGTCAATGGGGCTACCCTGCGCTTACCGAAAGAGGCGAGCTCAGAAACTACCGATGGTAATTTTTTTTGAAAACCTATTGAACTGAACGATCAATTGTGTTAAAATACCAATGGATTTCAAAACAGAAGGAGGTGCGATCCATGGAAGAATCCGTTCAGAAGTTTGTTAATTTCATCTATTTCCTGATCGATCTTATCAGAGATCTCGTTCTTTCCGTAAGCGGCAAAGCAGACAAGCAGACCGCTTCTGAAGAATCTGCCACCGCGGCAGAATAACGATCAGATGCAAGAGAAAAGACAGCAGCCTTTCGGCTGCTCTTTTTTTACAGCGCCGCAGCTTCTTCTGCATGGTTTTCAAGCCATACGGCGGCTTTTAAGCAAACGTCTCTCAGGCATTTCTCATCAAACGGGCTGCGAAGCCCGGCGTTTTCGAGGAGTTTCGTGAACACGCTTCCGCCGCCCTGCGCGGTATACGCCATATATTTTTGCCAGGCGTTTTCTTTGTTCTCTCCGATCATGGCCCAGAATTCCAGCGCCACGGTCTCAGCGAGGCAGTAATCGATATAATAGAACGGGCTTGAGTAAATATGGTGCTGCCGCTGCCAGCCCATGCCCTCGGCATAGAATTCGATCTTGCCGTCCAGCCGAAGCCACGGCATATAGATCCCGAGCAGACGTTTCCATTCCGCATGCCGCTCGGCGGGCGTAAGGTACGGCTTTTCATATACGGTATGCTGAAAATGGTCCACCATGGTACCGTAGGGGATGAATGTGAGCGCATCCGCCAAATGAGCATATCTGAATTTTGCGGCGTCTTTGCCGAAGAACGCATCCGCAGCGGTCCAGCTGAAAAACTCCATGGACATTGAATGCACTTCGCAAGCTTCAAGACTCGGCCAGACCGTTTCCATCGGAACGCGTTTGCGGTTATACCAGCCGGCAAAAGCATGCCCCGCCTCGTGCGTTACGGTTTCCACGTCGCCGCGCGTCCCGTTGAAATTCGCGAAAATAAAAGGCGTTTCATATTCGTGGAGCGATTCGCAGTACCCGCCCGCGGCCTTGCCTTCGGTTGAAAGCAGGCTCATCATTTCTCCTTCCAGCATGGAACGGAAAAACGCCGACGTTTCAGGCGAAAGGGCGTCGTAAAACTCCTTTGCGTGCCGCACGATATCCTCCGCGGTACCCACAGGCTTGGGATTGCCGGTGCGGAACATGATGGAACGGTCTGAAAAACTGAGGGGGTACTGCACGCCGATGCGTTCCGCCTGTGCGCGGCAGACTGCGTCCGCAACAGGCACAAGATACTTTACGACTGCGTTCCTGAATTCTTCAACGTCTTCTTTCGTATAACAGTTGCGCTGCATCCGGTAATAACCGAGCTGCGTAAAATCGGGATACCCCATCTTTCTGCCCATTTCATCACGCAGATGCACCAGGCGGTCGTAGATCCCGTCAAGCTTCTCCTGATTTTCTTTATACCACTTTCCTTCCGCTCTCCATGCCGCGAGACGCACAACGTCGTCGGAATCGGTTTTGAACGGCGCAAGCTGTGAAAGCGTATACACCTTGCCGTTGAACGGGATCTGCGCGCCTGCCAGCAGCTTTTCGTATTCCTGCGTAAGATTGTTCTCTTCCTGCAGCTGCGCAATGATATCGGGCGAAAAGGCCTTCATCTCGATCTCCGCATTCAGGAAATACGCTTCTCCGTAGATTTTTTCAAACGCGTCGCGATACGGGCTATTGAGCATGGCTTCGGTCCATTTCTGCTCATATTCCTGTATTTCCGGACCGGCCTCATTCCAGTATTTTTCTTCCGCATCATAATACGCGTCGCGCGTGTCTATGGAATGCCGTATATATGCGAGACACGCCAGCGTATTAATATGTCTTGAGTATCTGTCTTTTTCAAGAAAAGTATTTTGCGCGCTTTCAAAATCCGCTGAAGCGTTCAGCTTTTGTGTAAAGCTCTTAATTGTAAATATAACCTCGTCTTTATCCGGACGCGTATACGGAAGCTCTGAAAATTTCATAAGTTCCTCCCTTTGCGACGATGCTCATCGCTGTTTTTTTAAATTATGATATCACTTTTAATGAGAATATACAATAGTTTTATCCAAAGCGGTTATATTTTTACAATAGTAATATAACCGAGCCCCGCTTCATAAAAATCATGTTGACATCATTATAAAAATCAGATAAAATGGAATCATAGAAAACAGGAGGCGGAGCTATGGATGATTACGGTCCCGATATTGTTACGGTAATTGATGAAGACGGGGTTGAGCATGAATTTGAGGTGCTGGACCGCATCGAAACGGACGACAGCAAATATGTTGCCATGATCCCTGTTTTTTCCGGTGAAGAAGAACTGCTTGACGATTCCGGCGAGCTGATTATTCTTCGCGCGATCGAAGAAAACGACGAGACTGTGCTCGAACCCATCGAAGATGAGGATGAATTCAACGAGATCGGGCAGATCTTCGAAGAACGCCTCTCCGAAATGTTTGATTTCGAAAACGACGAAGAAGACGAAGAAGCGTAACCTTTTTTCAAAACAGAATAAATTCCTGCGTTGTGCGAGTAAGGATATCCAATATTAACCCAACACACATTTTTAAGGGGTCCTGACTGCTCTGTCCGCGGATTGCAGACCTCCCGGCTTTGTGCCGGACGAAGGGAGCGTGAACCGGATGGGAGGACACCCACCTGCTTAACCGCAGGTTATTATTGACATCCGACGGCAACGCGGGTTTTTTATGTAAAAAACCGAGGATTTACTGTTCAGCCGTTTTGTAGCCCTTACAATAACGGCTCTTGCATTTTGGCACATTCCGTGCTAATATATTGAAAAAGGAGTGATTTCTGTGGGAAAACTGAAAAACATAGACAAAAAAGCCGCAGGTAAAGGCAAAGGTATTGAAACCGTTTGGCAGTTCGTAAAATTCATATTCGTCAGCCTTCTTGCCATGATCGTGCAGTTTGCGCTTTTGAATCTTTTACCGCATATCCCGTTTATCGCCGAGCTGTACGCAAAGAACCAACCCTTTGAGTGGTGGGTATTCACGGCGGACGTTTATACTGCGGAGATCGGCGGCATCGGTTATTTTATCGTTGCAAACACGGCAAATATCATTGCGCAGATCGTTTCGTTCTTCGTGAACCGTGAAAAGACGTTCAATTCCAGTGCAAACATTGCGGTCACAATGCCCATTTACATCGTTTTCACGCTCGCGCTGATCGCTTTTTCAGCATGGCTGAATCCTACGCTCAAAGACGTGTTCATGGAAAAACTCAGCTGGGGCGATACCGCTTCCGCAAACGCCGCCACCATGGTATGCTCGGCAGTACAGTTCTTCCTTTACTTCCCTGTGGATAAGATCCTTTTCCACAAGAAAAAAGAAGAATCTAAGGCGGAAGGAACCGCTGCGGAATCGGAAGCATAATACTCACATAATATTAAGGGACTGCAGCCATAAAGCGACAGTCCCTTTTTATTTATGCAGTCAATCCGCCTTCAACGGTGATATGCTCCGCTTTCGCTCCCGTGGCTTTCACAAAGTTTTCGGGGGTGATAAAGAGCTGCACGCCGAGCGCTCCCCCGCTGATGATGATCTCGTCGAAATCCGCAAAGCTTGCGTCTATCACGGTGGGATACGGCTTTTTCATACCGATGGCGGTACATCCGCCGCGGATATACCCGGTAACGTCCTTCAGATCTTTTACATGCAGCAGTTCAATGCTTTTCTCTCCTACGCTTTTCGCCGCGGCTTTCAGATCCAGTTCCAGCGCGATCGGGATCACGAAAACAAAGTATCTGCCGCTTTTGCCGACGCTTACCAGCGTTTTGAAAGTCTGCTCATAGGGTTGCCCCAGCAGATCGGCGATATGAATGCCGTCGATGAATTCGCCGCACGAATAATAGTTTGCGCGGTACGGGATCCCGTTCTTTTCGAGGATGCGCATTGCGTTTGTCTTATTGATCGTTATCACTCCGTTTCCGTATTTGCGACGGCAGGCTCGTCATTCTTTTTTCTGATATAAAGCAGCAGCTGGATCCCCAGGATCACTGCCGCAATGGGAGCGCCGATCGCGGTCAGCACCAATCCGTAGCCCAGTCCCTGAGGCACATATTTAAAGCTGACGGTATGCTCGCCTTTGCCGATGCCGAATCCCAGAAGGCCTTTACCCACGCGTATGATCTCATTGTCCTGCGCTTCGGCGTCTTCTTTTGCATACTGCAGCCGCTCGCCGTCCACATAGATCTGCCAGCTCTGATCGTACGGTATGGAGGTATATATGAACGAATCATCGTTCGCGACACGGATCGTACCGGAAAGGGCGGTCTCTTCAAAAGACGTCAGCTTCAGCGTACCGTTTGAAATGATGCCGTTATACGCGGAATCAAACAACGGCTGATTCAGACGCGCGGCGCAGAAGGTGAACATACCCGAGGTATTTGAGGAATCCATCGTATACTCAACGATCACCTGATCGCCGACCTTTCTGTCGCCCATATCGAGCACAAACGGCTGGATGCCCGAGCTCACGTAATTATAGCTTATGTCGCTGCCGCCGGTAAACTTCAGGCTGCTCGCGCGCATCGAGCCGGCGTACACGTAATATCTGCCGGACGCAGCAACGTCGATGATCACGCGCACCGTGGCGTTCTGGGACGCGTCGGTCTTATTGACGGAAAACATCGTACCGGAATTCACCACGGAGGGCGTGATATAGTCGCAGTTCGTGCATTCCACGTTCGTAACGTCAACTTTTTCAAGGACGCCGTCGTAACCTGTGGAGAGACGAACCAGATCGTTCTGCACCGTAAACGGATTGGAATTGGCGGAGGGATCCCACTCGGCAACGTCCCTGTTCACCGAGAACGCCAGCGGCAGATAGTATTTATTCTTATATGCAGTAAACGTTCCGTTATCCCTCAGTTTTGTATAGGTGGAACCTGCGGTGACCAGATGATTGTCGTTATCATAGATGTATTTCAGCGAGAAAAACGCGTTGAACACAGCCGTCTGCGGATAATAAGTATAGCTGTTGATGTTGTTGCCGAACAGGCCGAGGCTGTTCATCATATTGGACGTTTTTTCATACGCCATCGAAGAGAACACGGAAACGCCGTTATAACCGTACCAGCAGGGATCCATTCTGGTCCTGAGCCGCGACAGTTCCGTTCTGTAGAAAAGATCGTCGTCTTTCGATTCAACGGATTCGGAAAGCTCCGTATACGCTGCGTAATCAGAGGTATAATTCGCTTTCGGCTGCGACATCACCAGATGCGAGGTATCCGCACACGCGATCTCCACGATCACAAAAAAGATCAGCAGGTATTCAAGATTCTTCTTCGTAAACGATTGAGACGAGATCAGACCTGCAAGGATGACATAGATCAGGATGAACACGACGGATATGACAAGCGTATTGTTATCAACGTTTTTGCTCCCGAGTTTTTCTACAAAAACGATAAAGAGCAAAGCGATGAAGCCGGTTGCAACAAAATACTTCCTTGAAAACTCAGAGATATTCAGCAGGACCTGATATCCGAGGTAAAGCAGGATAAATGAATAAGCGAACGAAAAACGGTAAGGCAGATCGTTCGGGAAATGGAATCCGTGCCAGATATAATTCAGCTGATTCACATTGAAGCTGAGGAAAAAGATGCCGAGCAGAAACATTGCCATCACTTTTTTACGCGAAGCGATCCGTTTCGACATGAAGAACGCCGGCAGCAAAAGGATGGAGATAACGCCGCTGTAAATGTTCGGCAAAACATTGTCGCCGCTGCTGCGGATGGTGGGTTCAAGCGACGCCAGATGATTCACGAGGAAGTCAAAGATCTTAAAATAGTTCTGCATCTGCGCGGGGAATGTGCCCGTTGTGGCGGAGCAGGCTTTCAGGCAGAAATACAGAGGGATCAGCACCGCCGCAGCCAGCATGAAGCTGAGCACGGAGGAAAAACCGAAAATCAACCCGGAAACCGGCAGACGATGCCCCCCCTTCTTTTCGGCAACTGGCTCGGTTTGTGTATTCTCAGCGGTATGCTGCTCTGTTTCCGTCGGCGGCGGAGCGATCTCCTCCTGTGAGAGCTGTTCGGTATAGGCGTCCGCCTGCGCCTCGTCGGTGATCAGCGGATTACCGGTCTGATCGGGGGGAAGGTTTTCCGTCTGCAGATCGTTTTCGGGCGCCGTTTCTTCTTTGACGACGAGGCCTTCCGCATAACGCGGCGCGGGTTCCTCCGTCTTTTTCTTCTTTTTAACGTTCCCGTCCGCCTTAAACCGGTCGGTGAGCGGATAATTTGAAAAATAATAAAACAGGTAATACAGTACCGATAAAATGCATACCATATACGCCATATAGTAATTCGTATACATCGTATAGGTCAGCATAACAATATAGAGCGCGGGGCGCTTTTCGTTGATGATGCGTTCGATACCGAGCATCACAAGCGGGAATATGGAAACCGCATCCATCCACATGATGTTCCAGGAATATGCAACGAAATAGCCGCAGAACGCATAAAGCAACCCGAAAGCGATGCTCGCGGGACGTACCGTTCGGGTCGATTTATTCACAAAATAGGTAAAGGTGACGGATGCAAGCACGGCCTTCAGCAGCATCATTACGGCGATGGCTTCCGGCATATTCTCGTGCCCGAAGATCAGCATGACCACGGCAAAAGGGCTTGCAAGGTAGTTCAGCATATTCCCGATAAAGGAATTGCCGAGACCCGAAGTCCATGAATATACAAGACTCTTGCCGCCCGTGATACGGTCGTAAAGCTCGGCGTAAAGCGGCCCGTACTGATGGTACAGATCCATTCTGAGCACCGTTGCATCGCCGAACAGCAGCGTATTATCATGGAAAAAATAGAAAATCAGCATAACGATGCATGCCAGAATACCGGATATCAGGCAGTAATTCCGCAGCAGCGCCGATTCTTTCTTTTTCTGATTCAGTGAACTCATATATAATTCTCACTTTCGGAATTATTATCTTTATGATTTTACCATACCGAAAAAAGATTTTCAAGCATATTGAATTAAAATCAAAAATATTGTAAAATAAAGAAAAAAAGGTTCAGATACATTTATGAGAGATCGCAAATACATCATCATCAACCGAAAGGCCGAAGACCTTCTGCGGAAAGGACATATCTGGGTCTACGGTGAAGAGATCCTGCAAACCTGCCCGGGCATTGAAAACGGAGATATTATTGACGTATACAGTCAGAAGGAGCGTTATCTCGGGTCGGGTTTTTATAACAGCGCGTCCAAGATCACCGTGCGTCTGCTTTCCGCCAACGCAAACGACGTATTCGACGCCGCATTTTTCGCGCGGCGCGTAAAATATGCCGTGGATTACCGTGCGGCTGTGATGAACGGCGATTTATCAAACACACGCCTTGTTTTCGGCGATGCGGACGGTTTTCCGGGGCTGATCGCTGATAAATTCGGCAGCGTGCTTGTTACGCAGACCATGACGCTTGGCTTAGAACAGCGCAAAGATCTTATCTTCCCCGCCCTGATAAACCATCTTCGCGAACGCGGAGAAAACATTACGTGCCTTTATGAACGCAACGACGTGTCGGTACGTAAAAAAGAGGGGCTCGAACTCAATACGCAGTATTACGCATACGACGGTCTCTCAAACCGGCTCACCGAAACGGAGATCACCGAAAACGGCATCCGCTATAAGGTCGACTTTATCGGCGGGCAAAAAACCGGTTTTTTCCTCGATCAGAAGCTGAACCGCCGCGCCGCAGCAGCGATCGCACCGGGGAAAACCGTTCTGGACTGCTTTACACACACAGGCGCTTTTGCGCTGAACTGTGCGCTCGGCGGCGCTAAAAGCGTGACCGCCGTGGATATCTCTCAGGATGCGATCAACAGGGCAAAAGAAAACGCCGCGTTGAACGGCGTTGACAATATGGATTTTCTTTGTACGGACGTTTTTGATCTTCTCGATAAACTGTATGCCGAAAAACGCCGGATCTACGATTATATCATACTGGACCCGCCTGCGTTCACGAAGAGTACGAAAACGGTGAACGCGGCTTATAACGGTTATAAAGAAATCAATCTGAAGGCCATGCGCATCCTGCCCCGCGGCGGCTGGCTTGCAACCTGTTCGTGCTCCCACTTCATGACCGACGCGCTCTTCCGAAAAATGCTGCTGGAGGCGGCGCTGGAAGCGGGCGTGCAGCTGAAAATCGCCGAATACCGGCAGCAGGCGCCGGATCACCCCGTACTGCTGGGCGTGCCCGAAACGGAATATCTGAAATTCTATATCGCGCAGGCGGTATGATCACAGATACGCTTCCAGCCGGTAGATACGGAATCCCTGTGAAGCGAACTTCTTTTCATATTCCGTTTCTATATTGTCCTCAAAACCGCTGTTGTGCAGATCGAGAGAAATGTTTTTCAGTTTGTAGCCGCAAAGCGAATATTGCTCCAACGAATACTCAAAGAATCCCATATTGTCCGTCTTCTGGTGGATCTCGCCGGCGGCGGACAATATTTCTTTATAAATATCAAGAAATCTCCTGTTTGTAAGCCTGCGGTTTTCGTACGCTTTTTTCGGATACGGGCACGAAAAATTGAGATAGATCCGGTCGACAGAACCGGGCCGGAAATACTTCGGAAGCAGCTCCGCGCCGCAGCTCATGAAGATCACGTTTTTCACATCTTCACGCATGGCAAGAGAACACGCGCCGCAAAGAACGTTCGGATTCACTTCGATCGCAACGTAATTGATACCCGGCGTACGTTTCGCAAGCGTACAGATAAAACTGCCCTTGCCGCATCCGATCTCAAGCTGCACGGGATTGTCGTTTTTGAACAGCTCTGCGAAATCAATATATGCCTTCTCGCTGTTTTCTACGCGGTAATCCCGCGTGATGGGCGGGATCCGGATCAGGTTATCGCATACTGCCAGCTTTTCTTCCAGATGCTTTTTCTTGCGCATTCTCATATCAGTTTACCTTCAGCGTATCGAAATAACGCAGGATCTCTTCTTTTTTCGCGTTCAGTCTGCCCTGAACGACGTCGAATCTGCCGCCGCCGCTGCCGCCGAGCGCAGAAGTAACGGTTTTTGAAAAGTCTGTAGCCTTTACAGTATCGGAAGACATTGCAAAGTAATATCCTTTACTGTCGTCGCCCGATATCGTAATGCAAAGACCGCCGCAAACGGTTCTCAGCGCGAGGGCGGCCGTTTTGAGCTCTTCCGGATTGAATCCCGGCAGATCGAATACGGCGTTTTCGGACGCAAATACGCTGTTTGCTTTGATATAATCGATCATCTGCTCTGTTTTCTGCCCGATCTGCCACTTCAGATTCTTTTCTTTTTCAAGCAGCTTTTCAACCGCGTCGGCAGTTTCGCCGTGTTTCGCGGCAAGCAGGTCCGCAATGCGCAGCGTCTGCGTATGCTTCAGAATATAATCCTCATACGCGGTAACGCCGCAAACAAGCGTAATACGCACGTCGCCCCTGTGCGAAACGGCGGTAAGGATCTTGATCAGGCCGATCTGCCCGGTGGAGCGTACGTGCACGGCGCAGCAGGCGCAGTTGTCCACGCCCTCGATTGTAACGATGCGAACATCCTTTAACCCGTCGATTTTGCTGCGGTATGAGAGCGTCTTCAGTGTTTCCGCATCCGGGAACCATGCGCGTACCGGCACGTCGGCGTAAACGCAGGCGTTGGCTTCCCTCTCGACCTGAGCAAGATCTTCTTTGGGAAGCGGCTTGTCAAAATCCACGGTCATCAGGGTATCGTCCATATGAAAACCGACGTTTTCCGCACCGAAAAGCCGGTGCGCGATACCGGAAACCACGTGCTCGCCGGAATGCGCCTGCATGCGCGCAAAGCGTTTATTCGCGTTCACTTCGCATCTTACATGCTGCCCCGCGGCAAATCCGTCGGTATGTTGTACAACATGATAAATATCGTCGTTCTCAATGCGCGTATCAAAGACATAAACGCCTTCGATGCTTCCTTCGTCGCCGGGCTGCCCGCCGCCCTCAGGGAAAAATGCGGTACGGTCCAGCACCAGCGCCGGCTTGCCGTGATATGAGGCGATATCAACGATCTGAGCGTCAAACGCGTATGAAAACGGGTCAGAATAGTATAGCTTTTCCGTCATCTTATACCTCTAAGGCTGTTTTCAGCGGCGCGCTGTGCGTTTTCCAGAAGCTGTTGGCGGTGAGTTCCAGCGTGAAAGATCCGCTGAAATCAAATTCCAACGCCGCCGTGATACGGGAGGGCATCTCATAAATATAATATGAAGATGGCACGGTCGCCTGTTTTACGATATGACCGTCGGCTGCTCTGATCACAAGCGTATAGCTGTCGGGCCGTTCGGGAACGGAAAGCGCCTGATCGAAGGTAACAAAGAGCTTTCCGTCTTCCGCCTTGAAATCAACGGCGGTTTCAGGCGCAAAAACGGGCGCGTCTGCGGTTTTAAAGCGCTTGTCGGTATAAATGAAGGTTGAGGGATCCCACGGCTTTTCAACAAACCAGCCCTCATGGAAGAAACAGCCGCTCAGGATATCGAAGGGCTTGATCAGAACGCTGTTGTCGTCGTGTACCTCCACGATCAGAAACTGCGCGCAGAATTCTTTATCCTTCGGCACGGTGCCGTCCAGCAGATCGAACTCATCCAGCTCGAAATATGAAAGCGAACCGGTGCCGACAGAGGTGAAATACCGCTGGTGAATACTTCTCGGATCGTTGATCGGCGCGTGCGAATGGCCTGAAAAATCAACGATCTGCGGGTAATCCATCAAAATCGGTATAATATCGTCTTCTCCCCAGGCGATGCTGCCGTAAACGGTATCGGTGAGGTGCGGGTGCTGGAAAAAGAAGATCGGGCGCGTCGGGTCGTCTTGAACGGCGTTCTTCAGCTCGCGCGAGATCCACGCTTTCTTTTCGTCAAACAGGCGGCAGCCCTTTTCGGTAGTCACGCTGATAAAATGGTATCCGTTGATTACACGGTGCAGATCCGGCTCCTGCTGAAAGATCTCCCGAAAACGGATATGCGCGCCTTCTTCTTTATCCGGGCTGAAATACTCATGGCTCGCCATCGTATAGGCGATCTGCGTTTCGGGGCGAACACAGGCGTCGGCATAGCGTTTCATCAGACGCATCTCGCCCTCGCTGCCGCGGTTTGCGAAATCGCCGTTGATATAAAGCGCGTCGATACCGGGATATTCCTGCGCGTCCGCATACGCATAAGCAAGGCGCATTCCCTTTTCAAAACGTTCGGGTTCCGTGGCGACCTCCTCTTTGAAATGCAGGTCGCTGCATGCAATAAATCTCAATACGGTTTTCATGTTTAACCCTCCTGTGTTAAAAAAGAGCACGCCTGAGCGTGCTCTCCATTGGAGCGGATGACGAGGCTCGAACTCGCTACCTCCACCTTGGCAAGGTGGCGCTCTACCAGATGAGCTACATCCGCGTGACTACCGACAACTCCTGTATTATAGCTCATCCGTGGGCGTTTGTCAACCCTTTTGCCGGAAAAATTTCCGGCGGTGCCGCTTTTTAAGAAGATGACCAA
>JAFRSZ010000351.1 GCA_017439205.1 Clostridia bacterium
CGACGCCCACCACGCCGATTATATCGCGTTTCAGTTCGATGAATGCGAAGCGTGCGCGAAGCGGCTCGGATTGAAGACCGTGACGTTGGCAAAGTAAATTGCAGTTTGTCGCGCTGTTCAATGAACAATGAACAATTAACAATTTCGGAAAACGCTTGGCGCGTTTTGATTATTTCCGTAGGGGGCGGCGTCCCGACGCCCCGCCACATATATTGTTTAGAACTATTATCTGAAAAGGAATTACCAACATAATCGTTTGCAAATTAACATATATTGATTCTTTTGGTTTGCGGGGCGTCGGGACGCCGCCCCCTACGGAGAAATCCGGAACGCAGCGATAAACTGCAATTTACTTTGCCAACGTCACGGTCTTCAATCCGAACTTTTTCGCGATCGCTTCGCATTCGTCGAACTGAAACGCGATATAATCGGCGTGGTGGGCGTCGGACGATAGGATCACGGGCGCGCTTTTTTCCGCCAGATATGCCAAAATCTCCTCGCTCGGGTAGGGCTTTTTGCGTACGCCGCGGCTGATGGCGCCGGTATTCATCTCAAACGGTACGCCCGTGCCGATCAGACGGTCCGCAGCGGCCTGCCACGCGGCGCGGTAACGCGGGTGGGTCACGTCCAGCTCGGGATCTTTATCGTAATACTTGGTGATGATATCAAAATGGCCGATGATATCGCAGTTCGTTTTATGAACGACGTCGCCCACCGTCCGGTAGTATTCTTCCGCCAGGGCGTACAGGTCGCCGCCGAAATATTTTTCTGCCGCGCGCCGGTGGTTTTCGTTGCCCTCGTCCACCGGCATATATTCATCGCCGAATTTCAGGTAATGCACCGAGCCGATCAGGTAATCCACCGGCACAGGCGGGGGTGCGCTGTAATAATCCTGCTCGATGCCGCACAAAACGCCGATTTTTCCGGCGTAGGCCTGTTTGAGCCACGTTACCTCGGCAACGTAGGCGGGGACATCCTGCTTTTTCATACAGTAGCTCTGATCGAACCATGTATAGGAATGGCCCGAGAGCCCAACGGCAGCGAGGCCCTTATTTATGGCGGAAAGCACCATTTCTTCCGGCGAGGAATGCCCGTCGCAGAAGGTGGTGTGCATGTGGAAATCTGTGGTTACCATACTGTGAATTTCTCCGTTTTTTATAAATGAGGACTGAAAAAATGTTCCGGCTGTTCCGGGTATGTTCCGGAAATGTTCCGGGAAAGAAAAGCGGGTTTTCCCTTATAAAATAAGGATTTTTTTTAAATGTTCCGGACGTTCCGGTATTTTTTTATATAATATATAAGGGCTTTTACAGGTTATATATTTTTACCCGGAACAACCGGAACATTCGGAACAGATCACGTCCGTCAGATACACAGCCGTTCCGTGCGATTCCGAACTCCGAACTCCGAACTATCAGCCTTGCCCGGTCATTTTCTCCTGTTTCACCTTTTTGTCGATCACGTGGCGGGAGGCGAGCTCCCTGTGGATATCCTCCAGCGTGATGCCCTGCTCGATCATCAGCACCATCACGTGATACGCGAGATCCGCGATCTCGTATACGGTTTCGGCCTTGTCGTTATCTTTGGCGGCGATGATCACCTCGGTGCTCTCCTCGCCCACCTTTTTCAGGATCTTATCGAGCCCCTTATTGAAGAGGTAGGTGGTGTAGGAGCCCTCTTTGGGGGCGTCCTTTCTGCCGCGGATCAGCTCCATCAGCATCTCATACGAGAATTCGTGCAGCGTTTCGCTCTGATACACGGGCTTGGTAAAGCAGCTGAAGCTGCCGGTATGGCAGGCGGGGCCGTCCGGCTCCACCATAACCACAAGCGCGTCGTTATCGCAGTCCGCCGTGATGCTCACCACGTGCTGGTAATTGCCGCTGGTCTCGCCCTTGAGCCACAGCTCCTGCCGCGAACGGCTCCAGAAGCAGGTAAGCCCCTTCTCCATTGTGATCCGCAGGCTCTCGCGGTTCATATAGGCGAGAGTGAGCACCTGCTTCGTAACGCTGTCCGCCACAATGGCGGGGATCAGCCCTTTTTCGTCGAATTTCAGTTCGTCAATGTTCAGCATATCGTTCTCCAACATAAATAGTTATTTGTGCAAATTTCAGTTTGTCGAGATGTTTAATACAGGAAAGACAGAAAAGAAGCAAACATTTCTGAAAGCGGAAAAGCTTTCAATTTGATTGTAGGGGCGGGCATGACCGCCCGCAAGCCCATAAATCCGAAACAC
>JAFRSZ010000352.1 GCA_017439205.1 Clostridia bacterium
CCCCGCAAATAAAACACGAAATGATCATCTGCAAACGATTGCATTGGGAATTCTCTTTAGATAATGGTTTCTAATAATATACGGCGGGGCGTCGAGACGCCGCCCCCTACGGTGAGGTGGTTCAAACTGCCCGACAAATTCCAATTTTCCGTTTGATCGGTTTTTATTGATTTTTATAAGAGAAACTGATAAAATAAAACCGAATTCAAAAGAGGAGATGATCGCTTATGGCAACCTGTCCGCACTGCGGCAGAGTTCTGCGCATTACCGACTGGAAGCCCGAATGTCCCGATTGCGGCGTAAACCTCAATTACTATAAGGCGAACGACCGGCTTCTGGACGAATCCGAGAAGGTCGAGATCGAGCACGCGAAGTTCCAGCCGAAGGTGGACCGCGCCAAGGCCGCCTACGCCGGTTCATGGAAAGCGATCCTGCGCATCGTGTTTACGCTGCTGCCCGTGGGCGCGCTGTTTCTGCCGCTGGCAAACCTCATGGGCAAAGAAAACGTGATCGACGTGTACAGGTATCTGACCGTAGACGAGATCAAAGCGGGCGTGCCGGGCGTCAACGCGTTTCACGCCGCCGTTCTGCTGCTGCTCGCGAGCGTCGCCATGATATTGATCTGCCTGATCTTCGTTGTGATGTCGCTCGGAAAACACGGCAAGGTCAGAACAGCGCTGCTGTACGGCGTGATGCTCGCCGCCGCCCTCGGCGCGCTGATCGCTCTGACGGTCGCGGTCGGTACGCCCGAATTCGTCGGCCGGTACGGCGATCCCTCGGTGGGGATCGGCGCCTATATTTATGCGGCGCTGCAGGCGCTGAGCTTCGTGTGGAACCTGCTGCTGGTAAAGAGCGGCATCCCGGTAAAATACACGCAATGCCTGATCGGCGGCCTGCCGAGCGAAGAGTATTTCGGTTACGTAAACGGCGGCTGGAGCAAAGAGGATATCCGCCGTAAAATGCTTGTGGCGCTGGCGAAGCTGCAGATCGAAGCCGAGGCCGGGGCCGAAACCGGCTGTGAGGAGGTGCGCGCATGAGCAGATTTCAGATGGACGAGGTAACCTTCCTCGCCGCGCACGGTTCCAATGAAGAAGTCAATAAGAAGCTCGGCCGTATGGTGGAGGTGGACCGCCGCGTGGTCTCCCGCAAGGAGACCCTTGGCTATATGCTGTTCGACGCCAACAACGGCTTCAACATCGACGGGCACAAGAGCCTGTTCACCGACAGTATCCTGAAAATCGACCTCAGCCTGCAGTCGGTATTCAACGCCGTTGCGGGCGTGTGGGATATCGTGGACGATATGCTGATCGGCGGCGTGATCGAAAAAACGCGCACCCGCTGGGGCAAATTCGTACCCTACCTGTTTCTGGCGGGCATCCCCAGCGCGCTGGTTTCCACGGTCTACTGGCTGCTGCCCGCGCTGTTCAGCCAGGCCCACGTGGATAACCTGACCTATCTGCCCAAATTCATCGTGTTCATGCTTCTTGAAATGTTGCTCGAGGGCTTTTCCACCTTCAAGGGCATCTCCGTGGCGGGGTACCTTTCCACGATCACGCCCTACCCCTCGGACCGGCGGCGGCTTCTGGCCATCAGCAAATATTTTACGATCATCTATTCACGCATCCCGGATATGGTGATCGAGTTCCTGCTCGATTTCATCACCAACGGCATCCTGTTCAAGAACCGCGCGAGCGAAGAGATGATCAAGCTTTCTCTGATGACGGTGGGCCCGTTCACCGCGCTGATCTCCGGCGCGGTCACCACGTGGTACGCCACCATCGCCAAAGAGCGCGTGCACCAGAGCATAGAGAAACCGCGCCTGCGCGATACGATGCGGGTGGTGTTCACGAACCGCCCGGTGCTGGCGTATATGATCACGAATTCCCTGAGCGCCTTCGGCACCGGCGTTTCCACGAACAACTACTACCGCTGGGTGCTGTTCATGACCACGTTTGAAACCATCGCCGGCATCCCGTCGTTCTTCTTCCAGCCCATCGGCTTCTCGAAATACAACGACCTTTCAAAGAAGTATTCCACCAAATCGCTGTATATGGTGAGCCAGGTGTTCGCGAAAACGTTCTATATCCCGGTGTGGCTGTACGGGCGGTTCTTAAAGGGCAAGGACGGCAAGCCCTTCTTTACCAACCGCTGGGCGATGATGCCGATCACCGCGGTGTGGGAGATCATTTACGCCACCTTCTGGGGCGTGAAGAGCATTTCCGCCGATGAGATCCGCAACGAGCTCAACGACTATATCGAATGGAAATACGGCTACCGAAGCGAAGCCACGCTTTCGATGGCGAGCACCATCTTCGGCAAGATCCCGAACCGCGTCAACGGCGTTCTGGAACCGATGTATAAAAAATGGATCGGTTACGACCAGACCGCGTATCCGGAAAAGCGTCCGCAGCCCGAAAGGGCGCAGCGCTGGATCTTCGCGATGGCGACCATCATCACCGCCGTTGTGGTGCTGATCGGCGTGATCCCGATGTTCGGCTACAACATCGATAAGCAAATGCGCGACGAAATGTATATTGAGCTCAACGCCCGCCGCGCAGGCACCGCGCAGCAGATCAACGACGCCTACGAAAACGGAGATTCCGCCGAATGAGCGCCCCGGAGCTGAGATTCCATAGCGGCGTGTTCACCGCGCTGCAGGTGAGCGACACGCAGGACCTGCAGTATGTGCGCCGCACGATGCTGTGGATGCTGAATAAAGCGTACGACCGCGTAAAGCCCGATCTTATCCTGCTCACCGGCGACAATACGCTCGGCAACCACTTCCGTGACGCGATGCCCGTGGTGAGCCATCTGTACGTGAACTCCAAAGAGCGGGAATACAGCGCCATGCGCAAGGCCCTGGCCTACGTGCTGGAGCCCATCGCCCGGCGGCGCATCCCCTTCGCGATGATCTACGGCAACCACGACGACATGAACGAGATCACCAAAGAGGAGCAGGCGGAGATCTACCGGGATTACCCCGGCTGCGTCGGTCTCGACAACCCCGACAAAACCGTGGACGTGGATACCTATAACATACCCGTCTATGCGGAGGACGGCAGCCGCGTCGCCTTCAACCTGTGGATGCTGGATTCCGCATGGACGGATCACGAAGCGCGCCGGGGCAGGTGCGAGGTGAAACCCGAAACCGTGGCGTGGTACGATAAAACCTGCAAAGCCCTCGCGGAAGAAAACGGAGGAAAGCCCGTACCGGCGATCCTGTTCCAGCACGTGCCTCTGCCCGATACGCTGCGGCTGATCGAGCCCTGCGAAAAAAAACGGGGCGCGGTGTGCGAAAAGGGCGTTTATTACCGGCTGAAACCGGACGTTGAAGGTACGCTCGGCGAATATCCGAGCGTGTGCGATACCGACGCAGGCCTGTTTGAGGCGATCAAACTTAACGGCGACGTAAAGGCCGTGGTGTTCGGGCACGACCACCTGAACTGCTTCGAGGGCAGGCTGGACGGCGTGGATTTTATCCAGACCGCCTCCGCCTCCTTCCGGTGCTACGGCAGCCCCCTGCGCGGGGCAAGGGTGTTCCGCCTGTATGAAGACGGGCGTTACGAAACAGAACACCTCAGCTATTTTGAGCTGTGCGGCAAAAACCCGGCGAGCGCCCTCAGGTACCTGTGGGACGCCGACGACGTGTGGAAGCAAAAGGCTGTCGTACTGGGCGCGCTCGGCCTCACCGCCGCCGCCGGGACTGCCGCGGCGATGCGCGGGAGAAGGTAAGCTTGTTCCGATAAATGAAATCTGAAAATGCGGCGCGTTCCGGAAACGGAACGCGCCGCGCTGTGTATATCTGAAATTATCTGTGGTAAAGCTTTTTCGTTTGGGTGCGGGGCTCGTTGGTCATATGTACGCCGAGTTTTTTGAAGGTCTGGCTGTCTACCGAGGCGAGGATCACGCTGGAGTGCGCTTCCAGATCTTTCAGCTTCGGCAGCTGGTCCAGCGCCAGCTTTGCCATCGGGTTGGTTGCGGCGCAGATCGAAAGCGCGATCAGCACCTCGTCGGTGTGCAGGCGGGGGTTTCGGTTGCCCATGTGGTTCACCTTGAGCTCCTGAATGGGTTCGATCACCGAAGGAGAGAGCAGATACATCTCGTCCGGCAGGCCCGCGAGGTGTTTGAGCACGTTGATCAGCAGCGCGCTGGAGGCACCCAGCAGCGGGCTGGTCTTGCCGGTAATCACGGTGCCGTCTTCCAGCTCCATCGCGCAGGCGGGGTCGCCGGTCTCTTCGGCTTTATCGAGCGCGGCCTTCACCGTTTTGCGGTCGTTCACCGAAAGCCCCAGCTGGTTCATCAGCAGCTCGATGCGGTAAACCATGGCCTGTTCGGCAAGACCCAGCTTCGCGGCGCAGGCGGCTTCGTAGTAGCGGCGGATGATTTCTTCCTTGGCGGCGGCGCACACCGCGTCGTCGTCCACGATGCAGAAGCCCGCCATATTCACGCCCATGTCGGTGGGGGAGCGGTAAACCGGTTTGCCTGCGATCTCGGTGAGCATCGCGTTGAGCACCGGGAAGATCTCCACGTCGCGGTTGTAGTTCACCGTGGTCTCGCCGTAGGCCTCCAGATGGAACGGGTCGATCATGTTCACGTCGTTCAGGTCGGCGGTGGCAGCTTCATACGCCACGTTCACCGGATGCTTCAGCGGCAGGTTCCAGATCGGGAAGGTCTCAAATTTGGCGTACCCGGCGCGGTTGCCGCGCTTATATTCGTGGTAAAGCTGTGAGAGACAGGTGGCCATCTTGCCGCTGCCGGGGCCGGGCGCGGTCACCACCACGAGGCTGCGTTCGGTTTCAATGAAATCGTTTTTGCCGTAGCCGTCGTCCGATACGATCAGCGACAGGTTCGAGGGATACTCGGGGATGATATAGTGCCGGTACACCTTCATGCCCAGCTTTTCGAGCCGCGTCTGGAACTGGATCGCCGCGTGCTGCTCGGCAAAGTGCGTGATGCATACGCTGCCAACGTACAGGCCGAAATCACGGAACGCATCGATGAGCCTGAGGCAGTCCACGTCGTAGGTGATGCCGAGGTCGCCGCGGCGCTTGTTCTTCTCGATATCGTTGGCGCTGATCACGATCACGATCTCGGCGTCGTTTCTGAGCTCGTGCAGCATGCGGATCTTGCTGTCCGGCTGAAAGCCCGGCAGCACGCGCGAAGCGTGGTAATCGTCGAACAGCTTGCCGCCGAATTCCAGATACAGCTTGCCGCCGAATTCCGCGATGCGGTCCTTGATGTTTTTGGACTGCATCTCCAGATATTTGTTGTTGTCAAACCCCAGCCTGCCCATACGCTTTTACCGTCCGTTTCAAATAATCTTATCAAAAAATAATTATAGCTCCAAATTGTCGGTTTGTCCATATGAAAATTAAAAATATCTTAAAGGATTCTTAACCGCTTCTCCCTTGTTTTTTTCGCTTCCGGCTGATACAATGGAACCGAAAAAAGACCCGGAGCGTTTACAATGAAACGGTTTTGTACGATTCTTCTTATGTGCGCCGCGGGCGCGGGTTTTCTGCTGTTTTTCCTGCCCGTGCCCGTTTACGGCGTTTTCAATATCGGCAATATCACCGGCATGCTGCTGTTCGGCGGATTGCTTGTATGCGTGCTTTTTCGCAAAAGCGTAAAAAAGCTGCTTCGCTCGGTTTGGCTGAAAACGGCGGGTAAGATCCTTATTTGCTGTCTTGCCGCCGCGCTGTTTGTTTCCGCCGTGTTCGGCGCGGTGATCGGCGTCCGTGTCGTGCGCGCCGCGAAAAACGCGCCGTCGGAAGGGGCGGAGCTCACCGTGGTGGTGCTGGGCTGCCGGGTCTACGAATCCGGCCCCAGCCTGATGCTCGGTTCCCGTATCAACACCGCGTACGAATACCTTTCGGCGCATCCCGACGCCGTATGCATCCTCTCCGGCGGGCAGGGGGACGACGAACCGGAAAGCGAAGCGCAGGCGATGTTCGACGCGCTCACCGACAGGGGGATCGATCCCGCCCGGCTCATAAAGGAGGAAAAGAGCCGCTCCACGTATGAGAACCTGACCTTCTCCATGGAGATCATCAGAGATCAGGGCCTGCCCGAGGGGATCGCCCTCGTAACGAACGAATACCATCAGTACCGCGCCGGGCTTCTGGCGCAGGACGCAGGCTGTACGGAATGCCGCGCCGTGAGCGCGCCGTCGCAGAGGATCCTCGTCGCCACCTACTTCGTGCGCGAGATCTACGGCGTCGCTTACGCCATGCTCGGGGGAAGAACAACTTACAGAGTGCTGTGAGTTCGGAGTTGTTTTTCAGAGCGGAGATTTGAGAGCGGAGATGTTTTCAGTTCGGAGTTCGGAGTTCGGAGTTAAATAATCCGAAACCGGAAGTACAGATGTAAGAATCTGCGCTTCCGGCTTTTTTAGTTTATAAAATTTAATGTTATCTATGCAATAAAAATTCCGAATTCCGAATTCCGAATTCCGAATTATCTCCGCTCTCCGCTCTCATTCTGAACTCCTAACTTATCACGCGTATACCGAGGTGATGCCGAAGTACTCCTCGAGGCACAGGCCGGATTCGTAAACCTTCGGCGCGAGCGTCTTGCCGATGTAACGGATGTGCCACGGCTCGTACATATAGCCGGTGACGCTCTGTTTGCTTTCCGGGTAACGGATGATGAACCCGAAGCGGTGCGCGTTCGCCGCCAGCCACTGGCCTTCGGCAGTGTTCGCAAAGGAATAGGAAACGGAGTTTACGTCGATGGCAAGCCCGGTCTGGTGTTCGGAATGCCCGGGGCGCGCGGAGTAGGTGTCTGCCGCAGCCTGGCCGTCCTGTGACACGTAGCGGTTGTAAAGGCCGTCCTGCGTGCTGTAGGAGCGGTAGCCCGATACCACGTACATGCTCAGGCCCTGTTCGCTCGCGGCGGCGTCCTGCAGCTCGCGGAATGCTGCCCAGCACTCGTCCGTGAGATCGCCGGGGCCGTAATCGGACGGCAGCGAGTATGTCTTGTTTACGATCATCACGCCGTCGATGTAGGTGACGCCGTTTTCCTGAACGATCCGGTAGCCTTTGGAAGTGTAGCCGGTGGTGCCGCTCTGGCCGCCGGTGGTGGGCTGGGTAACCGTGGGCGCTGTGACAGAGGTCCCTGAAGGATCCTCCGTTGTTGCGGCGGCGGAACTCGGATCGGCGGCGGACGTGCTCTCTGCCGTTGCGGAAAGGGAAACGTCGGCGCCGCTTTCGCCCGTGGACGGTACCGTGCTGCCTGCGTCGGTGGTGCCTGCGGGTACGGAGGCGGTCTCGCTTACGGGTCCCGTCGTGCTCGGGGGCAGCGTGGTGATATCATCCAGCCTGAAATATTCTCTGAAGCCGCCGCATCCGCTCAGCCCGATCAGGAGCGCGCCGGCGCAGAGCAGGGCGAGAAATCTTTTTTCCATGAATAAATAACCTCAAAAGTAATAATGATCAAATTTGATATCCTATATTATAGACGCAAAACGACCGGTTCGTCAAGTGCGAATCGGCGATTTTTCGGATTTGTCGGCTGTTATGAAACGCTTCCTTCCTTCTTTTCGGGGATCTCCTCCGCCGGTGTTTCCGGCTGTTTTTTTGAAAAGCGGCCGATCAGGTATCTCACCAGCATATCGCCCAGCCGGTACAGGATCTCGATGGCGGCGGAAACGGCCAGCGAGCACAGAAATACCGCCGGTACCACGATAAAATAACAGGGGAGTCTGTCCTGCATCACGGGCACGCGCTCCAGCAGCATGCGGTAGAATACCCGGTCGAAGATGTACGAGCAGAGGTATACCCCCAGCGTCAGGTCGGATACGACGCCCACGGCCTTGCGGTAAAACGCCGGGCGGCGGTCGCCGTCTTTGTTCACCAGCAGCAAAAACGTGAGCACGGTGGGCGCGAGGATCAGCAGGCTGCCGTAATCCGCCCAGTCGCCCCATATGAATCTTACGCCGCGGGAACGCCAGTAGTTATATAAACCGTTGAGCAGCAGGGCGCTGAACAGCAGCAGGCGGTTCGCCGCCGGTTTGAGTTTTACTCTGTATTCGCCGATGTACGCGCCGATGAAGTAATAGGTGATCGGATAGATCATGCGCCACCACTGGGGCAGAAGACGCTGGTAATCCGAGGAGGAACCGGGGTTGCTCCACCAGAGTGGGTCCAGCAGATTGTAGCTGTTGAACAGCTGCGGTATCGCCGTTAACGCCAGCATCGTTGCGATCAGCGCCCGGCGCGCTTTTTTTGACGGCAGCGCGTGGAACAGGATATTGAAAAACGGGATCATCAGAAACAGCCCAAGGTACATCTCGATATACCAGCTGTATGGCGCGCCGGCGAAGCTCAGTATGCCGAGCCACGTTCTTGCCGGGTCGATGCCTTTATCGAGGATGAACCGGGCGATGATGCAGGCGACGCTTGCCAGCACGTACACCGCAACGGTTTTGATCCCCTTTGTATAATACCGCTTTTCGAGCTTTTTATTGCGCATCAGGTAGCCGGTGAGTATCATGAACAGCGGCACGCACATCATGAACGAAGAGCGCATCAGCACCATGATCAGCATACGGGGGCCTTCCACCGTTTCGCTGTAAAAACCGTTGTTCAGAAAGAAATGGACCGACAGAACGCACCAGCACGCCACACAGCGTGCGGCGTCCGGCCCGAACAGACGTTGGTTCTTTTTCACTCCCATAAGGTTTTTCTCCCCCTTTTATAACTGCAGTATAACACAAAACGCACGCGATTGTCTACAGGAAAAGCCGATCCGGGATTGCATTTTTTGCCCGGAACGCGTATAATATACCCATCTTCATTCTCAGGAGGGAAGACCGATGAAAAAACTGCTCTGCGTCCTTCTTGCGGCGGCGCTGCTGCTTGTTTCCTCGCCCGCGGCGTTTGCCGCCGATACAGGGGCGTTTGCCTTCCGTGCGGACGGCTCCTTTACCGTGCTGCAGCTCACCGACACACAGGACGATCACTACCCCGCGTGGGATATGCTGAACCTCGTGCGCCGCGCCGTGGAGACCGCCGATCCCGATCTGATCGTGTTTACCGGCGACCTGGTGGAGGATACCCGCGTCGGCGACGTGGGCGTCGACGCCATGCCCGGGCTCGAGGGCGTGGCCGTAAAGGATATCCGCGGCAATCTGGACGTCGCCAAAACCCGCGCCAACGTGGAAGCCGCCGTGGACGCGGTCTTCTCGGTGCTGGAGGAATACGGCGTGCCCTACGTGATCGCGCTGGGCAACAACGACCGCAAGGTGGGCCTTTCCGCTGCGGACTGGCTTGAGATTTTCTCGAAATACCCCCACTGCGTCGCGTTCGACGAAAGCCCCGACGCGGCGGACGGCCTCGATTACCACGTTGCGGTCAAGGGGACCGACGGCGCGGATAAATTCAATATCTGGCTGATGGATACGGGTCTCGGCGGGATCTCCGACGCGCAGGTGGACTGGTACCGCGAGACCTCGAAAGCAATAACGGAGCAGAACGGCGGCACGCCCGTACCGGCGCTGGCGTTCCAGCACATCCAGGTCGCCGATATCGGCAATCTGTTCGAGCGTTGCGAAGCCTCGGACGAGGGCGCGCGCCGCGTGGATTCCGGTTGGGTGCGGCTCAATAAGAATATTGCCGGCGGCTATAACTTTTACGGCTATGAGCCGGGGCGCACTTCTTATGAATTCACCGCGTGGAAGGAGTGCGGCGACGTGATCGGCGCGTTCTTCGGCCATCAGCACGTGGAGGGCTTCTCCGGCGTGTGGCAGGGGATCGAACTCGGCTTCACCTACGGCTGCGAGATGGCGAAAACCGGCCCCTACGGCTTCCGCGTGTTCACGCTGCACGAGGATGATATCACGCATTACGGCAACGTGCTTTACAGCTACGCCGGGTACGTGAAGCTCGGTACGGATACCGTAACGCCGGAAGAAAACAAGCCCTACGAAACGCCGTCCAACCGTTTTCTGGCGTTCTTCGCAAAGATCCGCAACCTGTTTTATTCGCTGTTTTCCGCCATCGTACACCTGTTCTGATATGGAAGCATTTTATTTTGCGCCCCATCAGGACGATGAACTCACGAATCTGGGCGTACCGCTCTGCCGGACACTCTCCGGCGGCGGAAGCGCGCACGTCGTCCTCTGTACGGACGGCGGCGCTTCGGGCGTAAAGCGGATGCTCCTTAACGGCGGGAACTGCGCGTGGCACCCCGGCGCGCATTGCTTTACTTTGGACGGCCCCTCGTTTACGGCGGCGCGGGACCGGGAATTCATTGAGAGTTGCCGCGCCCTCGGCGTGCCGGAGAAGAATATCGTCATTTCTCCGCTGCGCGGGCCGGACGGCGGCCTTACAACTGAAACCGCCGTGAACGTCATGCGCGACGCGATGAAGGACGTCCCGCCGGAAGATCGCGCCGTGATCGCCCTCGCGCCGATGCCCGAGCGCCGCCAGAACCCGGACCACACCGCCGCGGGGAATGCGGCGAACATATTATTTGACGCGGGGGAGTGCGCTTTTCTCACACTCGTGTGGGAGTTTATTCTGCTGCCGCCCGAACGGGAAAGAACGGATCTCGGGCAGATTGTTCCCTCGCCGGAAGAATATGAAAAAATAAAAAAAGCCGCCGCCGCATATCGCCGCTGGGCGCCAGCCGTTGGGCGGTACGCCGTGGGCTACCACTCGGTAGCGGATGAATTCGATGCTTTCCTGCGCGCGCCCGTGTGCGTGATCGCGAAAAACCTTTGCCGGTCGTGATCCCGGCGGGAGGAACTTCAAATTGCAGTTTAGCGCTGCGTTCCGGATTTCTCCGTAGGGGGCGGCGTCCCGACGCCCCGCAAACCAAAAGAATCAATATATGTTAATTTGCAAAAGATTATGTTGGTATTTCCTTTTCAGATAATAGTTTTAAACAATATATGTGGCGGG
>JAFRSZ010000353.1 GCA_017439205.1 Clostridia bacterium
CGTATTGCTTCGCCACGTCACGCACCGTAAAGAAATTGCCCTTGGACTTGCTCATTTTCTCGTTGTCCACGGTGATAAAACCGTTATGCATCCAATAGCGGGCAAAGGGAACGCCGTTGCAGCATTCGCTCTGCGCGATCTCGTTTTCGTGGTGCGGGAAGATCAGATCCTGCCCGCCGCAGTGGATATCGATGGTCTTGCCGAGGTAGCGGCGGCTCATGGCGGAGCACTCGATGTGCCAGCCGGGGCGGCCCTGCCCCCAGGGGCAATCCCACGCGGGCTCGCCGGGCTTGGAGCTCTTCCACAGCGCGAAATCCTCAGGCGCGCGCTTGAGTTCGCCGATGTTGATGCGGGCGCCGCTCACAAGGTCCTCCAGCGGCTGGTGCGAAAGCTTGCCGTATTCGGCGAATTTGGCGGGGCTGAAATACACGTCCCCCTGCACTTCATAGGCGTAGCCCTTTTCGATCAGCGTTTCGATGATCGAGATGATCTCGTCGATGTTCTCGGTGGCCTTCGGATGCACCGACGCGTCGCGCACGTTGAGCCCCTTGGCGTCCTTTTTATATTCCTCTATATACTTTTCGGAGATCTCTTTGAAGGTGACGCCCTCGGCGTTGGCGCGGTTGATGATCTTATCGTCGATATCGGTAAAGTTCTGCACAAAGATCACTTTGTTGCCGCGGTATTCGAGGTAGCGGCGCAGCACGTCGAACACACAGATGGGACGCGCGTTGCCTATATGTATATAATTGTATACGGTGGGGCCGCAGGCGTAAATGCGGAACTCCCCTTCCTTCAGGGGGATCAGCTCCTCCTTCTGCCTTGTTAAGGTATTAAAAACTTTCATATCCGTAAAATGCGGGACGCCTTAGTTTTCAGCGTCCGCGCTCTCCTTTCGTTCTTCGTTTGCCACGGTGCGTCTGAGCGCCTGCAGCTCGGTTTTCAGCTGCTCGATCTGCTCCTGCATCTGCGTCATCTCGCGCATCACGGGGTCGGGCACGTTGATCTGGTCCAGATAATCCACCCGCATGCCGTTCTGCTTCACCACCCGGGCGGGCGCGCCCACCGCGGTGCAGTTTTCGGGGATCTCGTGCAGCACCACGCTGCCCGCCGCAATATTCGTATTGTCGCCGATTTTGAACGGGCCAAGCACCTTCGCGCCGGCGCCGATCATCACGTGGTTGCCTACCGTGGGGTGGCGCTTGCCCACGTCCTTGCCGGTACCGCCGAGGGTAACGCCCTGATAAATGGTGACGTCGTCGCCGATCTCCGCGGTCTCGCCGATCACCACGCCGGTGCCGTGGTCGATGAAGAAGCGGCGGCCGATGGTAGCGCCGGGATGGATCTCGATATTGGTTTTTCTTGCGCTGCGCTGTGAGATATACCGCGCGAGCAGCGGCATGTTGTGGGTATAAAACCAGTTTGCCTTGCGGTGGGAACGCACCGCCTTCAAGCCGGGATACAGCAGAAGGATCTCAACCAGCGAGCTGGCCGCGGGGTCCCGCGCCCGGATGCAGCCTACGTCCTCCTGCAGTTGTTTGAGATATTCTTTGAGCATAAAACGCCTGCCTATACAAAATGCTTACGGTTGCGTCTGAGTTACCGTGGTGTTCTGCTGGTCGGTTACGGAAACGGACGGCTGCACAGCCGTTGTATTCTGCTGGCCGCCCGTTGTTTCAGGCGAGCCGGCAGATGTGCTCTCCGCCGCGATCGGGCCCCACAGAACGACCTGAACGGAATCGCCCTGCGTCACTCTGGTGCCTGCGGGCGGCACGGTTTCGGCAACGGTATCCGGAAGATGCGTACCATCGTTATATTTGGAGGCTTTGCTGCATACCAGCCCCTGCGTGCCAAGGGTCGCGAGCGCCTGTTCATAGGTCTGGCCCGTTACGTCCGGCAGCTCGAAGCTTCTGGGGCCCGAGCTTACGGTGAGGACGATCTCGGTGCCCTGCGTGACCATGGTGCCCTCAACGATGCTCTGGTAGGTGATCTGCCCGCTGGGCACGGAAGTGCTGTTTTCTTCCACCTTGATCAGCCGCAGATGCTGGGAATAATAGGCGTCCGCCGCAACGGCGTCAAACTGCTGGCCCACGAAATTGGGCACGGTAAGCATCTGGAGCTGCGTGGCCGAGGGCGTCGTATCGCTGCCGCCGCCGCCCAAAAGGGCGCTCACCACCAGCCCGACGCCAACCAGCAACAGGAGGATCACCAGCGCCAGCAGCACCTTCAGCTGCTTGCCCTTTTTTTCACGTTTCTGCTGCTCGGCGTAAGCGGCCTCCGCATCGAGCCTTGCTCTTGCTTCGGACGGACGGGCCGTTTGCGGCACGTTCAGCGGCCTTGTGCCGCCGGAAGAGGTCTGGCGCATCGCCTGCTGCGGCGCGGGCTGCGGCTTGCGCCGCTCAACGCCCTCGGGCGCTACGGTGCCGGGCGCCTTGCGCAGGTCGCCGGTGGGGATGTTCAGCGCCGCGGGAGCCTTATAGATGCTTGCGGATGCGCTGACCGCTCTGGGAGAGGCGGAAAGGTTGCTTCTGAGCTGCTCCACGTTGCGGGTACGGTCCTCGGCATTGATCTGCATGCCGTTGATCAGCGCGTTGATCACGTAGGGCGGCAGATTCTCGGCAAATTTCGCCGGGATCATCATCTGGTCGTTCTGCGCGCGCACCGGAGCGGAGATCGGCGTGGAACCGACCAGCGCGCGGTACAGCACGGCGGAAAACGAATAGATATCCGTCCATGAGCCGATCGCGCCTTCGTCTTTATAAACCTCGAGCGGGGCGTACCCGTCGTGGATATCCGCTTCCAGCTCACGGAACGCGAGCCGTACCTGCGGGATACAGAAATCGGTGAGCTTCAGCTTCCCGTCGGACGTAAAGATGAACGCCTCGGGGTTGATGCCCTTATGGATCACGCCGGAGGTATGCAGCGTGCCGAGCGTGGAGAGAACCGGCATGAACAGGATGCGCGCCTGCTCCCAGTCCATATAGCCCTGCGGTGTGGAAAGCAGACGGTCGCGCAGCGTCTCCTCTTCGGTTTCGGCGTACACGGCGTAGCTGGTGTTGCCGGCGGCGAACACGTCCGTTACGTTGATGAGCGCGGTGAGCCCCTTCAGGCGCATCAGCTTTTTCCACATCTCGTTGAACGATTCGCGGCAATCGGAAAACGCCTGCTCGCTGCCGGGCGCGGAGAAGATGCTTACCGTATCGTCATCCCGCACCGCGAGCGATTCAGGGAAGAACTCCCGCACGGAGCAGGTAAGGTCCTCTTTGGTATCGTACGCGAGATACGTTACGCCCTCGCTGTTTTTCCTGGTGACTCTGCCGATATAGTACCGGCCGCCCACCAGACTGCCGAGAGGCAGCAGCGGGAAATCCTGCTGCGGGGCGCCCTCGCTGCCGCAGTGCGGGCAAACGGGATGGTCTCCCTTCGGCCGCATACACGAAAAACAAAGTTTTCCTAAATCATCCATAATACTGTACTCCGGTTTTCATTAGAGTTAAAGATAAAGATATACGTATTATATTATAGCACCCCATGTTTTCATTGTCTACATTTTTTTTGCCGAACCCGCATTTTTGAAAAAATTTCTGAAAAAACTATTGACAAAGCCGCGGAAATATACTATATTAATAACAGAGTTAGCACTCTGGCATTGAGAGTGCTAACACACTGAAAGAAGGAAGGTGTACCGTGTGGAGCTTTCAAAGCGCAAAGAGATGATCCTCGCTTCGATCGTGGATTTTTACGTTAAAACCGGCGAACCGGTGGGTTCCAAGTATCTGGTAAGCGTTCTGCCGATCACGGTCTCCTCCGCAACGATCCGCAACGAGATGGCGGAGCTCTCCGAAATGGGTTACCTTGAGCAGCCCTACACCTCGGCGGGGCGGATCCCCTCCGATAAAGGCCTCAGGTACTATGCGGACCGTCTGCTGAAAACCTTTGCCCCCTCCCCGACGGAGATGATGCGGATCTCCGGCAGCATCGACCATTTTGAGGGCGACGCGCGCGTGATCCTCGCCGAGAGCTGCGAGGTGCTTTCAGAACTGACCGGCGCGCTGGCGCTGGCCACCACGCCTTTTTACCCGGACGCGGTGATCAACAACGTGCAGCTGCTTCCGATGAGCAAACGCTCGGCGCTGGTGGTGTTCTCCACCTCAGCCGGGGTGTTCCGCAGCCGGATCGCGAAGCTGCAGACCGAAGCGGACTACGCGCTGTACGAGCTGTTTTATAACGTATGCGCCGCAAATTTCATCGGCAACACCTGCGGCTCGGTTTCAAGGGCGGATCTGCAGAGCGTAACGGCGTCGCTCGGGGCGCAGGCGCTGGATATCTCTCCCCTGCTGGTGAGCCTGTTCGAGGCCATCGGCGAAAGCACCCAGGCGGACGTGATCGTGAAAGGGCAGACGCGGCTGCTGGCCTCTTCCCTGCACGCGGATGCGCCGCGCATCATCGAATTCGCTTCCAAAAAGGACGCGGTGCTGAAGCTCCTGCAGGAGGCCGCCGACGACGGGCCGAAGATCAGTATCGGCAGCGAAAACGGCTATTCCTTCCTGCGCGGGGCGTCTTTGATCGTTTGCCCGTACAAAACGGGAGACCACGAGGCGGGCGCCTTTGCGGTGATCGCCCCCACAAAAACCGATTATGCCCGCGTACTGCCGCTGGTTAAATATGTTTGTGAGATCGCAGGAGAGCTGATCTCAGGCAATCTGGATACGAACGGAAAGGACTGATCCATATGTCAGACAGCAAAAAGAAGAAAAAAGAGGCCGCTTCCCCCGAGACGGCGCAAGCCCCCGAAACCGAAGCCGTGACCGAGGAGACAACGGCTCAAGAGACCCCGGTTCAAGAAACCCCGGCTCAAGAGACCCCGGCTCAAGAAACCGCCGCGCCGGAAGACGAAGAAAAAAAAGCGCTGGAGGCAAAGCTGGCGGAGGCAAACGACCGGCTGATGCGCACCCTCGCGGAGTACGATAACTTCCGCAAGCGCAGCCAGAAAGAAAAAGAAGCGCTGTATAACGACGTGAAGGCCGAAACCATAGCGAAGCTTCTTCCCGTTGCGGATAACCTCGAACGTGCCGCGGGCGCCGAGGGCGATCTGGAAAGCTACAAAAAGGGCGTTGAAATGACGCTGAAACAAACCCATGACGTTTTCGCGTCGCTCGGCGTGGAGTGCTTCGGCGAAAAGGGAGACCCCTTCGACCCGAACCTGCACAACGGCGTGATGCACGAGGAAAACGACGAGCTCCCCGAGAACACCGTATCGGAAGTGTTCATGAAGGGCTATAAACTGGGCGATAAAGTGATAAGGCACGCCACCGTGAAAGTGGCAAACTGAGTCAGTTTATTTATAAAGTAATATTATGAAATTCGGAGGATAAAGATTATGTCAAAAGTTATCGGTATCGATCTGGGAACCACCAATTCCTGTGTAGCAGTGATCGAGGGCGGCGAGCCCGTAGTGATCGCGAACGCCGAAGGCTCCAGAACCACCCCCAGCGTGGTCGCGTTCGGCAAGACCGGCGAGCGTATGGTAGGTCAGGTTGCAAAGCGCCAGGCCATCACCAACCCCGACCGCACCGTGATGTCCATCAAGCGTCAGATGGGCTCTGATTTCAGAGTGCGCATCGACGACAAAACCTACACCCCGCAGGAGATCTCCGCGATGATCCTCACCAAGCTGAAGAACGACGCGGAAAGCTATCTGGGCGGCACGGTCACCGAGGCCGTGATCACGGTACCCGCCTATTTCACCGACGCGCAGCGTCAGGCCACC
>JAFRSZ010000032.1 GCA_017439205.1 Clostridia bacterium
AAACCTGCTTATCCGATGAGTATAATCGGGTAAGGGCGGAGCCCTTTCATCAATTGTTAATTGTTAATTATTCATTGTTCATTTCGTTGGAATTTGTCGCATCGAGCGACAAATTCCAATTCACAGCCTTAAACGATCTCTCCCACGCACCCGTCTCCGTCCGTTCCGGTGATTTTCACGTTCCGGATCTGCCCGGTCAGACAATCGGGGCATGCAACCGCCACGGGGGTGTAGTTGCGCGTATATCCCTGCTGCATGCCGTGCTTCGGCGTTTCAAACAGTACCTCCTGCGTGCTGCCGACCATCTGCCGCAAAAGGGCGTTTCGCAGGGCGTCGCAGGCGGTCTGCAGCCGCGCGCAGCGGTCCAGCTTCGTATGTTTGTCCACCTGATCGGGTGCGTTCGCCGCAGGCGTGCCCTCTCTGCGCGAATAAGGGAAAACGTGCACCTTCATAAAGCCGATCTTTTCGGCAAACGCCACCGTTTCAAGAAAGTCTTCTTCCGTTTCTCCGGGGAAGCCCGCGATGATGTCCGTGGTAAGCGAAAGCCCGGGGAACGCCTCTCGCAGTTTGCCGCACAGCGTTTCGTATTCCGCGGCGGTATAATGCCGGTTCATCCGCTTCAGTATCCGGTCGCAACCGCTCTGCAGGGAGATGTGGAACTGTGGGCAGAATTTATCCATTTTCGTCAGCGCTTCGATCACTTCGTCCGTGATGTGGTCGGGCTCCAGCGAGCCGAGGCGGAACCGTTCGATCCCGGAAGTGCGCTGCGCGATCGCCAGCGCGTCGCAGATGTTCATGCCTGTTTCCAACCCGTATGAAGAGAGATTGATCCCCACGAATACCGCATCCTTATAGCCGTTTTCGGCAATGCATCTGAGTTCCGCTTCGATTTCGTCAAGGGGGCGCGAGCGGGAAAACCCGCGTGATTTCGGAATGATGCAGTAGGTGCAGAAGCGGTTGCAGCCGTCCTGGATCTTGATATAGGCGCGCGTATGGCATTCAAACGTGGCCGCGCCGAAACCCGTATACGCGTCGCCGCGCAGATGTTCTTCAACGCTGAGCTGCCGCTGTTTTGTTTCGATGAACGCCCTGATCGCTGCAACGAGCCGATCGTTCGTTTTGTTGCCGAGCACGATATCCGCTTCCTCCAGCGCCGCGGGCTCTTCACGGTATGCCTGCGAATAACAGCCGGTGAAAACGGTAACGGCGTTCGGGTGTTCTCTGCGTACGTGCCGCAGCGCCTGACGGGATTTGCGGCTGCTTTCCGCCGTTACGGTGCAGGAATTGACGATGTATACGTCCGCGTCTTCCTCCGGCGGCACCACGGTAAAGCCGCTGCTTTTGAGAAGCGCGGCAAGGGCGTTGGATTCATACTGGTTCACTTTGCAGCCGAGGGTCACAAACGCTGCTTTCATAGAGGCACCTCGTAAGATTTATATAATGTCATTATAGAATACTCGGGCGGAGATTGCAACCGTCTTTTTTTGTCGGGATGTTCTGAACCATACGTGCCGCGGCATAGGATAGAGCGGAGGAATGTGCTATGAAAAAACCGATCGCTCTTTTAATGTGTGTTCTGTTCGTTTTTCTGCTTCCCGCGCCGTGTTTTGCAACGGAAGACGATTTTTTCGATACGGATGCGCTTCTCACCGTAAACACCTATGCCGATCTCAGCGTCAACGCGAAGGCCTACGCGCTGATGGACTGCAACACCGGAACGCTTCTTGCTGCCAAAAATGAAAATATGCAGCTGTATCCTGCGTCCGTAACGAAGATCATGACGCTGCTTCTGGTATCCGAGGCCATTGCCGCGGGAAAGCTTTCTTTCGATGAAACGCTGGTCTGCTCCGATACCGCCGCCGCCAAGGGCGGTTCGCAGATCTGGCTGGAGCCGGGCGAGGAAATGACGGTGCGCGATCTGCTGAAGGCCGCCGCCGTATACAGCGCAAACGACGCCTGCACGCTGCTGGGTGAAGCGGTCGCGGGAAGTGAAGAAACGTTTGTGCAGATGATGAACAGCCGTGCCGCCGAGCTGGGCATGGAGAATACGCATTTCGATAACTGCACCGGGCTGGACGACGATACCACCACGCACCTCACCACCGCTTACGACGTGGCGCTGATGTCGCGCGCGCTGCTGAATGTGGACTTTATCAGGGATTACACCACCATATGGATGGATACGCTGCGCGGCGGCAGAACGCAGCTTGTGAACACCAATAAACTGATCCGTTACTACTCCGGTATCACGGGCCTGAAAACCGGCACAACAAGCAAGGCGGGATGCTGCGTATCGGCAACCGCGGAGCGGGACGGCCTCGGCCTGGTCGCCGTGGTGCTGGGCGCGGACAGCAGCAACGACCGTTTCAACGGCGCGCGGGCGCTGCTGGACTACGGCTTTGCCAATTACGAGATCTTCACGCCGTCGTTCGATCCGTCGTCCGTAAACCCGGTGAAGGTAAACCACGGCGAGACGTGCAGCGTGGCGCTGCAGGCGGCGCTTTCCGGCGATATCCTGCTCAGCCGCGGGGCGGGCGCGAAGATCACGCAGGAAACCGAATACGCCGAAGAAACCGACGCCCCTGTCGAAAAAGGGCAGGTCCTGGGCGCTCTTCGTTTTTATGCCGGCGACGCGCTGGTCGCGCAGTACGATCTCACCGCAGCGGCGGACGTGCCGAAGCTCTCTTTCCTGAAGGCGATCTTTAGGATCTTCCGGTCGTTGGATCGTGGATGAAACGAAAAAAATGAAAAAAAACCGATATTCTTCTTGAAATAATCTCAAATCTATTGTAAAATACTACATAATACTATATTCATAGGAGAAAACCGGGCATGTCAATCAAACTCAACTGCCGTTACCTTGAGAAGTTCTTGAGTGAAGCAGATTATCAGAGCATCGCCGACGAAGTGACCGCCGCGCACAGCCAGCTGTATGAAAACAAAGCCTCTGCCGCGGGCAACGCGTACCACGGCTGGCTCACATTGCCGGAAGATTACGATAAAGAAGAATTCGCACGCATCAAAAAAGCCGCGCGAAAGATCCGTTCCGATTCCAAAGCGCTGGTCGTGATCGGCATCGGCGGCTCGTATCTCGGCGCGCGCGCCGCCATCGAATTCGTGAAATCCAAGAATTACAACCTCGTGGAAGAGAACGGCCCGAAGATCTTTTTTACGGGCAACAGCATTTCTCCCACAGAGATCAGCGAGATCCTGAATTACTGCAGAAGCTGCGATTTCTCGGTGAACGTGATCTCCAAATCCGGCACCACCACAGAGCCCGCCATCGCGTTCCGCCTCTTCAAGAAGCTGCTTGAAGAAAAGTACGGCAAAGCCGAAGCGGCGAAACGGATCTACGTTACCACCGACAGAGTCAAAGGTACGCTGAAGGCCCTTGCCGACAGCGAAGGCTACGAGGAATTCGTGGTGCCCGACGGCGTAGGCGGCCGCTATTCCGTGCTCACCGCCGTGGGGCTTCTGCCCATCGCCGCCGCGGGCGTGGATATCGACGCGCTGATGAACGGCGCCGCCGACGCCATGCGCAGATATGAAAAGGGCGACCTTTACACCAACGATTGCTGCAGATACGCCGCCATCCGCAACCTTTTGTACCGCAAGGGCAAAAAGGTGGAAATGATGGTCAGCTTCGAGCCCGATTACACGCTGATGAACGAATGGTTCAAGCAGCTTTTCGGCGAAAGCGAGGGCAAGGACGGCAAGGGGATCTTCCCGGCCTCCGCGATTTATTCCACCGACCTGCATTCGATGGGGCAGTACGTGCAGGAAGGAGAGCGCATCCTCTTTGAAACCGTGGTCGACTTCAGACATCCCAAATGCGATATCGGGATCGAGGCGGACGACGTGAATGCCGACGGGCTGAATTTCCTGGCGGGTAAAACGCTGAGCTTCGTGAATAAAAAGGCGTATCAGGGCACGGTGCTTGCCCACTGCGACGGGGACGTGCCGGTCATCATCCTCGAGGTGGACCGCCCGGACGCCTACAACCTCGGCGAACTGTTCTATTTCCTTGAAAAAACCTGCGCCGTATCGGGGTATATCCTCGGTGTGAATCCGTTCAACCAGCCCGGCGTGGAAAGCTACAAAAAGAACATGTTCGCGCTGATCGGCAAGCCCGGATATGAAGAAATGAAACAGGATCTTGAAAAACGGATCGAAGAGTAAGAGTATAATAAAGAAAGGATGTTTTGATTATGGTTAAGCTTTTGATCGGAGAAAAGGGATCGGGCAAAACAAAGAAACTGCTGGATGCTGTCAACACCGCCCTGCAGGAATCCAAAGGCCACGTGGTATGCGTTGAAAAAGACGACCTTCTCAGATATCAGGTGAGCTACCGTGTCCGTCTGCTCGCGGCCGCAAATTACGGCATCAGCGGTTACGACGCGTTTTACGGGTTCCTCAGCGGCCTGTGCGCCGGCGACCACGATATCACCGATATCCTGATCGACGCCACCCTGAAGATCGGCGGCAGAGATTACGAGGCGCTTGCTACTTTCCTGGAGCGCATCGCGCGGCTTTCCGATCTCACCGGCACCGTGTTCACCTTTACCGTTTCCACGGCGAAAGAAAACCTGCCCGAGCGCATCGAAAAGATCTGCGAGATCGAGTGAAACCGTTTTATTATAAAAAAATATCCGCTGCATAAAAATTTTTGTTGACAAACCCGTTTGAACTCTATATAATATATCGTGCGTTTATCCCGATGGTTGTACGGAGGACAAGCGGTGTATATCGAACTGGACGCCGTTTTCGGCAATGAAGGCGCCGGCAAATCATTTGATTACATGTTTACGCTGGAAGACGAGATGATCGTTTCTCCGGTGCATGTGTCGGGCCGGGTCTTCAATAAAACCGGCATCGTTTATCTTGAGGCCTCGGCGGAATACGAACTTTCCGCCGTATGCGCCCGGTGCAACGCGCCGATCAGAAAGCAGGTCAGCGTACCGCTGGCGCACTGTCTGATCGCGCATGCTGAAAACGATGAAGACGATTATTATATCGTGGTTGAGAATATGCGTCTGGATCTGGATTCGCTTGCCGCGGAGGATATCTATCTGGCGATGCCTTCGCGTTTCCTGTGTAAAGAATCCTGCAAGGGGCTGTGCAGCATATGCGGCGCGGACCTCAACCTGACGACCTGCAGCTGCGCGAGTCCGACCGACCCCAGATGGGATGTTCTGAAACAGCTATTCTGATTTTTACTTAGGAGGAAATAAACATGGCAGTACCTGCAAGACGTGTTTCGAAAGCAAGAAGAGATAAAAGACGCAACAACGTTTGGAAGATCACCGCGCCTTCGATCGAAAAGTGCTCCAACTGCGGCGAACTGAAAGAATCTCACAGACTGTGCCGTGCCTGCGGTTATTATAACGGCCGCGAGGTCATCAAGGTAGAAGACTGATCTCTCCGTTTATTTTTCGGAACGATTAAGAATGAGAAGCATAGGTGGGAAAGATTCTTCCCCGCCTTTTTGCTGTTTGTAAGGGGGCGGATGATATGGCCGTAACGGTATTCAACGTGCTGAAAAGCTCGCCGTGCGATAAAAAAGGGATCCGTCCCGGCGACCGGCTGACGCATATCAACGGCAACGAGATCAACGACGTGCTCGATTACCGTTTTTACTGCGAGGGCGAGAAACTGCGGCTTGATTTCCTGAAGGCGGACGGCGGCAAAAAAACGCTGCGGCTCAGGCATATCGAATCACCCGACGCGCTCGGGCTCGAATTCGAGACCTATCTGATGGACGCGCAGCGGCACTGCCGCAACAAATGCATTTTCTGCTTTATCGACCAGCTTCCGCCCGGCCTGCGTCCTTCGCTTTATTTTAAGGACGACGACGCGCGCCTTTCCTTTTTGTTCGGCAACTACATCACGCTCACCAATCTCTCGGAGCACGACGTTGAACGGATCATACGCATGCACATCAGCCCGATCAACGCTTCCGTGCATACGATGGACCCCGATCTGCGCGTGCGGATGATGAAGAACCCGAAAGCGGGGGAGTCGCTAAGGTACCTGAAGCGCTTTTCCGACGCGGGTATCCGCATCAACGCGCAGCTCGTGCTGTGCCCCGGCGTAAACGACGGCGCGGCGTTGGAGTATTCCCTGCAGAAGCTCAGCGAGCTCACGAGCCTGCAAAGCATCGCCGCGGTGCCCGTGGGGCTTACGAAATACCGTGAAAACCTTTGCCCGCTGCGTAAATTCTCGGCGGAAGAGGCCGCCGCGGTGATCGACACCATAGACGCGTTCAACGCAGGCCTCCGAAAGGCGGGGCGGGAGAAGGCCGCGTATCCCTCCGACGAATTCTTTCAGCTGGCAGGGCGTCCGTTGCCGCCGTATGAATACTACGGCGATTTCCCGCAGCTCGAAAACGGCGTCGGCATGCTTACCGGCATGCGGTATGAGTTTCTTGAAGCGCTCGCCGACGCTCCCGCGGATCATAAAAAGCGTTCGTTTGCGCTGGTCACCGGCATGGCCGCACGCGATCTGCTCACGGAGCTTGCGGAGGCTTTCTGCAAAAAATTCACGCAGTCCGATATCGCCGTGTACGGCGTTAAAAACGAGTTCTTCGGCGAGGACGTCACCGTGGCGGGGCTGCTCACCGGCCAAGATATCATCGCGCATTTCAGCGCGTTCCCGCCTGCGCAGAAAACGCTTGTGTTCCCCGGCGTGATGTTCAGAAGCCGTACCGAACGGGTCTTTCTGGACGACGTGACCGTTGAGCAGGCAGAGGAAGCGCTCGGCGTGCGCGCCGTGATCGCGGACTGCGACGCGGCCTCTCTGCTGGACGTGTTCCTGCGGCTTACCGAAGAATAAGCTATCCTTTCATCAGGAGAAAAATCTGTTATGTCAAAACCAATCGTAGCGATCGTGGGCAGGCCGAACGTAGGCAAATCCACGCTCTTCAACAAACTGTGCGGCCAGCGGCTCGCCATCGTGGACGACCGCCCCGGCGTAACGCGCGATCGGCTGTACGCCGACTGCGAATGGCTCGGCCGCCGCTTTCTGATCGTGGATACCGGCGGTATCGAGCCGTATTCGGACGACGTGATCTTATCGCAGATGCGCCGTCAGGCGGAGCTTGCCATCCGCAGCGCGGACGCGATCATCCTCGTCACGGATATCCGCAGCGGCGTCACTGCCAACGACAGCGAAGTGGCCAATATGCTGCTCAAAAGCGGCAAGCCCATCATCCTTTGCGTCAACAAATGCGACGGCATCGGCGACGTGCCGCCCGAGTTCTATGAATTCTATAACCTCGGCCTCGGCGACCCCATCGCCGTTTCCTCCGTGCACGGCCACGGCACCGGCGACCTGCTGGACGAAGTGCTCAAGCACCTGCCCTCCGAGCAGGAGGAAGAGGCCGAAAACGACCGCATCAAGGTTGCGATCGTCGGCAAGCCCAACGTGGGCAAATCCTCGCTCGTGAACGCGCTCTGCGGGCAGGAGCGGATGCTGGTATCCGATATCGCAGGCACCACGCGCGACGCTTCCGATACCATCGTAGAGAATGAGCACGGCAAGTTCGTGTTTATCGATACCGCGGGGCTCCGGCGGAAATCCCGCGTTGATGACCGCATCGAGCAGTTCAGCGTGACCCGCGCCGTGATGGCGGTGGAGCGCGCCACCGTATGTGTGATCATGATCGACGCGCTCGAGGGGTTCACCGAGCAGGATTCCAAGGTTGCGGGCATCGCGCACGAGGCGGGCAAGGCCTGCATCATCGCGGTGAACAAATGGGACGCCTACGAAAAAGACGGCAAAACCATGGACGCTTACCGCAAGAAGCTGATGAACGATTTTTCGTTCATGTCTTACGCCCCGATCATCTTTATCTCGGCGAAAACCGGCCAGCGGCTGGACCGCCTTTACGAGCTGATCAAATTCGTGGACGATCAGAACGCGACGCGCATCCCCACCGGCAGGCTCAACTCCGTGCTGGCGGAGGCGGAGGCCCGCGTGCAGCCGCCCACAGACAAGGGAAAACGGCTCAAGATCTTCTATATTACGCAAACGAGCGTGCGTCCGCCCACGTTCGTGGTGTTCGTCAACAGCAAGGATCTGTTCCATTACAGCTACCAGCGCTATATCGACAACCGCATCCGCGAGGTGTTCGGCCTCGAGGGGACTCCCACCAGATACATCATCCGCGAACGTACAAAATAAAGCTTGTTTTGTTTAAACGCTGAATAATAAAAGCAGACTGACTTTTCCTCATCAGTCTGCTTTTTTATGCTTGAAGTAATCACCCGCTTACCACGCAGCCGTGAAATACTTCCTTGTCTTACTTGCGCATTGCCCGTTCCTGCTTTTTATGATCCGTTTCCCCTGAGCGCGCTGTTCACACGCTCAACGATGTAAGGATATTTTGCGCTGAGGTACGGACCGGGGCAGTCGGTATCCGAAAACATCTTGTGCATGGTAATGCTCCCGTACGCGTTCTCCGTGAAAACCAACTCCTTGATATCGTTGCGGCGGCAGACGTCGATGCACAGTTCTATGAGCTTCTCCATGGCGGCGTCGGACACATGCCAATCCGGTCCGTAACTGTCGTTCGATACCTCTATCGTGATCGCACGCATATCGTTTGCCTCGCTTGAAGAGGTCCATGCGCGGTAGCGCTCCTCCACGTTCAGCGCCACGCTCCCGTCCCAGCCGATGCAGTAGTTCGCCGAAACCTCCCGCGTCGTCTCACAGAAATAATCGCAGCATCCCTTCGCCGTCATGACGTCCGACATGTGGTGGATCGTGATACGGTCGATCGGTTGCGTCCGGTCGTCGTGTTTGTCTGTAAGATTCGTATACGTTGCAAGCTTCGAGTTGGAATAAAACGCTGTAAGCCCTACCGCGGCGCGAAGGATGCTTCTGGCGTCGGAGGCTTCTACCGCGCCGTTTTTGTCGCGGTCTGCAATAAGAAGCGTGCGCGAACTTTCGCTGAAATCGTAGGTCTTGTCTCCGTCTGTGAATATGCCGACCGACGCACGCAGCGCGATACGGGCGTCCGCGGCGGTAACCGTCCCGTCATTGTCGATATCGCCCGGCGTAAAGTACGTTTCGGGCACGAACGCCGATGCCGGGACGCTGCGTTTGCCGCTGATGCTTATGCCCGCATAGTTTTTTACCCGCTGTACCGTGATCTCGGTGACCTCTGCTTCCGGTAAAAAATTGAAAGACTTAGCGTAGTAAACATACGGATTCGTTCCCGAAATCTCGCTGTCCGCCGGCCAACGCTCGCCGTCGACGGGCTTGCCGTTATGATAGAAAACGAGGGTGTCCTCGGTCACGGTCCGAAGGTCCATATACTGTGTAAATTCCACGCAGATGTTGTCGTGCTTCCGGATGACCCGGGCGATTTCAGGCGCCTGCGTTGTAACAACGGGAATTGCGTACTCCCCGGCGGTGGAACGAAGTTCCGTCTGCGCGGCATACACGGTCTTATGCCCGGCAAGTTCAACCCCGATCCCGAACGCCCGGGGGCACGTTTTCCAGAAAAACGAACCTTCACGGTCTGTAACCACGGGGTTGCTCTGTTCCGGTTCCTCGGGGATCCATACCGTACGGCCGCCGTCGTTCGTATCGTAAAGCGTCACGCGTGCGCCTTCGATCCTGTTGGACTGTACAGCCTCGTAAACAAATCCCGAAACGGCTGTTTCCGCCTGCGCGGAGGGAAGCGTGAACGCTCCGCCGAGCAGTGAAGAAAGCAGCAGCGCCGCGATCACCGGCAGCGTGCCGAGTTTCTTTCTGACGTTGAGTTTTTTCATATGTATCCCTCCGTAGTTCCGGTCTGTCGGACGGGTGAACCTCACACAACAGATTATATCAAAAACGTATGCCGGTTTGCAATATGATTTATTTGCCGCTGTTTCAAAAAAAATATTAATAAACTATTAATTAATAAGAAAAAAAGATTGTAATTGCATTTTGAGTATGCTACAATATAAAAGTTAAATTATATTATTTTATTTTATATCGGAGCGAGTTATATATGGAAGACCTGCGCCATTGCTCAGCCGAAGCGCTGCGCACGTTTTACGAAGAGGCAAAAAAAGAATACGAAGCGTTCCTGCGCGCCGGGATCTCGATCAATATGGCGCGCGGCAGACCCTCGCCGGAACAGCTGGATCTGTCCGATAATCTGCTGAACCTCACCAGGGCGGATACCGGCGTTCTGGCGGAAGACGGTACGGATTGCCGCAACTACGGCGGGCTGTGCGGACTGCCGACCTGCAGAAAACTGTTCGGCGAGATCATGGGGTATCCGGCGGAGAACGTGATCGTTGCCGGTTCCTCCAGCCTGAACCTGATGTACGATTACGTTTCGCAGTGCTGTTCCCACGGGGTGGGCGGAAACGAGCCGTGGCTGTTCGATCCGGACCGCAAGTTCATCGCCATTGTTCCGGGGTACGACCGTCACTTCGCCATCTGCGCGCATTTCGGCCTGAAGATGGTGAGCGTCCCGATGACGCCTGCCGGTCCCGATATGGATCTCGTTGAAGAGATCGTAAAGGATCCTTCGGTAAAGGGCATGTTCTGCGTGCCGAAATATTCGAATCCCGACGGCATCACTTACAGCAGAGAAACCGTTGAACGGCTGGCGGCGATGAAAACCGCCGCAAAAGATTTCAGGGTGCTGTGGGACGAGGCGTACGTCGTGCACGACCTGTACGACGAAAAGGATGAGCTTGCCAACGTTTTTGAAGCCGCAAAGAAATACGGCACCGAAGACCGGTTCGTCGCTTTCGCCTCCACGTCAAAGATCACGTTTGCGGGTTCCGGGCTTTCGGCGATGGCGGCAAGCGACGCGAACTTCAAAGAGATCCTTGCGCGGCTGAGCCTGCAGATCATCAACTACGATAAACTGAACCAGCTGCGCCACGCGTATTATTACAAAACAATGGACGATATTCGCGCGCAGATGAAGAAGCACGCCGCGCTGCTCCGTCCGAAATTCGACGCGGTGCTCAACGTGCTTCACAAAGAGCTCGACGGCCTCGGGATCGCATCGTTCAATTCGCCGAAGGGCGGTTATTTCATCAGCCTTGACGTAAACGTCGGCTCCGCGAAATACGTAGGGCAGTTATGCAAAGACTGCGGCCTCGTGCTTACCGGTGTCGGCGCCACGTATCCCTACGGGGTCGATCCCAACGATGCGAACATCCGCATCGCTCCGTCCTGCCCGAGCGCAGCCGAGCTGGATACCGCGGCAAAGATCCTCTGCGCGGCGGTGAAGATCGCGGCCTGCGAAGAACTGCTGGGCATCGAAAACGGAAGAGGGTGACGGCATGTATCGTATCGGTCACGGGTACGACGTGCACCGTTTCGCGCCGGACCGGGATCTGATCCTCGGCGGCGTAAAAATCGAATATCCTCTGGGACTTCTGGGGCACTCGGATGCGGACGTTCTTCTGCACGCCGTGTGCGACGCGCTTCTGGGCAGTCTGGCGCTGGGCGATATTGGTAAGCATTTTCCCGATACCGATCCCGCTTACAAAGGCGCAAACAGTATGGAACTGCTCAAAAAGTGTTTCAGCCTGATTGCAGATAAAGGCTATAGAATAACAAATATCGACGCAACGGTGATCGCCCAGAAACCGAAGCTGTCGCCCTATATCGCGCAGATGCGGCTCAACATTGCCGAAGCCTGTAATACGGCTGCCGAAAACGTCAGCGTGAAGGCGACGACCGAAGAGGGGCTCGGCTTTACCGGCGCCATGGAAGGGATCCGCGCACACGCGGTCGTGCTGATCGAGAAGGAATAAAACAATAACGGTGGTGTAATAACAGATGTTTGCAGAAACGATCCAAACCTTTTTTCTCAGACTCAAAGACGTATTTTTGAATTTCCATTTTATTCCTGATATTCTGGATATCCTGCTGGTCACCCTGTTGGTATACGCGGTGATCGTGCAGCTCAGAAAGACCCAGTCCATCCAGGTGATCAAGGGCATCGTGTTTGTCGCGATCGTTTACGGACTCGTGTCCATCCTCAATATGTCCGCGAGCACGTACATATTCAACCGTCTGCTCAGCGATATCATTCTGATCGTGGTGATCCTGTTTTCGGGTGAGATCCGGCAGGGACTGGAGCACATGGGCGCCAGAAGCTTCGGCAGAACGCTGCCGTTCCTGAACCGCAAAAATGAAGAGGACGAGCTCGACGCCATCAACGCCGTTTGCCGTGCCTGCGGCGCCATGAGCCGCAATAAGGTGGGATCGCTGATCCTGTTCCAGCGGCAGACGCTGCTCGGCGACCTTACCAAGCAGGCCGTGATGATCGACAGCGAAACCTCTTATGAAATGATCTGCAGCATCTTCTATCCGAAAGCGCCGCTGCACGACGGCGCGGTGATCATCCGCAACGGACGTATCGTGGCCGCGCGCTGCGTGGTCCCCATGAAGAACGACCGCGTGATCAACGAGAACGTGGGCACGCGCCACAGGGCCGCGCTGGAGGCAAGCCTGAATTCAGACTGCGTTGCCGTGGTGACCAGCGAAGAGACCGGAATCATCTCCATCGCGGTAGACGGCACGCTGCGCAGAGGCATTACCGACAGCGAGCTGCGCGAGCTGCTCGGCCAGTACCTTCTCCCGGCAACCGGGGAAAAACGGATCCGTTTAAGAAAACAGAAGGCGGGCGCCGACGACGGCGCGGCTGAAAATGAAAAGGAGGCGAAAACGGATGGCACAGACGAATAATACCGGCAAAACAAATAAGAAACCGTTTTCGCATCTGTTCGACAACAACTGGTTCGTACTGGCGTTTTCACTGTTCATCGCCGTGATCCTCTGGTGCGGCGTGAGCATGTTCCAGACCACAGAGGTCGAAAAAGAATTTGTCAACATCAAAGTGCAGCTGAACTATGAAGGCTCGCTGCCCGCAAACAACAATATGCGCATCTTCGGCGATCCGGACGCGTATATCGACGTCACCGTAAAAGGGAAGAGCTATCTCGTGAACGACGAGAGCTTTGCCGACAACATCAACGCCACCGTATCTTTTGCCTCGGTAACCACCGCCGGAACCTATGCGCTTCCCGTTTCCGTTTCGGTTTCCAATGCGGACGTTGAAGTGGTGAAGTATTCCAAGTCCACCGTTTCGGTATACCTGGACGAATACGTTGAAAAGGCCTTTACCGTAACGGATGAGATCCGCGAAACGGAGCGGTATTCGCTTCCCGAGGGCTACACCCGCGAGAATCCGCGGCTCAGCGCCGGCAGCGTGGTTGTGCAGGGCCCTGCGCTGGAGGTCGGCAAGATCTCTGAGGTGAAGGCTGTTGTTGAGCTGGATAAAGAACTCACCGCCACCGAGACCTTCACCGCCGAGATCGTTTACGTGAGCACCAGCGAAAACGCGAAATTCGACCATGTCACCCTGAAAAACACCGATCCGATCTATATCACGATCCCCGTGAATTATACGGCGACGTTCAAGCCGGTGGTCACCTTTACCAACATGCCCAAGGATTACCGCGAAGAGGGGATCTCTTATACCGTGTATCCCTCGTCTGTTGCGCTGACCCTTGCCACCGGCGATAATCAGAACGTGCCCTCGTCCGACGAGATCAATATCGGCACCGTCGATTTTTCACAGATCGATCAGGCGAAGAATATCATCAGGATCCCTGTGGAGGAACTCGAATATCCGATCAGTGAGGATATCACGCAGTTCACCGTGACCGTTGATATGTCTTCCATGATGAAGCGCTGGCTTCAGGTGGAAGTATCTGCGGAGGACGTGAAACTGCCCGCGAACGCGAAGATCATCACCGAAACGGTCATGTCGGTCCAGGTGATCGGCCCCGCCGGCTCTCTGGAGGGGATCGACAACAGCGAGGCCTACGCCGTGCCGCAGCTTGAGGGCGTAGAACTCAAAAAGGGCGTGAACGAAGTGCCCGCGAAGATCGTTCTCCGCACGCTGACCGATTGCTGGGTAAGAGGGGAATACACCGTTGAGATCCGGGTCGACTGACCCCGGGAGGAGCGGAAATGAAAGCGATACGCAGTGCCGTTGAAACGGTCCTTTTGTTCGCGCTGATCGCGCTCTTGTGCTGTTCCTGTTCGTTTATTGATTTTACCTCCACCGATTCTCTGATCCGTCCGCCGAAACTGACCGGAGAGAACGCGCTGATCCAGCAGGCTTTTGAAAAAGCCGTGGGCAAAGACGTGATGCTGGTGAGCCCTGTATCCGGAGATTTCCGCTCGGCTTTCGTTCAGTATGATATCGACCGGAACGGCACGGACGAAACGCTTGTGTTTTACTGCAGGCCCGAATCTCCGGACGAGGCGCATCTGCATCTGCTGCGCTTCAACGGCGAACAGTGGTATTCCGCAGGGGACATGACCGGCAACGGGAGCGAAGTATATTCCGTTTCGTTCCTCGATCTGGATAAGGCCGTGGGGTATGAGATCGCCGTAACGTGGACGGTTTCGGATTCCAAACGGAACAAAACGCTGTCGCTGTATAAAATCACGTCGTTGCCGGAAGAACGTATCGACCAGCTTTCGGTGCTGCAGATCTACGACTATATGGTGTGCGATTTTGATTTCGACGGGCAGCAGGAACTGCTGTATCTGATGGATAACGGCGCCGACCAGGAACAGCCCTTCAAAGCCAACATGATCAAAATGGATCCGGCGGACGGCGGCTTTGTCTTTGTGTGTGAACTGCAGCTGCAGCTTTCGGTGAACGTGCCGGTGAAAATGAGCTTCGATATCCGCGACGGGCATTACCGATTGTATATCGACTGCATGAATTACGACGGCTCTTATATGACGGAGGTGCTGTGGTTCGATACCGCCGAGCTCGTGCTGAAACGCGCGCAGGACGCTGAGGGGAACGTGATCTCCGAAATGACCGGCAGAAACGCCGCGGTCTTCAGCGAGGACCTGAACAACGACCGTATCATAGAGTTTCCCGTGCAGCGTCCCTATGAGAATTCCGCGGTCTATACCAAAGACCCGGACGGCGAGGCTCCGATGCAGCTGATTACCTTTGCCCGGCTGCAGCGCGACAGTCTGAATTATCTGTCCAGAAACTATTTCTATGCCCCCGAAGGGGAGTTCCGTTTTAAGGCGGACGCTTTCCTGAACGGCTACTTTGCCGCTTACGACGCGGCGAATAAAGAACTGCGGTTCTATCAGACGGACGTTCCCGAAACGCCGGTGTTTACCGTGAAATACGTTTCGCTGACGCCCGCGGAGCAGGAGATCTTCATTGAGATCGCCGAACCGACTGTTTTCAGATATACGAAAGAACAGCTGAAGAGTTTTGTTGAAATCCTGTAAGAAAGTGAGGTGCGGCGCAAATTGAAAAGGATCCTTGTTGCAGAAGATGAAAAATCCATTCGGGAGTTCATCGTGATCAACCTGAAACGGAACGGCTTTGAGGTGCTCGAGGCCGAAAACGGCGAAGAAGCCCTTCGGTATTACGACGAGTACGGCGGCAATATCGATATCGCGCTTCTGGATATCATGATGCCCGTAGTGGACGGGCTTGAGGTCTGCAAGCAGTTCCGCAAAAGAAGCAGTACCATCGGCATCATCATTCTCACCGCCAAAACCCAGGAGATGGATAAAGTGACCGGCCTGCTGGTCGGCGCCGACGATTACGTTACCAAGCCCTTCTCGCCGTCCGAGCTGATGGCGCGGGTGGACGCGATCTACAGAAGAGTGACGCTGAATAAAGAGTTTGCCGAAAAGAGCAAAGAAAAGGGAAATGTGATCGAGCTCGGCGATTTTACGCTGAACCTCAGAAGCAGAAGCCTTACCAAAAAGGGAAAGCAGATCGAGCTCACGCAGGTCGAATTCCAGATCATCGAGTATTTTTTCAACCATCCGGCGGTCCCGCTGGAGCGCACCGAGCTGCTGAACCACGTTTGGGGCAGCATGTACTGCGGCGACGAGAAGGTCGTGGACGTCAATATCCGGCGGCTGCGCATGAAGCTCGAGGACGATCCCTCCTCGCCGAAGCACCTTACCACGATCTGGGGCGTTGGCTATAAATGGCTGATCTGATCCCGCCGAGGTGATCATATGCTGAAAAGCGGTATAACCAAGCGTTGGATCCTTACCACGCTCCTTGTGATCACCGTGATCCTGCTCGGGATCGCCGTGTTCATCACGCTGTCCGTCAGAAATTACTATTATAAAACGGTGGAACAGAAGCTGCAGTCCATGGGGCAGAGCAGCGCCGTGGCGGAGTATTTCAACGGCTATATCGACGTGCCGAACGATACCTTCGCTTCCCGCGCCATTGAGTATGCCCGCAATTTTACCGGCATCAATTCCGCATGGCTCTGGGTCTACAACAAAGACGGCGAGGTCGTTGTCACGTCCACCGGCTTTATCTCTGAAAACGCGGACGATACCGATTACGTTGCCGCGATGAATTCGCCGTCGGGCCGAGGCCTCGGCCGCGGATATCTGGATTCCGGCGAAAAGTATATGGCGCTCACCGTGCTTCTGCCGAAAACCGGCGACCGCAGCAACGGCGCAGTACGCTACCTGATCTCTCTCGAAGATGTGGATCGCAAGGTGGTCGATCTCGGTCTCGTTGTGTTTATGATCGTTCTGCTCGCAATGGTGCTCGTTATCCTTTCCGGTCTGTTCTTCATCCGGTCGATCCTCGTGCCGGTGAAAAAGATCAACGCTGCAACGCGGCGTATCGCGGCAGGGGACTATTCCGAAAAGCTGGACGTGCACCGGCGTTACGACGAGATCTCGGAGCTTTCGGATTCCATCAACTATATGACGGAGCAGATCGCCCGCACCGAAACCATGAAGAACGACTTCATCTCCACCGTTTCCCATGAGCTCCGTACGCCGCTCACCGCGATCAAGGGCTGGACCGAAACGCTGATCACCGTGAACGAAAGCGAGGATGAAACGCTCTCGCAGGGGCTGAAGGTGATCCTGTTCGAGTCGGAACGCCTGTATTCCCTTGTGGAGGATCTGCTCGATTTCTCGCGCATCGAAAACGGCAATATCCGCCTGCGCATTCAGAAGATCGATATCCTTGCGGAGCTGGACGAGGCCGTTTACGTGCTGCGCGACAGAGCGATGCGCGAAGGCATCGATATATTCTACAGCACGCCGGACGTGCCCGCTCCGGCGAACGCCGATCCCGACCGCGTAAAGCAGGTGTTCGTGAATATTCTTGATAACGCCATCAAATATACGCCCGAGGGGGGCAAGATCTCCATTGTGGCGTCCATCGCTTCGGGCGAGATCAGCATCACGTTTTCAGATACCGGGTGCGGTATTTCCGAAGAGGATCTGCCGCACGTAAAAGAAAAATTCTATAAAGCGAACCTTTCGGCGAAGGGTTCGGGCATCGGGCTCGCCGTGAGCAACGAGATCGTGAACCTGCACAACGGCAGCCTGGAAATCCGCAGTAAACTGGGGGAGGGCACCACCGTGGAGGTTTCGTTCCCGCTCACCCCCGTATCTTCAGCAGGAGGAAAAGAATCTTAATGGCAAAACAAAAAACATGTGCGGCCAAGGCGTCCGTCGGGGGTCAGGCGCTGATCGAAGGCGTAATGATGAACGGTCCGCAGGGCAGCGCCCTGGCGGTCCGCCATACGGACGGCCGCATCATCACCGAACCGGTGGAATTCAGACACGTCAAGGATAAGGTAAAGCTTCTGGGCGTGCCGTTTATCCGCGGCGTCGTAAACTACATTGAAACCATGATCTTCGGTTATAAGTGCCTTATGCGCTCCGCAGACCTTTCCGGCCAGATGGAGGCGGATGAGGATCCCGAAAAAATGTCGAAGATGGATCGCTGGCTGAACGACCACATGGGCCCGAAGTTCATGGGCGCGGTCACCGCCGTGCTTTCCGTGATCGTTACGGCGATCTCCGTGTTCCTGTTCGTATATCTGCCCACGCTTCTTGTGGATCTTGCCGACGAGCATCTGCTCGCTTCCCGGCTTGCTGATTTTCACCCGCTGCTCGAAGGGATCCTTCGCGCGATCATCATCGTGGTCTATATGTTTCTCGTATCCCGCCTGAAAGATATCCACCGCGTGTTCATGTATCACGGCGCGGAGCACAAAACGATCTTCTGCTACGAGAAAGGGCTGGAGCTTACCGTTGAAAACGTGCGGAGCTGCAAACGCTTCCATCCCCGCTGCGGCACCAGCTTTATCTTCATTATCATCATTATCAATATCATCGTCTCTTCGATCGTAGCGCTGATCTTCCCGATTTTGCAGGATCATTCCATGCGTCTGATCTGGATGGTCGTTAAGATCTTCGGCATCCTTCCGGTTGTCACCGCCATCAGCTATGAAATGCTTAAGTACGCGGGTCGGCATACCAACATCGTTACAAAGATCTTTTCCGCGCCGGGCCTGTGGATGCAGCGCATCACCACGGCGGAACCGACCGACGATATGATCGAGGTCGGCATCGCTTCGCTGAAGGGCGCGCTCTACGGCGTTGAAGCAGAACCCGAAAAGCCCGAAGCGCCGGAGCCCGAAGAACAACCGGAAGCCGAAGAAAAACCGGCGCCTGAAAACGAATGATCTCGTATAAGTTATTGTCGGCGGAGGGCGAAGCCCGTTTGCGGGAAGTCACCGAAAACGCTGCCGAAGAGGCGCTGCAGCTGCTTCTGTACGCGACCGGCATGGACCGCACCGCATATCTGCTGCGCAGAAACGATTCCGCCGTGCGGGAACAGGCTGAAGCTTACCGGCGACTGGTCGCCGAGCGTGCGCAAGGCGAACCGCTGCAGTATCTGATGCGGAGCCAGGATTTCCTGGGGCATACGTTCGCCGTGGGCCCGGGCGTGCTGATCCCGCGGCCCGAAACGGAGGAGCTTGCGCTGCTCTGTATACAGAAGATCCGCGACCGCGGTTACCGCCGCGTATTCGATCTGTGCGCGGGCGCCGGCTGCATCGGCGTCAGCATCGCCTTGAAATGTCCGCAGACCGAAGTCTGGCTGTTTGAAAAATATGAACCGGCCATCGGTTACCTGCAGCGCAATATCCCCGCGTCGGCAGCCGACCGGGCGCATTTGATCGAGACGGATATCTTGAACGCCCCCGCAAAGGCGCTCCCGCAGCCCGATTTGATCGTATCCAATCCGCCGTATATCCCGACCGGCGAGATCCCGGGGCTGCAGAGGGAAGTGCTCAGAGAGCCCGCAACGGCGCTGGATGGCGGCGATGACGGTCTTGCGTTTTACCGCGCGATCCTGCGGCACTGGACGCCGCTTCTGCCCGTCGGCGGCTTCGCGGCCTTTGAATGCGGCGAAGATCAGGCCGATATCCTTTGCACTATGTTTTCACACGTCGGAAACGCGCGGAAAGAGCGCGACGCCTTCGGTGCAGACCGATTCGTAACGATAGAAAAATAACTCAGGAGGTCCACATGCTTTCCTCACTCATACAGGCAATCACGTCCGGTGAAAGCGTCGGCCTGACGCTCGTCGTTCAGCTCTGCGCGCTGGTTTTTATCGCCGCGTGCTGTTTCCCGATCCATGAAAGCGCGCACGCCTGGATGGCGGAGCGGCTCGGCGATCCCACCGGCCGTCTCAGCGGCAGGATCACGCTCAACCCCTTGGCGCACCTGGATCTGTTCGGCACCATTATGATGCTGGTGTTCGGTTTCGGCTACGCCAAGCCCGTGCCCGTGAATATCCGCAACTTCCCGGCAGACAAGCGCAAACTGTATTTCGGACTTACCGCCGTTGCCGGCCCGATCTCAAACCTGCTGCTTGCGGCGGTCTTTTCGCTGCTCTGCTGGGTCATGAAGGCTGTGATCGTCAAAACCGGAAATACCGGCAACGCGATGCTCGCAGCGGTTTACTTTTTCGACAGCGCCAGCTACGTCAACGTAGCCCTCGCCGTATTCAATCTGATTCCCGTTCCGCCGCTGGACGGTTCCCGCGTGCTTACCGCCGTTCTGCCGGACCGCATCTATTACAGGATCATGCAGTATGAGCGTTATTCGATGATCGCTCTGTTCGCGCTGATCTTCCTGTTCAACCGCATCGGTTTTTCGCCGATCTCCCTGCTCGCAGGGTTGGTCTCCAATGCGATCGATGCCCTTACCGGGCTGCCGTTTGCGGCATTATTCAACTGAGAGAGAGAATTGAAGTTTTGGCTGAGATCAATTATAAACTGGATGTGTTCGAAGGGCCCATGGACCTTCTGCTCTATCTGATCACAAAGCACAAACTGAATATATACGATATCCCGATCTTCGAGCTTGTGGAGCAGTACACGGCGTATATCCGAGAGATGCAGGCGCTGGATCTCGATATCGCCAGCGAGTTCCTCGAGATGGCGGCGCGGCTGATCCACATCAAATCCCTGTCGCTGCTGCCGGTCCATGAAGAAGGGGAGCAGCTGCGCAGGGAGCTGACCGGCGAGCTGATCGAATACGCAGCGTGCAAAAAAGCGGCCGAGGCGCTCTCGATGCAGACGGCGGGCTTCAACACGCAGACCCGCGCGCCGGAAAAGATCGAGGCGGATCTCACCTATACCCGGGTGCACGATCCCATTGAGATCCTGAACGCCTATATGCGCGTGATGGGCAAGCGCCTTCGCATGCTTCCCCCGAAATTCGACGTGTTCCGACCGCTGGTGCAGCGAAAGATCGTTTCGGTATCCGAAAAGATCAAAACCGTGGTTTCCATGCTTTCGGGCGGCAGACGCATGACGTTCCGCGAAATGGTGCGCACCGCCACGAGCCGTTCCGATCTGGTCGCCGTGTTCCTCGCCGTGCTGGAGCTCGCGAAAACCGGCAACATCAGCGTGGAAGGCGCATCCGACGATTTTACCATGGATCTGATTTCTACCCCGGAGGGAGAGCTTGACTTTGACTGACGATACGATGGATTTCAAAGGGACCGTTGAAGCGATCGTTTTCGCTTCCGGCGAACCGATGGAGCGTATACGGCTGCAGGAAGCGGTCGGCTGTACGCCGGAACGGCTCGACGCGGTCCTGAACGAGATCAAAAACGAATACGACGACCGCGGCAGCGCGGTGCAGCTGCTTCTGCTCGGCCCTACGGTACAGTTCGCAACACGCCCGCAGTACGCCGAGGCCATCCGCAACGTTCTGGATCTCAAACGCAACCAGCCGCTGTCGCCCGCCGCGTTCGAGGTGCTGGCGATCATCGCATACAACCAGCCCGTCACCCGCGCTTTTGTCGAGCAGATCCGCGGGGTGGACTGCGGCGGCGTGATCAATACCCTTTGCCAGCGCGGTCTGGTGGAGGAATGCGGCAGGCTCGATCTGCCGGGACGTCCGCTGATCTACTGCACCACCGCGGCGTTTCTGCGCTGCTTCTGCATGTCCACGCTGGCGGAGCTGCCCGAGGTGTCCGATACCCAGACGGCGGCGCAGGTGCTGGAATCGCTGCAGCCGAAAGATTCCGCGGAGATCTCGGGGCAGATGTCGATCTTGTAAGGAGGAAGGATGCAATGACCGTTGTATTGACCGTGCTCAAAATCATCGGCTGGATTCTGCTTGCAATACTGGCGCTGATCATCTTTGCGCTGTGTGTGAAGGTGCGCTTCCGCATTGAGTACTCTTCCGAAAACACGTCCGCCCTTCTGAAGTGGCTCTTCCTGAAGATCAAACTCTACCCGAGAAAACCCAAAGAAAAGAAGCCGGAAGAAGAGAAACCGAAAAAAGAGGAAGAACCGAAAAAAGAAGAAGAGTAAGAAAAAGAAGATGAAGAGAAAAAGCCCAAAGAGGGCGGCAGCCTGCTGAAAACGCTGTACGACGCCGAAGGGATCGACGGCCTTTACGCGATCCTGAAAAAAGTGCTTTACTATACGAAGCGGTTCTTCGGCAGCTCCATGCGCGGCGTTGTTGTGGATGAGCTCTGGCTTGACGTTCGCTGCACAAAGGAAGACGCCGCCGCAACGGCGATCTATTACGGCGAGGTATGCGCGGCGCTGTTCCCGCTGCTCGGTTCGCTTGCCTCAAAGTGCCGCCTCAAAAAATACGATTTTAATATTTATCCCGATTATCTGGCGCGTTTCAGCGAGGCTTCGTTTGTAACGTCGTTCCATTTCACCCCCATGTATTTTATCGGCGTCACCACGGCATACGTATTCCGTCTGCTGTTCGGTGTGCTGATCGGTATGCTCGTTAAAATTTTCGGCGCGAAAAAAGATCAAAACAGCAGCCGGAATGAAAATAAAAATCAGAAAGAAAAGAGTGAAGGTTAAATGAAAGAACAATCTGCAGCAGGGATCCTTTCCACCACCATCGAGAAGGTGCGTCAGCTGGTCGACGTAAGCACCATCGTGGGCGAGCCCATCAGGCTTTCCGAAGAGATCACGGTGATCCCCGTATCCAAGGTGACCTACGGTTTTGCATCCGGCGGTTCCGATTTTCCGTCTAAATCAAACGCCGAGCTTTTCGGCGGCGGAGGCGGCGCCGGTATCACCATCAATCCCGTTGCGTTCCTTGTGCTGAAGAACGGCGAGGTCACCCTCAAGCATATCACCGCGAACGATAACGCCGCCGAGCGCATCGTGAACATGATCCCCGACGTCATCGACAAGGTGACCGAGATCACCGGCAAAGCGCAGTCCGGCAAGAAAAACGCGGACTGATCCGAAAAAAGGCTGTTATCCCGGTGATATTTCGCAATGGAAGATAAAATCAGACTGCAGAAATTCCTCGCAGACGCGGGCGTAGCGTCCCGCCGGAAAGCGGAGGAACTGATCGCCGCGGGAAAAGTGCGCGTAAACGGCGAGATCGCCGGAATCGGCGCAAAGGTCGATCCGGCAAAGGATACGGTCGCCGTGGGAGGCAAAAAGATCCGGCGCGAAACACGGTTTGTTTACTATATGCTGAACAAGCCGCGCGGTTACGTTACCACCATGAGCGACGAAAAAGACCGCAAGTGCGTGGCCGAGCTGCTGAAAGGTATTGACGCACGCGTATATCCCGTCGGTCGGCTGGATCGCGATTCCGAGGGGCTGCTGCTCGTTACGAACGACGGCGAATTTGCCAACGCGATGATGCATCCTTCCCGCCATATCCGCAAGGTGTACCGGGTGAGCGTGCGTCCCGCCGTTACCGACGATCAGATCACGGTGCTCACTTCCTCATTGATGATCGACGGGCGTCTTACCATGCCTGCCGAGGTGCGCGTCGTCACGCGTGAAACGGATAAAAGCGTTCTCCAGATCGTGCTCTTTGAGGGCAGGAACCGCCAGATCCGTCGGCTCTGTGAGGAAGCAGGGCTTGAAACCCTGCGGCTGAAACGCCTGTCCGTCGGACAGCTCGATCTCGGTCGGCTGAAGGTCGGCGAATACCGCGCTCTGACGCCGCAGGAGGTCGCTCTGCTCAAAAGGGAATCGGGCAGTTATTAAGTAAATAAGGACTTGGTTGAAATGATAAAAAGTATGACCGGCTACGGCCGCGCCGCAGGTATTGCCGACGGTATGACCGTGACCGTGGAGATCAAAAGCGTGAACCACAGGTTTTATGAATTCAGCGCCAGAGTTCCCAGAGGTTATTCGTTTCTGGAAGAAAAGCTGAAATCCTTCGTGCAGCAGCGCGTGTCCCGCGGCAAAGTGGAATGCTTCGTTCAGATCGAGAACGAGGAAACGCAGGACGGCGTCGTGAGCATCAACGAGTCGCTTGCGGCAGGCTATTACGCCGCCATTCAGCAGCTTTGCGAGACCTACGGTCTCAAAGCCTCCGATAACGTCGAGCTGCTTGCTTCGCACCCGGATATTTTTAACGTCAAAAAGCCCCCGGCGGATGAGGATAAGATCTGGAACGCCGTACGGGGCGTGGCGCAGGAAGCGCTGGATTCGTTTATCCGCATGCGGCAGATCGAAGGCGAAAAACTGAAAGCGGACGTGCTTTCCCGCGCGCAGGCGATACTGGACGACGTTTCGTTTGTCGAGGCGCGTTCCCCGCAGACCGTTATGGAATACAACGAAAAGCTGAAGGCACGCCTGAAAGAGCTTCTGGGCGACGCTGCGGTGGATGAGCAGCGTCTGCTCACCGAAGCCGCGATTTATGCGGATAAAATTGCCGTGGCGGAAGAAACGGTCCGTCTCAGGAGCCATATCGACCAGCTCCACGCTTTCTTTGAGGCGGCGGAGCCCGTAGGCAGAAAGCTTGATTTCCTCGTGCAGGAGATCAACCGCGAGGCCAACACCATCGGCTCGAAGGCTTCGGATATCGATATCGCGAAACATGTGATCAATATCAAATCCGAGGTCGAAAAGATCAGAGAGCAGATCCAGAATATTGAATAAGAGGGGTGCGCTTATGAAACTGCTCAACGTGGGCTTCGGCAATCTGGTAAACGCCCAGCGCATCGTTTGCATCGTGAGCCCTGAATCCGCGCCGATCAAGCGGATCATGCAGCAGGCGAAAGACAGCGGCAAGCTGATCGACGTTACCCAGGGCCGCAAAACGGCGTCCGTGATCTTTACCGACTCCGAACACGTGATCCTTTCTTATCTGAAGGCAGACCGGCTTTCGCAGCGTTTTTCCGAAGACAGGGAAGACGATTGAAAATGAAACGGAGATGTCATCTATTTTGCAGGAAAAACGAAACAATCTGTTCGTGATCTCCGGGCCTTCCGGGTCCGGCAAGAACACCGTTTACGAGGGCGTGCGCGCCCGTATTCCCGAGATCGCGCAAACCATATCCGCCACAACGAGAGCGAAACGCGACGGCGAGATCGACGGCGTTGATTATTACTTTATGTCCGTTGAAGAGTTCCGGCGCAGGATCGATAACGGCGAGTTCATCGAATACGTGAATTACGGGCACAATTATTACGGAACGCTGAAAAGCGAGATCGCCCGTTTAACGGAGCTCGGCAGGATCATCGTTCTGATCATCGAGGTGAACGGCGCGCTTCGTTTTAAGGAGCTGTTCCCCGAGGCGCAGACCATATTCATCATTCCGCCGTCCGCAGAAGAGCTCCGCCGCAGGATCGTCGGCCGCGGGCAGAACACCGACGCTGAAACGGAAACGCGTCTGAATATTGCCGTAAAAGAAATGGCAAACAAAGATAAATACGATCATTGCGTGATCAACGACGATCTGGATCAGTGCATTGACGAGGTATACAATATTATAAAAGGAGACGATCAAGAATGATCAACATCGATCTGAAACCCATGCTCAAAGGCGGCATCAGCCGTTATTCGCTCTGCGTAGCCGTGGCAAAGCGTTCAAGAGAGATCAACGATGAAGCCGTTGAAAGAAAAGAAAGAGAAAAGGTCCTTCTCGAAGAGAAGCCCGTCAGCCTTGCCGTTGACGACATCCTTTCCGGCAGATACGTGATCCAGGAGAGCGAAGACATCAAGAATTACTGAGGTGACTTCCTTGCAGGTTCAGCAGATCGCAAAGATCGGGGTCGAGAACTGCGCCTACAGCTTCGATGAACTGTACAGTTTCCTGATCCCGCATAGCCTTGAGAACAGCGTCGCGCCCGGAAAACGGGTGCTGGTGCCGTTCGGCATGGGCAACGCGATCCGGCAGGGGATGGTGTTTTCTACGGAAAGCGCGCCCGAAACGCATCAGCGGGAACTGAAGAGCATTTATTCGGTGCTCGACGATACGCCGCTGCTCAACCGCGAAATGCTGCAGCTTGCGCTGCAGATCCGGGAGCGCACGTTCTGCACGTATTTCACCGCGGCCAAATCAATGCTGCCCGGCGGCATGTGCCTCAGAACACAGCGCGTATATTCGCTGAACCCTGCGTGCGGCGCACCCGCCGCGCCGGAAGACCCGGTGCAGGCGCAGATCGTTACGGCGCTGCTTCACCAGAAGAAACCGATGAACGAATCGCGCCTTCTGAAGCTCTGCGGGCTGAACGCCGCCGCTGCGCTCAACGCGCTTGAAAAAGCGGGGCTGATCGTAAAAGATATCGCCGCCGTAAGTCAGGTGGGGGAGCTTTCCGTTAGAATGGTGCGCCTTACCGATACCGGCAGGGAGAATACCGATCCCGGCAAACTCACGCCGAAGCAAAACGAGGTGTATTCGCTGCTCAGCGAGTTCGATACCGCCGCGGTCAGGGAGATCTGCTATTATACCGGCGTGACCCCCGCGGTGATCAAAGCCCTTGAAAAGAAGGGGATCTGCGAACTGTACGATCTGCCGGTCAGCCGCGTTCCCGAAACCGGAGACGCCGAAAAACAGGCGGAGCCTCCCGTTCTGTCAGAAAAACAGCAGGCGGCGCTGGATAAGCTCACTGCGGCATACCGTAAAGAAACGGGGGAAACGGCGCTGCTGTTCGGCGTGACCGGCAGCGGAAAAACCAACGTGTACCTCGCTCTGATCGATCAGGTGCTGAAAGACGGCAAGAACGTGATCGTACTTGTGCCTGAGATCTCGCTTACCGCGCAGACCATCGCGCTGTTCCGGCAGCGGTTCGGCAGCGGCATTGCCGTTATGCATTCAGGGCTTTCCCTGGGGGAGCGCCGCGATACCTTTTACCGGATCAGAAACGGCGAGGCAAACGTTGTGATCGGCACCAGAAGCGCGGTTTTCGCGCCGCTGGAGAATATCGGCGCGATCATCGTGGACGAAGAGCAGGAGCACACCTATAAATCGGAGATGTCGCCGCGTTACGACGCGCGTATCGTCGCCCGGTCCCGCTGCGCTTACCATAAAGCGCTGCTCGTGCTGGTTTCGGCGACCCCGTCGGTGGAAACCTACGCAAAGGCCGTGGACGGCAAATACGTTCTCTGCGAGCTGGACCGGCGTTACGGTTCCGCGGTCCTGCCGCAGGTAATCACGGTGGATATGACCGATAAAAAGAACGTGAGCCGCTACCGGGCGTTGTGCGAGCCGCTGGCAGCGGCAATCGAAGATAACCTGAAGAACCGAAAACAGAGCATTCTGCTGGTGAACCGCCGCGGCTACAACACGTTCGTTGCGTGTGAAGCCTGCAAAAACGTGATCACCTGCCCGAAATGCAGCATATCCCTGACGTACCACAGCGCGAACAACCGCCTGATGTGCCATTACTGCGGCTACTCCGAACCCTTTACCGATACCTGCCCGAAGTGCGGCGACAGGAACATCCGTTATGCAGGATACGGCACGCAGCGTGTGGAGCAGGAGGTACACAGCCGTTTTCCGCAGGCGTCCGTTCTGCGGATGGACGCGGATACCACCGGCGCGAAAAATGCCCACGAAAAAGCATTGTCGGCTTTCGCTGCGGGAAAATACGATATCATGATCGGCACGCAGATGGTCGCAAAAGGCCTCGATTTTCCGAATGTGACGCTGGTGGGCGTCGTTTCCGCCGATAATGAGATGTATAACGACGATTTCAGAAGCGCCGAGCGCACGTTCGATCTGATCACGCAGGTCACAGGCCGCGCCGGCCGCAGAGATTCCGCAGGCAAAGCGTATATCCAGACGATGGCGCCGGACAACGAGATCCTCGCCATTGCGGCGAAGCAGGATTACAAGCGCTTTTTCCGCCGTGAGATCGGTATGCGCCGGGCGATGGTGTACCCACCGTTCTGCGATATCTGCCGCATCGGTGTTTCCGCCCCGTCGGAAGCGCTGGCGTTTCAGGCGGCAAGCGAATTCTTTGCCGAACTGATCCGGCTGAACGACGCTTCCTTCTCCCAGCGGCTGATCGTGCTGGGGCCCCTGCCGCCGAAGGTGGCGAAAGTAAACAATCTGTACCGTCAGAAGCTGATCGTAAAATGCGTGAATTCGGCCCCGCTGCGGGAACTGATCAGCCTGACGCTCAAAACCGTTACATCAAAAAAAGAACTGAAAAACGCGATCATTTACGCGGCGATGAATCCGGAAACAACGGACTGACGCCCGTTTTCAGAATAAAAGAGAGGCGATCATTTATGGCGTTGAGAAAAATCAGAGTAGACAGCGACCCCATCCTGCGCAAAAAAAGCCGCCCGGTAGAGCAGTTCGACGCGCGTCTGTGGGAACTGCTGGACGATATGAAAGAAACGCTGCAGAAGGCGAACGGCCTTGGTTTGGCCGCCGTGCAGATCGGCGTGCTGCGCAGAGTAGTCATCGTGAATTTTGAAGACAGCTATCAGGAGCTGATCAATCCCGAGATCCTTGAAACGAAGGGGGAGCAGTGCGCCGAGGAGGCGTGCCTTTCCCTGCCGCACAAGGCGGGCGTGACCAAACGCCCCATGAGCGTAAAGCTGCGCGCGCAGAACCGCAACGGCAACTGGGTGCTTTATGAGGGAAGCGAACTGAAGGCAAGGTGTTACTGCCACGAACTGGACCATCTTGACGGCAAGCTGTATACCGACGCGCTTGCCCCCGGCGAGAGCGTCCATTATACCGAAGACTATTAAAAGGAGCTTTTACGGGATGAAAAGCGTTGTGTTTATGGGATCTCCCGATTTTGCGGTCAAAGCGCTCGAAACGCTGATCGAATCTCCTGATTACGATGTAAAGCTGGTCGTTTCACAAACGGATAAACCGCAGGGCAGAAAGCAGATCCTTACGCCGCCGCCTGTAAAGACTGTCGCTTTGCAGAATGGCATCGAGGTGTTCCAGCCCAAGACCCTGAGATCAGACGAGGCGTATGAAAAGATCGCTTCGGCGCATCCCGATTTCATCGTGGTTGCCGCCTATGGCAAGATCCTGCCGCAAAACGTGCTTGATATCCCGAAGTACGGCTGCGTGAACCTGCACGGGTCCCTTCTGCCGAAATACCGCGGCGCCGCGCCGATCCAGTGGTGCGTGATCAACGGAGAAGAAAAGACCGGCGTTACCACCATGCTGATGGACGCAGGCCTCGATACCGGCGATATCCTTCTCACGAGCGAGACGCCGATCGGCGCAGACGAGACCGCCGGCGAACTGTTCGACCGGCTCGCGGCGCTTTGCCCTGCGCTGCTCCTGCAAACGCTGAAAGGGCTCGAAGCGCATGCGATCACACCGAAAAAACAAAATGAGAAAGACGCCACCTACGTCGGCGTGCTCAGCAAAGAAATGGCAGCGATCAACTGGAATGACAGCGCCGCCGCGATCCACAATAAAGTAAGAGGGATGAATCCGTGGCCTGTCGCGAAAACCGTTTTCGGCGGCAAGATCCTGAAGATCTTTGCGGGCAGGCCGCTGAACGCCGCCGCGCGGTATCCCGCAGGCAGCCTTTACTGTGAAAAAGGCGATTTGTTCGTTTCCTGCGGCGAAGGCGTTTACCGCATCGACGAACTGCAGCTCGAGGGCGCGAAAAGGATGAATTCTTCCGATTTTCTTCGGGGGCATCCCGTAAGCGGACCGATCAGACTGGAGTAACAGACGGGAGGATGTTTATGCATTCTTTGTTAACAATATACGGCAGAGGTTTTTATAATCTTGCGGGGACCTACTGGTATTTCATCCTTGTGGTCCCGGCCCTGATCCTCTCGGTCGTTGCGCAGATCAAGGTAAAAAAGGATTATGCCGCAATGTCCAAAATCTACAGCAAAAGCGGATATTCAGGCGCTGCCGCCGCGCAGGCCGTACTGCAGTATTACGGCATTTTCGACGTGCGCATCGAGCAGGTCAGCGGAAAACTGACGGACCATTTCGATCCGCAGCGCAACGTTATCCGCCTTTCGGAAGGCGTTTATGCTTCCACTTCCATTGCCGCCATCGGTATTGCCTGCCACGAGGCGGGGCACGCCGCGCAGTACGCGCAGGGGTACGCGCCCATAAAGATCCGCAATACGATCCTTCCCGTGTGCAGGATCGGCTCTTACGCCGGCATCCCGCTGGCGATCCTCGGTGCGATGCTTTCATTCCCCACGCTGGTGTGGGTCGGCGTGCTGCTTTATTCGTTCATCATGCTGTTCCAGCTTGCAACGTTGCCGGTGGAGCTTGACGCCAGCCGCCGCGCGATGAGCGTGATCAGAGATACGAATCTCCTTTACAGCGAAGAAGAAAACAGGGGCGCACAGAAGGTGCTGAAAAGCGCGGCCATGACCTATGTGGCGGCGCTGGCGGTATCCATGGCGAACCTTCTGCGATTCATCATCATGTTTACCGGAAGGGGCAGAAAATGAAGTCCGCACGGCAGATCGCGGCGGAGATCCTGCTGCGGGTGGAAAGAGACGGTTCTTACGCGAGCCTTTCCCTGAACGGCGAACTGAGGAAAAACGGAACTCCGGACGCCAAAGAAGCGGCGCTCGCAACAAAACTCGTTTACGGCGTTATCGAGCGGAAGATCACGCTGGATTACAATCTTTCCCTGTATCTGAGATCGCCCCTCAAAAAGCTGCATCCCGCCGTGCTCACCGTGCTGCGGCTCGGTCTGTACCAGATTTTTTATACGGACAGGATCCCCGACCGCGCGGCGGTGAACGAAAGCGTTGCGCTCACAAAGGCCAACGGCGTCGGGTATGCTTCCGGCCTCGTAAACGCGGTGCTGCGCAAAGCCGCTTCGGCAGGCCTCAGGCTGCCGGATCCCGGTGGGGATGAAACGCTTTATGATTCCGTAAAATATTCCTGCCCCCAAGCGCTTTTGCGGCATCTCATTTCAAATTACGGGCCTGAAAACACGCGCCGGCATCTGGAAGCCTGCAGCGAAGCGCGTCCGCTCTATATCCGTCTGAACCCTCTGAAATGCAATGAGGAAACGCTTGCCCAGGCGCTTCAGCAAGACGGCGCCGCCGTATACCCGACCGACGTTCCCGGCGGTTACCGGCTCGCATATGAGGGCGATATCACGCGGCTTTCCGCATTTACAAAGGGGCTTTTCCACGTGCAGGATCTTTCTTCGCAGATCGCCGCTCTGCTTCCGGGCGCGCGCCCGGGCGATACGGTCGCGGATTGCTGCGCCGCCCCGGGCGGAAAGAGCTTTACTCTGGCGCAGTGCATGAACAACACCGGTTCTCTTACGTCCTGCGATATCTATCCGCATAAAACAAAACTGATCGAAGACGGGGCAAAACGCCTCGGAATCAGTATCATTCAAACCGTATGCGCGCCTGCGCAGACGCTCCCCTCCGTTCTGCCGGAGGCAGACGCGGTGCTGTGCGACGTGCCCTGTTCCGGCTACGGCGTTCTCGGCAGAAAACCGGAGCTCCGGTATAAAGACCCCGCCGACTGCGCCGGATTGCCGCAAACGCAGTATGAGATCCTGTCCGCCTGCGCGGGCATGGTCAGACCGGGCGGCACGCTCGTTTATTCCACCTGTACGCTGAACCCCGCTGAAAACGAAGCCGTATGCGACGCGTTTCTGGCTTCCGGCGCGGGATTTGCCGTCAGCGACGACCCGTTTTACAGAACATATACCGGGGGCGCCCCTTATATGACGCTGTTCGCGTCTGCGGAGGGCGGCGACGGGTTCTTTGCGGCGAAATTTGAAAGGATAACGAAATGAAAAAAGATATCCTGTCCATGACGATGGCGGAGCTTTCAGATGAGATCGCAGAGCTCGGTCAGCCGAAATACCGGGCAGGGCAGATCTACCGCTGGCTCCATAAGGTCGGGGTGAAGGATTTTTCCGAAATGACGGATCTGCCGCTTTCTTTCAGAGAAATTCTTAATGACAATTTTGTCATTTTTTCATGTGATATTGAAAAAAAATTAATTTCCGAGTATGATAGTACGGTGAAATATCTGTTTTCACTGTATGACGGCGAGCGGATCGAAACCGTTGTGATGAAGTATAAATACGGCTATACCGTGTGCGTTTCCTCGCAGGTCGGCTGCCGTATGGGCTGCAGATTCTGCGCGTCGACGCTCTCCGGCGTGGAACGTAATCTTTTTCCGTCGGAGATCCTGTCCCAAATCTATGCCGCCGAAAGGGATCTGGGGATCCGCGTATCGCACGTTGTGATGATGGGCATGGGGGAGCCGCTGGATAATTATGAAAACGTTCTGCGGTTTTTAAGCCTTATTACAGATGAATACGGCAAGAATATCAGCATGAGGCACATTTCGCTTTCCACCTGCGGTATCGTGCCGAGAATCTGCGATCTTGCCGCGCTCGGTCTGCAGCTCACGCTTTCGGTGTCGCTGCACGCGCCGAACAACGAGATCCGTTCCGCGATGATGCCGGTCAACAGAAAATGGCCGGTTGAAGAGCTGATCGAAGCCTGCCGCGCGTATACCGAAAAAACGTCACGGCGCATATCGTTTGAATACGCGCTTGTCGCCGGGCAGAACGATTCCCCTGCGTGCGCGAAGCAGCTTGCGGGGTTACTGCGGGGGCTGTTGTGCCATATCAATCTGATCCCCGTAAACGAAGTCCGTGAAACCGGGTGCCGCGAAAGCAGCCCGGAGGACGTGAAAAAGTTCAGCGATATCCTGAGCGCGAAGGGCTACGCCGTTACCGTAAGAAGGAAGCTCGGCAGCGATATCAACGCCGCGTGCGGCCAGCTCAGAAGAAATTCGATATTAACATCAAATCCCGATGCAGGTCAATAAGGAGCAACTGTGAAGTATTCATTTGCAACCGACAGAGGAAAAAAGAGATCAATCAACCAGGATTGCTGCACGGTTTTCTGCCCGGATGAGCATTCCTGCTTTGCCATCGTGTGCGATGGCATGGGCGGCGCCGCTGCGGGGGAGATCGCCTCGTCCATGGTGGTTGAAACCGTTGAAGAGCGGGTAAAGGAAGGGTGGCGCACCGGCATTTCGGACGAGTCCGTGCGCAATCTGCTGCTTACTTCCATTACCGCCGCAAACATCAACGTGTTCGATAAATCGCAGGCCGAGATCCGGTATCAGGGGATGGGCACCACGGTGGTCGCCTGCGTCCTGATGAAGGATCACGCCATCTTCGCCCACGCGGGCGACAGCCGCGCGTATCTTTTTTCAGACCGGCTGAAGCTTATTACAAAGGACCATTCCTTCGTGCAGGAGCTCGTGGACCTCGGCAGGATCACGCGGGAGCAGGCAAAGAACCATCCCCGCAAGAATTACATCACCAGGGCGCTCGGCGTGGAGGAATTGGTAGAGATCGATTTCAATACCGTGTATCTTTCGCAGAGCGATAAGATTCTTTTATGTACCGACGGCCTCTCCAATTTCGTTTCGGAAGAGAGGATCGCCGAACTCCTTTCCGAACAGGCGGAAGACCCCGCCTCGGTACTTGTCGCCGAGGCAAACAGGAACGGCGGCGGCGATAACATAACCGCTGTGGTGCTTTCGCAGTATTAAGGGGGATGCTGAGTATGGATAACTATCTGAATAAAGTGATCGGCGACAGATACGAGATACAGGAGATCGTAGGCATCGGCGGCATGTCCGTTGTGTATAAGGCCTACGACCGGGTAGATGACCGTATCGTTGCCGTAAAGATCCTCAAAGATGAATTCAAGGCGAACGAAGAGTTCCGCATGCGGTTCAAGAACGAATCCAAAGCGGTCGCCGTATTGTCGCACCCGAATATCGTAAAGGTTTACGACGTCAGCTTCGGCGAGAACCTCCAGTATATCGTTATGGAGTACGTGGAGGGCATCACGCTCAAAGAGTATATCGACCGGCAGAAGACCCTCGATATCCGTGAAGCGGAGCACTTCGTGATCCAGATCCTGCGCGCGCTGCAGCACGCCCACGACAAGGGGATCGTGCACCGCGATATCAAGCCGCAGAATATCATTCTGCTGCCTAACGCCAACATCAAGGTCACGGATTTCGGCATCGCCCGGTTCAACCATATGGAATCCAAAAACGTTGACGAGACCTCCGCGATCGGTTCCGTGCATTACGTCAGTCCCGAGCAGGCAAAGGGCGAGTATACCGACGGCCGGTCCGATATCTATTCGGTGGGCGTCGTGCTGTACGAGATGCTCACCGGCAAGGTGCCGTTTGAAGCGGATAACGATTCCTCCGTTGCTCTGATGCAGCTGCAGGAAGACGCCGTCCGCCCCAGCCTCATCAATCCGTCCATTCCCGTAGGGCTGGAGCAGATCACCCTCAGGGCGATGCAGAAAGACCCGGCGGACAGATACCAGAGCGCGGCGGAATTCCTTTCCGATCTCTATGAGTTCAAACGCAACCCCCAGATCAAATTCGACTATACCTACTTTGTGGACAGCGACCCCACGAAGCATATCGACGTGGGCGCCGACCTGAAACGCAGTGTCGACGCCGCCGCAAAAGCGAAATCCGAACCTGTTCCTGTCGGCGATCCCGACGACGATATCGACGACGAAGAAGACGACGATGATGACGACGATGAGGAAGAGGAGCGCAACGTCACGGTGCCGATCCTGATCGGAATCGCCGTGGCTCTGATCCTGGTGATCGGTGCGATCCTGCTCATTGCCTTCGGCGACCAGCTGCACGGGAAAAACAACGGCAACGGCACGTCTTCCAGCGAATCCGGCGAAAGCTTCTGGCAGAAGCTGGACTTCCTCGGCCTGTTCTCCTCAGATAAGATCGAGGTGCCGAACTTCATCAACATGGATTTTGACGAGGCCAGAGAAAAGTATCCCAACCTTGCCATCGACCCCGAGCCGCAGTACGTTTACAATACAACCTACGAATCCGGAAAGGTGATCGAGCAGGTGCCGGATGCGGGCGATAAGGTTTCTCCGGATACGGTGATAAAGCTCTATGTTGCCACCAACGCTTCCATGGTGCAGATCCCCGATGTAAAATCGTATAACTATAAAGAAGCGGAGAGCATTCTCGTTGCGAAGGGCTTTACCGTGCAGCTGCTGCAGGCATTCGATGAAACGGCGGATGAGGAAACCGTGATCTATACCGACCCCAACGGTTCTTCCTACGCAGCCTACGGCTCCAAGGTGTACGTGTACTATGCGTCTTCCAGCGCCAATGCGCTCAACGGCACCCGTATCCCGAACGTCGTGGGCGACCAGCTCAGCGTGGCGAAACAGAAGATCCTTGCCGCGGGCCTGAAGGTAGGCGCCGTTACGTATAACGCCAGCTCCGCCGCGCTCAAGAATTACGTGATCGGGCAGAACCCCGTTACCGGTTCGCAGGTGACCCTCGGCACCTACGTGAACCTTGTGGTGGGCAACGGCGTCACCGAATCCTCCACTTCCACGTATTCCATCACGCTGCCCAATACCGGCGCGGTCGGCACCGTTCGCACCTATCTGAACGGCGTGCCTTATAACACCTATACCAACGTTCTGCTGAACGGCTCCACCTTCACCGTGAGCTTTACCGGCGCGGGCGACGCGAACAACTTTACCGTATACGTGGATTCCGCGAAGGTCGCTTCCGGCAGCATTGATTTCTCGAAGCCCACCGGCAAGCTTTCCGACGTTTCCGAATATACCTACAGCGCGCGCACCGCAGTGCCGAATGTGGTAGGACAGACGCAGGATGCTGCCGTGAAAGCGCTGAAGGCCGCCGGGTTCAACAACGTTTCGGTGCAGAACGTGATCAGCAACGACGTTCCCGCCGGCAAGGTGGTTTCGCAGACGCCTGTCAGCAGCACCCTTACCGAATACGCTACCAGCGTTACCGTGGTGATCTACGTCAGCATCGGTTCGTCCACGCCCAGCAGCCTTGCGCCCTCCACCACCGCGGCGCCGCCTACCGTAACGATGCCTCCGATCACGGAGCCTCCCACGCAGCCTACGGAGCCGTCGGAGGTGACGACGGAGCCGGTTTCAGGAGACGAACCCTCCGGCGATATGTACGCGAATGGGTATTGATCCCAATTGCGTCATGCAGACGAAAAACGCGGTTCACGGTATCATTATGCATGCAATCAGCGGCTTTTACTATGTAGAAGCCGCCGGTTTTGTTTATGAGTGCAAGGCAAAAGGCGCCTTCCGGAAAGAAAAAAAGACCCCGCTTGTTGGGGACCGTGTAACGATCGAAACGGACGGGGATACCGGTTTTATCACGGATATCGAAGAACGGAAGAACTTCCTGACGCGTCCGCCGATCGCCAATATCGATACGCTGTTCATCGTTGTTTCCGCCGACCGGCCGAAACCCAACGCATACGTGATCGATAAGCTCACTGCATTCGCCGTTTACCACGGCATCCGTCCCGTTCTGGTGTTTTCAAAAACCGATCTGGCGGATATCTCCGATCTCGCGGCGCTCTATAAGAACGCAGGTTTTCCGGTGCTGTGCTGCTCCGCGGTCACGGGCGAAGGGATGGAAGCGCTCGAAAAGACCATGGAAAACGGCATCAGCGCCTTTACCGGCAATTCCGGCGTGGGTAAATCAAGCATCCTCAATTATCTGATGCCGGGGCTTTCTCTGGAAACCAACGAGATCAGCGATAAGCTCGGCAGAGGCCGCCATACCACGCGCAGCGTTCAGCTTTACCGCTGCCGTGGAGGGCTCATTGCCGATACGCCCGGTTTTTCTTCTCTCGATTTTGAAGAAAACGGCGAGCCGATCCCGAAGGAGGAGCTCGCAGAGTGTTTCCCCGAGTTCCGGCCCTTTATGGAAAAGTGCAGGTTCTGTCCTTCCTGTTCGCACACGGTGGATAAAGGCTGCGCCGTAACACAGGCGGTCGCCTCCGGCGAGATCGCCGAACAGCGTCACCGGAGCTACTGCCGCATGTATGAAGAACTCAGAAATATGAAACTGCGCAATTAAACCGCACCTTTTTTCTCCTGCAGCGTATATTGTATTGAGGTAAACACATATACATGTTTTACCTGGAAAATACCGGGGCGGTACGGGCCGCAGCGGTTTTCGGGTAATGACGCGGGCAGGAGATGATTTGATTGAAACGTAGAAGAGCCGCCAAAGGTTTTGCAGTCATGACCTTCGGCGTCGGGTTGTTTCTTGCTTATTGCTTTCCGAGCAAATTCATCATTATCACGCTTGCCGTAATGCTGGTCGCTGCGGGTGTTTTTATTATCAAAGCGTAGCGGAGGTGTTCGTCTTGCGCGTGATCGTGTTGAGCAGTCCGAAATTCCTCAGACCGATATTCAGGATGTTCTGCAAATAATTGTAAAAAGGACCGTTTTTTGATGGAAGTAAAAAGAATCCGCCTGAATAAACTTGATAATACGCGAGATCTCGGCGGCTTTCCTGCAGCAGGCGGCGCGGTGATCCGGCCGCGTCGGCTGATCCGCAGCGGTGAGCTGAGCAAAGCCGATGCAAACGACCTTGCCGTGCTGAAAAACGAATACCGGGTGCGCGCGGTCGTGGATCTGCGCATGGAAGCGGAGCGGGAGCAATCTCCCGATCCGCCCGTCGGGAACGCCGAAACGGTGTTCCTTCCGATCCTGGACAGCAGCTTTTTCGGCATCGCGCGGGATGAGAACTCCATCAAAGCGTGGATGCGGCTCTTCGACGATCCGAACGTGACGCCGGAATCGGTTTTCAAAGAGATGTACCGCAAGCTGATGTTCAGCGAATACGTAAGGCCTTATTACCGCCGTTTTTTCGATATCCTGCTTGAAGACGGCCCCGGCGCGGTGCTGTGGCACTGTTCCGCCGGGAAGGACCGCGCGGGCATTGCCGCCATGCTGGTCCAGATGGCGCTGGGCGTGTCCCGTGAACTCATGATCCGGGATTATATGATGACCGGGGTCTTTTCGAAAAAAGAACTGCGCAAACGGTACCTGATGATCCGCTTCCTTGTACGGGACAAGCGCAAAAAGCACTGTTACCGCGTGCTGCTTGACGTGAATGAAGACTATGTTCGGCAGCTGTTTGATATCATAGACCGCGATTACGGTTCCGAAACGGGCTACCTTATGTCTTTCATCGGCCTTTCCGAAGAAGAGATCCTGCGGCTCAGAGAACTGTATCTTGAAAAGGAGTAAAACGATGAAGGAAAACAGAGAGATCCATATCAGGGACCCGTTCATCCTCACGGAAGACGGCAAATATTATATGTACGGCACGCGGGGCGCGAATTTCGGGCAGGGCACCGGCGGTTTCGACGTGTACGTGGGCACGGATCTCTGCCGTTGGAGCGATCCGGTGCAGGTGTTCGATTCTGATGCGTACGGTATGAACGCCGCGGCGAACTGGGCGCCCGAGGTGCATAAGTTCAACGGTAAGTATTATCTTTTCGCCACGTTTGAACAGAAAAACGGGATGCGCGGCACGTATGCGCTTGTCAGCGATTCGCCGACGGGGCCTTTCCGGCCCGCTTCAAAAGAGGCGCTCACCCCGCACGACTGGTGGAGCCTTGACGGCACGCTGTTTGTTGATGAAGCACAGAAGCCGTGGCTCGTGTTCTGCCACGAACACGTGCAGATCCTGAACGGCACGGTCTGCTGCGTGCCGCTGCTGCCCGATATGAGCGCCCCCGCAGGGGAACCTGTGCTGCTGTTTGCGGGGTGGGATGCTTACGGCGCCGAAAAGCGCGAAGGGGAGCGGTACGTGACCGACGGGCCCTTTTTGTACCGCGGAAAAAACGGCCGCCTTTACATGATGTGGTCCACCTGCATGAACAGCCGGTATTATCAGTGCCTCGCCGTTTCCGAAACCGGCGCCGTTACCGGCCCTTGGCGTCAGCTGCCGCCGATCTTTACCGAAGACGGCGGCCACGGCATGCTGTTCCGAACGTTTGACGGAAAACTGATGCTCACGCTCCACACGCCGAACTGCCAGCCGGACGAGCGTCCCGCGTTTTACGAGATGGAAGATACGGGCGAAACGCTCCGCATCAGACGATAAAAGTGCCGCCGGGAAGCAGAATGCTCGCTTTCCGGCGGTTTTGTAATATTTTAGATTATAAAAGCGTTTCTTCAAACAACTTCGTAACGGCGCGCATTTCTTCGATCTCGGCTTTTCGTGAAGGGCCGAAATCCGCGCCGCTGCGCGAACGGCTGAACGTGTTGATCGTTAATCCTTCCAGCGACAGGTAGTATTTTGCGTTTACAGGGTAACACTGGCATTCCGCCATCGAAAGCGTGCCGATCAGGTCCTGTATGCGCCGCGCTTTTTCAGGTTCCCCGGCAAAGCAGCTGCAGAGCTTAACATAGAGTTCCGGGTGGAAGTTCGCCATCACGCCCGAAAAGCCCGCGCAGCCGAGCTTCAGCGACGGCAGCAGGGTGGCGGAGTTCGCGTTGAAGATCTTCAGGTTGCCGTTCTTTGCGGCCTCCAGCTTTTTTTCGATCATGCCGATATCGCAGCAGGTATCCTTCAGAAAACAGAATTTCTCGTTGGAAGAGAGCTTGTGCAGCACGTCCGGGGTGAGCACCCTTTTGTAGGGGTACGGGCACTCGTAGACCCCGAGCGGGATCTGCGGCAGCCGGTCTGCCATGTCCAGCATCCGCTTCGCAAGCACCTCGTCCGGTTCGTCTTCTGCGGCGAAACGGTTCGCTATAAAAACGTATCCGTCGATGCCCGTTTCAATAAACGCTTCGGCCTCCCGCAATATCGTATCCGGATCCGCCGAGGTGTTGCCTGAGGCCACAACGGTCATGCCTGCGGGCTTGTTGCGCATGATGAACCGCAGCAGCTCCAGCCGTTCCTCAAAGCTGAGAAAGAAGATCTCGCTGGACTGGCAGATTGCGAAAACCGCGGTCACGCCTTTTTCCGTATACCATTGAAGGATCTGCAGCACGGCGTTATAGTCGATTTCATTGTTATCGGTATAGGGCGTTATCATGGTGGGGTAAACGCCGTTCGGGACCGGTCTGATCATACATATCACCTCAATAAAAAAGTATATATCGGTTTTATAAAAAGTCAAGCGTTTGATGTTGCGCGGGAAACGCCGATATGATAGAATGATAACAGTTTATATTCAGAAACGGGAGCTTTGTATGGGGAAATTTTCAGGCTTTTTGCTTGCGTCCGATTTTGACGGTACTCTTGCGGATTCGCAGGGGCGTATCCCTGAACCTGTAAGGGACAAGCTGCGGTATTATATCGCCGAAGGCGGTCTGTTTACCGTGTGTACGGGACGTACAAAACAGGGGTTCCACCTGTATTCTCCCGATATCATCAATGCGCCGGTACTGGTTGCAAACGGTATTATGGCATACGATTTCGCGGCGGAAAAAACCGTGTTCTGCGACGGGATCGGCAGAGAGGACGCCGGGATCGTCACCGCGCTGCAGCGGGCGTTTCCCGGGCTTTGCATCGAACTGTATTCCGCCGATTTCCGTTCCTTCGCCATCTGCCCGAACGACCGCACGCGCAGGCATTTCGCGTTTCAGTTTATCGAATGGACCGAGATCTCTACTGTGGATGAAGCAGCCGTACCGATCGTAAAGATCATGCTCAGCTGCGGCGCCGCGCATGGCGGTGAGATCCAGCGCTGGCTGGATCTCAGCATCGGCGCGTATCGGCTGAAATATATCCCATCCACCGGCGATTATGTTGAAATCATCCGCAGCAATACCGGAAAGGGGATCGGCCTCAGAAAGCTTGCCTCCGCGCTCGGCGCTTTGCCGGACCGCGTTTTTGCGGTCGGAGACGGTGAGAACGACCTTGAGATGCTCTCGGCTGCGTCTCAGTGCTTCGTGCCCGAAAACGGCTGCGCAGCGGCAAAGACGGCCGCATCGCATATCGTGCGCAGCAACGATGAAGGCGCTGTTAAGCACGCGATCGAAATGATCGAAGCGCTTTACTGTTAAAATGGGAAAGCGTTCTGCTTGCGGATCTCGTCTGTGATCTCCCGCACCAGAAGCGACGTTTCTCTGGCGAACGTGTAGGCAGGGGAGCCGCCTTCGTTCACCGTATCCCTGAAAAAGGCAGCTTCCGCTCCCATGACCTCATCGCGCGTCTTTTCATATTCAACGAGGTTGCGCCGTTCGCCGCCGATGATCAGATCGATCCCCGTGAGCTGCGAGACCGACTGTATGCCGATCGTCCCTTTGTCGCCGATGATCTCGCTCTGTGCGTAGTTCTGCCCCACCTTTGAATAGATCAGGTTAACGTTGAGATCCGGGTATTTCAGCAGCGCGCTGCCGCAGGCGTCCGCGCCGGAATCCAGAAACACTGCGTCCGAAACGATCTTTTCGGGTTTTCCGAACAGCGCGGCGGCAAGGTAAATATTGTATACGCCGATATCCATCAGGCAGCCCGCGTGCAGCTTCGGATCGAAGATGTTCGGCAGTTCGCCCGCAAGATACGCTTGATAGCGCGACGAGAGCTGGCAGAAAACAAGGTTCACGGTGCGGATTTTTCCGATCTCGGGCAGCGTTTCCTGCAGCAGCCGGAAAGCGGGCGTATGGATCGACATGATCGCCTCTGCGTAAACGAGGCCTTTTTTGTCCGCAACGCGGTACAGTTCCTCTTCCTCCGCACAGGTCGTGGTCATGGGCTTTTCGCAGAATACGTGTTTCCCGTGTTCCAGAAACAGTTTGCTCTGTTCATAATGCAGCCGGTTGGGGCTGGCGATATACACCGCGTCGATCTCCGGTGAAGCGGCCATTGCGGCGAGATCGGTATACACCCGCGCCGCGCCGTTTTCGGCGGCAAAGCGTTCGCCGGTTTCCCTCATCCGTGAATATGCGGCCGCGTATTCGATCCCGCCCGCCTTTTTTGCCGCGGAAAGGAACATGGACGCGATTTTGGAAGTGCCTACGCTTGCGAGTTTCATAGAGGCCTCCTGTGTTTTTTTTAGATCATATCATATTTTTTCGTTTTTTTATAGACATTTTGGAAAATACAGAGTAAAATAATATAACAGAGGTGAAGTCAATGTTATCTGTAAGACCGTATATCACCAGCGACCGGGAACAGATCGAGAAGATCTGTCTTGAAAACGCAGGATGCAGCGAGGCGAAGGACGAAACAAAAAAGCTCATCCTTCTGATCTACTGCGCCTATTATCTCGAGAACGAGAAAGAAAACTGTTTCGTTGCCGTGGACGATAACGGCAGCGTTGTGGGCTATATTCTCTGCTGCGAGAACTATAACGATTACGAAAGGATCTTCCTTGAAAAGTACGTGCCGCAGGCCGCCACGATCAGCGCGCGCCGTTATGTGGACGCAAAGTTCAACATGCTCAAGTTCGGCATGTTCCGCAAGGATTATCCTGCGCATTTCTACCTGAATGTGCGCACCGATCAGCAGAACGGCGGCATCGGCGGCCTTCTTCTTTCAACGCTTAAAGCGCATCTGCGCAAAAAATACGTCCGCGGAATGATGCTCGTATGCGACGCCGACAATGAAGAACTGATAAAGTTCTTCGAGAAAAACGGCTTCAAGGGCGTTATGACCACCATGTTCGGCAGAGCGATGGCAATGCCGTTTGATAAATGATTATGGCAGTATCCAAAGAAAAACAAAACGGCATCCTTGCGCTGATGCGCGAATGCGGCGATATCATTTTATCCGCGCACGCGGTTGAAACCCAATCCGGCGCCATCACCGTGAAGCCCGGCGAAGCCAATTTCGTTACCGTGTACGACGTGCGCGTGCAGGAAATACTGATCGGCGGGCTGCGCGCTCTGTTCCCGGACGCGTATTTTTACGCGGAAGAAAAGGATAATTCCGCGGCCGCGCCCGCCGAGGGGCTGTGCTTTTTTATAGACCCGATCGACGGCACCACCAATTTCATACATAACATGCAGTGCAGCGCAGTCAGCGTGGGCCTATACGAAAACGGCGTGCCGGTGTTCGGCGCGGTGTACGACCCGTACCGAGGTGAAATGTATCACGCCGCACGGGGGAAGGGCGCTTACCTGAACGGCGACCCCATTTCCGTATCGTCCCGTCCGCTTGAGAAGGCGCTGATCTCCGTAGGTACCGCGCCCTACAACCGAGCGCATGCCGATCAGACGTTTCAGCGCATGTGCAGGGTGTTCCTGCGCTGTGCCGATCTGCGCAGATGCGGTTCCGCCGCGCTGGACATATGCTGGGTGGCGTGCGGGCGCACGGACGCGTATTTTGAAGACGTGTTATCCCCGTGGGATTACGCCGCAGGCGCGCTGATCCTGAAAGAGGCGGGCGGCGAGGTCACCACGTATGCCGGTCAGCCGCATAAGCCCGGTGAGAAAGCGTCTATCCTATGCTCCAATAAGGTTCTGCACCAAACGGTGCTTGAACTGATTAACGAATAAAAAAATGGGAGGAAAACATAATGGCAGGTATTCTTGACAGGTTCAAAGAGACCGTTGAAGAGGTAAAAGAAACGGTTTCGGGCAAAAAGGTGAAGGTCGGCATCATCGGCACCGGCTGGATCGCGGAGGCGCACGTCGCGAATTACAAGCAGTGCGAAGACGTTGAGATCGTAGCCGCGGCGGATCTGATCCCGGGCAAAGCGGAAAAATTCTGCAAGGCCAACGGGCTTTCCGGCGTTCGCCTGTATCCCGATCACAAATCCATGGTCGACGCTGAAGAACTCGACGCCGTAAGCGTTTGCACCTACAACAAAACGCATGCGGAGTGCACCATCTACGCTTTGGAGCACGGTGTGAACGTACTGCTCGAAAAACCCATGTGCGTCACGCTGGATGAAGCCGTTGCCATCTGCAAAGCCGAAAAGGCCAGCGGCAAGATCCTCTCCATCGGCTTCCAGCCCCGTTTCGATCCCAACATGCAAATGCTGAAAAAGATCGTGCAGAGCGGCGAGCTCGGCCGGATCTACTACATCCAGACCGGCGGCGGCAGAAGAAGAGGCATCCCCACGCCTTACGGCACGTCTTTCATTGAAGAGAAAACCGCGGGCATCGGCGCGCTGGGCGATATCGGCTGCTATTCGCTCGATATGGTGCTCAACGCCATCGGCTATCCCAAGCCCCTTACGGTCACGGGCTACACATCCGCCTTCTTCGGCAAAGATCCCGCCTATTTCACGAACCATCCCGAGTATGCCGACGTGTTCTCGGTGGACGATTTCGCTGCTGCGTTCGTACGTCTTGAGGGCGACGTGATCCTCGATTTCCGCATCTCCTGGGCGATGAATCTCGATACCCCCGGCGATACCATCATCCTCGGAACCAAGGGCGGTCTCCGCGTGCCCTCCACCGAGTGCTGGAACGGCTCCATCGGCGGCCCGCTCAAGATCTATAGAACGGTCGCCGGCGAAGAGATCGAATATGAGGTCCCCGAAAAAGAAGATAACGTGGATAACTTCTATAAGAAGATCCGTCTGTTCATCGACGCCGTGAAGGAAGGCGGCGAGCCGCCCGTTCCGTCGTCGCAGATCATCTACAACCAGGCGATCATCGACGGTATCGCAAAGAGCGCTGCGCTCGGCAGAGAGATCACGCTGGATATCCCCGAGATATGATCTGTACTTTTCTTGAACTGGGGCAGATCGTAGGTACGCACGGCGTGCGCGGCGAGCTCCGCATCAACCCCTGGTGCGACGATCCCGACTTCGCAGGCAACTTCAAAACGGTTTACCTCGGCAAAAACGGCGCCGAACCCATGAATATCGTTTCCTGCCGCAAGCATAAGAATCTGATCCTGATGCGGCTGAAGGGCGTGGATACTGTTGAGGCCGCCGAAGCGCTGCGTAACCGCATCGTGTATATCCGGCGCAGCGATATCATTCTGGAGCCGGGCGTCTGGTTCATTGAAGAGCTGCTTGGATGCAGGGCACTGGACGCGGACGACAATACGGTGTGCTACGGCATGGTTACCGATATCAGCAAAACCGGCGCGAACGACGTATGGCAGATCACGGACGATGCGGGGAAGGACTATCTGATCCCCGCCATCAGGGAAGTTGTGATCGATGCGGACGTTGCGAACGACCGGGTGTTTATCCGGCCGCTGAAAGGAATTTTCGACGATGCGGATTGATATTCTCACTCTGTTTCCCGAAATGTGCGAGCGCGTGTATACCGAAAGCATTCTCGGCCGCGCGGTCAGCGCCGGGAAGCTGGAGGTGTACGCCCGCAACATCCGGGATTACACGCAGGACAAGCATAACCGTGTGGACGATTCGCCCTACGGCGGCGGTATGGGCATGCTGATGCAGGCGCAGCCGATCTACGATTGCTACCGCGCGCTGTGCGAAGAGCTCGGCAAAAAGCCGCACCTGATCTATCTCTCCCCGCAGGGAAAGGTGCTCACGCAGCGGCGTGCGAAAGAGCTTGCTTCTTATGAGAACCTCGCGCTGCTCTGCGGCCATTACGAGGGCGTTGACGAGCGTGTTCTGGAAGAGATCGTGGATGAAGAGATCTCCATCGGCGATTACGTGCTCACCGGCGGCGAGCTGCCGGCACTTGTGCTGACCGACTGCATCGCCCGTATGGTGGACGGCGTTCTGCCCAACGAAGAAGCCTACGCGTGTGAAAGTCACTATACGGGGCTTCTGGAGCATCCGCAGTATACGAAACCCTTTGCGTGGAACGGCAAAGAAGTCCCCGAAGTGCTGGCATCCGGACATCACGCGAACATCGAAAAATGGAAGCGCGAGCAGTCGTTGAAGCGAACGTTTGAGCGGCGTCCGGAGCTTCTGGAAAATGCGGATTTGTCCGAAAAAGACCTCCGATTTCTGAAAGATCTCGGTTTTTCAGCAGAGAAGAATGTTTAGTTGTAAAATTTTAGGTAAAAATTATAGTAATAATGCACAAATTCAAAAAGTGCAATTTGGGCATATTTAGATTTTCAAACGAATTATTTTTTTCTGCGAAACTTTGATTGACGCTTGAAATCTTTGTGATATAATAATACCAAAGAGTGTAATTCCGAAAGGAGATTTGATATTATGGTATACAGAGATATCGTCGTTCAGAACCAGGTAGGTCTGCATGCGCGTCCGGCCACATTTTTCATCCAGAAGGCAAATGAATTCCGTTCTTCCATCTGGGTCGAAAAAGAAGAGCGCAGAGCCAATGCCAAGAGCCTGTTGGGCGTTCTGTCCCTCGGCGTTACCGGCGGCGCGGATATCAGGATCATTGCCGACGGTCAGGATGAGAACGAAGCCGTTGAGGCGCTCTCCAATCTGGTGATCTCCGGATTCGCTGAATAATGAAAGAATAAACGAAATCGGTGTATCGGCATTTTTGTTGGTACACCCTTTTTGTTTTATTACGAAAGGCAGGCGGTTCCATGACAAAATTGGAAGAGCTCAGAAAAAAAGCCATGGCGCTCCCCGAAGCGCCGGGCGTTTATATCATGAAAAACGCCCGCAGCGAGATCATATATATCGGCAAGGCAAAGGTGCTGAAAAACAGAGTGAGCCAGTATTTCGGCTCGCAGAACAACCACACCGAAAAAGTGCGCCAGATGGTTGCCCACGTGGATGATTTCGATTACGTGATCGTGGGCAGCGAGTTTGAGGCGCTGGTGCTTGAATGCAGCCTTATCAAACAAAACAAACCGAAATACAATATCCTGTTAAAGGACGACAAAGGCTATCACTACGTAAAGGTGACCAACGACAGTTGGAAGATGCTGTACGACGTTAAGCAGAAAGAAGACGACGGCGCGAAATATATCGGCCCGTATACCGGGGGCGAAGCGATCTCCGCCGCGGTGAAGCAGGCGTACGATATCTTTATGCTGCCCCACTGCGCCAAGGTGTTCCCGCGCGATATCGACCGCTCGTCCCGCCCTTGTCTTAACTACTATATAAAACTGTGCTCCGGGGCGTGCAAGGGCCTGATTTCACAGGCGGAGCACAACGCGGCCGTGGAAGACGCCGTTCGGTTTATCCAGGGCGGCAAAAACGTATACCTGCGCGAAACCAACCGGCAGATGCAGGAAGCCTCAGAGAATCTTGAATTCGAGAAAGCCATCAAACTGAGGGACCACATCCGGGCTATCAAAAAATCGTCGCAGAAGCAGTATATGGTGAGCTCCAACTGCAAAAATCAGGATGTGTTCGGCGTGGCGAGCCTCGGTGAGAAAACCTGCGTCAACGTGATGCAGTTCCGCGACGGCACGTTTGTGAATACGCACACGTTTATTGTGGACCGGTTCGAGAACCCTGCGGAAGACTATGCCGAAATGCTGCCGAATTTCTACGCTTCCGCGGAGGATTACCCTGATCGGATCTGTATCGAACCGATGCCTGCGCAGGCGGATTTTCTCGAGCAGTACTTTACGCGGCAGTCCGGCAGAAAGGTTACGCTGTACGTGCCGCTCTCGGGGGAGAGCAAAACGCTGCTTGAAACCGCGAAAAAGAACGCCTCCGAAAAACTTGCGCGCGTGCTTTCCTTCAACGATAAAAGAAACGCGGCGCTCATCGAACTGCAGGAAGCCCTTGGTTTGGACGCTCTGCCCGCTTATATCGAAGCCTACGATATTTCAAACACGGCGGGGCAGGAAAACGTTTGCGGCATGGTGGTGTTCGTGAACGGCCGCCCGCTGAAACGGTGCTATAAGCGCTTTCAGATCAGGAGCTTTGAGGGGCAGGACGATTACCGTTCTCTTCACGAGGCGCTGGAGCGCCGCATCCGGGAATACGAAAAAGAAAAAGACGGCGCGCCGGCGGAAGGCTTCGGTAAAAAACCGGACCTGATCCTGCTGGACGGCGGCGTCGGGCAGGTAAACGCCGTTGCCCCGTTGTTCCGCGAGACCGGTTTCGACGTGCCGCTGTTCGGTATGGTGAAGGACGGCAAGCACCGCACCCGCGCCATCGCGTTCGGCGGGGGAGAGATCACGATCAACGACAACCGTACGGTTTTTTCTCTGGTATCGCAGATCCAGGAAGAGGTCCACCGTTACGCGGTAACGTACCATCATACGCTGAAAAAGAAGAACACGCTTGAGAATACGCTCACGCAGATCGAAGGCGTCGGCCCGAACCGCGCAAAGCTGCTGCTCAAACGGTTCAAAACGCTCACCGCGATACGGGAAGCCGAACTGGAAGATCTTATGAACCTGCCGGGGCTTTCCGTTCCCGCCGCCCAAAGCGTATATAACTATTTCCGCAAGCCGGAAAACCGGTAAGATCATAAAAAAAACGCATCAAACCGTATGAATGCAAAAATAAGGGTTGACAAAACCGGGGTTTTGGTGTGATAATATTATAGATTATTGTATTCGGAGGGGAAGTATGCGCATCGTTTCGGGCAGCGCGAGAGGGCGGAAGCTTTTCGCGCCGATGGGGATGGATATCCGCCCCACCACCGACAAAGTGAAGGAAGCCATGTTCAGCATCATTCACTTTGACCTTCCCGGAACGCGCGTGCTCGATCTGTTCGCAGGCACGGGGCAGCTTGGGCTGGAAGCGCTCAGCAGAGGCGCGTCATTCGCCTGCTTTACCGACGCTTCCCGCAAGGCGGTCGATCTGATCAAAAAGAACGTGCAGGCCACGGGGTTCGGGGCGCAGAGCAAAGTGCTGCTGTGCGACGCGTATTCTTATCTTGCTTCATGCGGCGATACCTACGATATCGTATTTCTCGATCCGCCCTACGAAAACAGTATGTGCGAAAAAGCGGCGGCGCTTCTGCCGCGGGTGCTTTCCGGGAATGCCATTGTTGTATGCGAGAGCCGCCCGGACGAGCCGATGCCCGCTCAGATCGGCGGTTTACGTATCGCCAAAGAGTATAAGTATTCCAACATCAGGCTTACCGTTTACCGGAACATGGCCCCGGAGGAGAGATAATGGCGTCAGTTGCTGTTTGCCCCGGTAGTTTTGATCCCATCACTATAGGGCATCTGAATATTATTTCCCGCGCAGCGAAGCTGTTCGACAGGGTGATCGTGGTGGTTATGGTCAATTCCCGCAAAAAAGGAATGTTCACGCCCGACGAACGTATGGATTTTATCCGGCGAAGCATCACGGGGCTCGATAACGTAGAGGTCGATTATTACGATGGGCTCCTCGCCGATTACGCCCAGCGAAAAGGCGCGGTCGCCATCGTGAAAGGGCTGCGCGTCCTCTCCGATTACGAAGACGAATTCAAGCAGGCGCTTACGAACAAACGCCTTGCAAAGGATATAGAAACGATTTTTCTCGTTACCGATACGGAGTATATGTTTTTAAGCTCCAGCGTGGTAAAAGAGGTTGGCTCCCTGGGCGGAGAGATCGATGATTTCGTTCCCCCTGAAATAAAAGACGATATTATAAAAAGAATCAGAGAAAGGTGATTAACATGAGTGTAGAAGATTTACTCAACCAGATCGAAGATTTACTTGAAGAAGGTAAAGGCTCTCTGCTGGGCGGAGGCAAGATCAAGGTGGACGCCGACGCGATCCGCTCCATCATATCCGAGATCCGCATCAGCATGCCCGATGAAGTGATCCAGGCGAGAAAGATCGCCGCCGAGCGTAAAGTGATCCTCTCCCAGGCCAGCGACGCTGCCGAGCTCAAGCTGAAGCAGGCTGAGATCCAGGCAAAGAAGCTTGTGGAAGAGCATGAGATCACCAAGAACGCCGAGGTGAACGCGCAGGAGATCATCAACGAGGCGAAACGTCAGGCTGCCGAGCTTGTTGAGAAGGCAAAGGCCAACTCCAACGAGATCGTTTCCAACGCGCAGAAATGGGCCGCGGAACTCAGAAACGGCGCCAGCACGTTCGTTGAGACCATCATGAACGAAAGCGATCAGATCCTTTCGCAGAGCATCGACGATTTCTCCAAGAGCCTGAACAAGGTCCGCATCGCGTCGCAGCAGCTCAAGAGCGCCACCACGAAAAAGTCCGGCGCAAACTGATCCTGTCATCTGATGAACATCGCCTCGCATATGTATTGTGCGAGGTGTTTGTTTATGTGTAAAACCGTTGTGCGCAAGCCCACGTCTGTTCTTGCGGTCTTTGCCGTGTTTTCCGGCGTTGTATTCCTGTTTTCTTCGTGCGTCGCAAGAAGCCGCGAAACGGCGTCCCGGCCGCAAACGGACTGTATTGCCGAGTGCCTGTCGTTTCTGGCGGCAAACGGCTGGAAAACCGAAGATGCGCCGTGCGAGATCACTGAGGTGCGCATCCCCGAACGGTTCGACGCGGTGTACGGCGTTTACAATGAGCTGCAGCGGTCTCAGGGATTCGATCTTGCGCCGTACCGCGGCAAATACGCGCAAAAATACGTTTTCCGGCTTACGGAATATCCCGGCGCCGAAGACGCCGAAGGTATCAGAGCTACGCTGTTCGTTTGCGGCGGCAAGATCATCGGCGGCGATATCGGCTCCACGGCGCTGGATGGATTTATGCACGGTATCATACCGGAGGGATCACACAATGGATATGATAAGACTCGATAAATTCCTGTCTTCACAGCTGGGCTGCTCGCGTACGGACGCGAAAAAGCTGCTGCGTGAAAAACGGATCACAGTAAACGGCGTGGTTGCGGTGAAAGGGGATCTGCTTCTCGATCCCGATACCTCGGCCGTTTGTAAAGACGGGCAGCGCATACAGTATGAGAAATTCGTTTATATCATTCAGAACAAACCCGCAGGCGTGGTTTCCGCCTCCAGCGCGCCGGGCGACGTTACGGTGATCGATATCCTTCCGGCGTCGATGAAGCGGAAAGATCTTTTCCCTGCGGGACGGCTGGACAGAGACACCACCGGGCTGATGCTGATCACGGACGACGGCGCCTTTGCCCATGAGATACTGTCTCCTGCGCACCATGTTGAAAAGACGTACCTCGTAACGCTCGAACGTAAAGTAACACTTTCCGAGGCAAGCAGGATCGAAGCCGGGCTTGTTACAGACGAGGAGAATTATAAGCCCGCCGTGCTGCGGCCGGTGGATACCGCGGCGGAGAAGCCGCGGTATGAGATCGTGCTCACCGAGGGACGTTACCATCAGATCAAGCGGATGTTCGCGTTTTTCGGCAACCGCGTATGTGCGCTGCACCGAACGAAGATCGGCGGTCTGGCGCTGCCGGAATCGCTTGCCCCCGGGGAAAGCAGGAAGCTGACGCCCGGGGAAGTACAACAGATCAAGTTATTGTGATATTCACCAATCGCGCACACAAAATGTGCGCTTTTTTTTACCGTATAACATTATTGCATAAAAAAATGAAAAATATTTGTAGAAATTCTCTAAAAGGACTTGCATTTTGCTTAAAAATTGAGTAGAATAAAAAAGATGATTTATGTCATTTTGTATAAATGTACATATACCACAAGACGGTGAAAGGATTGATTATTTTGTCCAACAGACTATTTCAGGGTGTAATTCATCAGATGAAGGACGTTGTGGGAAGGACGCTCGGCGTTCTGGATGAGACCGGCGCGGTGATTTCCTGCACGGAGCTTTCCCGCGTGGGGGAAACTGTGGATCTCAGCGGTGAGAATCTTTCCGTGAATGCCGCTGTGGTGCTTAACGGCTATACATACAAAGCGTTCGGCGCATCCATCCAGCCTGAATTCATCGTTTTCGTTGAAGGTACCGATGCGATCGCCGAAAAATACGCGTCTCTGCTGGCCGTATCTCTGTCGAGCATCAAGCAGTTTTACGATGAGAAGTATGATCGAGGCAACTTTATCAAAAACGTGATGATGGATAATATTCTGCCCGGCGATATCTATCTGAAAGGCAGAGAGCTGCATTTCAACAACGATTCCATCCGCGTCGTTTTCCTTATCAGATTTGCCTTCCCGGTGGAGATCTCCGTTTTCGATATGATCCAGTCCCTTTTCCCGGACAAAAACAAGGATTTCGTGGTCAACATCAACGAAACGGATATCGCCGTGATCAAGGATATCGCCGTGAATATCGAGAATAAAGACCTCAAGAAGCTTGCAAGAAGCATCATTGATTCGCTTGAGCCCGAAGTGGCAGGCCACGCCGTGGTTGGCATCGGCACGCAGGTAAAGGGCATCAAGGACCTTGCGAAATCCTTCAAGGAGGCGCAGGTGGCGCTTGAGGTCGGCAAGGTGTTCGATACCGAAAAAGTGATCGTCACTTATGAAAATCTCGGTATCGCCCGTCTTATTTATCAGCTGCCCTCCACGCTGTGCGAAATGTTCCTGCGCGAAGTGTTCAAGCGCGGCTCCATTGAATCGCTCGACCATGAAACGCTGTTTACGATCCAGAAGTTCTTCGAGAACAACCTGAACGTATCCGAAACTTCCAGAAAGCTTTTCGTTCACAGGAACACGCTGGTTTACCGTCTTGAGAAGATCCGCAAGCTCACCGGCCTCGATCTTCGCGTGTTTGACGACGCGATCGTATTCAAAGTGGCTCTTATGGTCAAGAAGTACCTCGATTCTTCCCCCATAAAGTACTGATTTCGATTCCTTAAGCCTCAGTTAAGGTGTGAGGGATATAATGCCCTCAATCAGAGAAAGGACGGCGGATGTTCTCATCTGCCGTGAATATTATGATAGATTTTATTAATGTTTCAAAAGTATATAACGGAACGGACGTGAAGGCTCTGGACGACGTGAACCTCCATATCGACAAAGGCGAATTCGTGTTTATCGTGGGTTCTTCCGGCGCCGGCAAAAGCACGTTCCTGAAAACGATCATCCGTGAAGAGGTGCCGACCTCCGGCGAGATTATTTTCGACGGCGAGAGCCTCAATCTGATGAAGCCCAGAAAGGTTCCTTATTACCGCAGGAAGCTCGGTATCGTGTTCCAGGATTTCCGTCTGATACAAACAAAAACCGTTTACGACAACGTTGCGTTCGCCATGCACGTGATCGGCGCGCCGCAGAAGGATATTTCCCGCCGCGTGGCGTATGCGCTCAGCCTTGTCGGGCTTTCCGCAAAAGCAAAGAGCTATCCGAACCAGCTTTCCGGCGGCGAACAGCAGCGCGTGGCGCTGGCAAGAGCGCTGGTGAACGAGGCCGACGTGATCATCGCGGACGAGCCAACCGGCAATATCGACCCCGAAATGTCAAAGGATATCGTCGACCTGCTCGAACAGATCAATCTCAACAGAGGAACGACCATCATCATGGTCACGCATGAGGTCGAACTGATCAGTAAATATAACAAGCGCGTGATCGAGATCAAGAACGGCCACATCATTTCGGATACGGCGCATCCCGAGGTGTTTGAGAATGCCGAAGCCGCGAACGAAGCGGCGGCAAACACCCCCAGCGGTTATTATCATGCGCCCACAGAAGACGCCGAGATCGAAAAATTCCTTATGAATTACGGCAACGAAGCGCAGCCCGATTCCGAAACTGCGCAGGAAGATGCGTAAGCGTTTTTCAGATTCTACAGAAAAGGACAGCCCTGTGTTCTGCACAGGCGTTTGAAGGCATTGGTTTATGAAACATTCTAATTTAAGGTATCTGACCCGCGAGGGATTAAAAAATATTTTCGTCAACAGGCTGATGTCTGTTGCGTCCATTGCGGTTCTGATGTCCTGCCTTATCATGATCGGGTGCGCGGTATTGCTTTATTTCAATATCGATTCGCTGCTGCACAGCATTGAAGCGCAGAACATGATCATGGTTTTCGTGAAAAAGGACGCCGACGAAACCGTTCTGAACGAAGTGCAGGCGACGCTGGAAAGCAACGGCAATATTGCGACCGTTAAGTTCGTTCCCAAAAACGAAGCGTACGCCACCATTCTTGAGTCGCTCGGCGAGAACGCCGCCATTATGGAGGACGTTGACGCATCCTTCCTTCCCGATGGGTTTGAAGTGACCGTGAAGGATATGCAGTTCTTCAGCCAGACCGTAAACGAGATCCGCGGTATCAACAACGTGATCAGCATCAGAGAAAACAGCGATCTCGCGGCGCGGCTCGAAAAGATCCGCACGGCCGTCACGTACGTCTGTATCGGCGTGATCATACTTTTGTTCATCGTTTCTCTCTTTATCATTGCGAACACCATACGCATCTCCATGTACACGCGCCGGCTTGAGATCAGCATCATGAAAGCCGTGGGCGCTACCAATTCGTTTATCCGCTGGCCGTTCCTGATCGAAGGTATCACCATCGGCCTGATTTCCGCCGTCGTAGGTATGGCGGTGCTGTATTTGATCTATCGGTTCGCCGGTGACGCGCTGCTTACCATCTTCGGCGTGTTCGGAGGTTCGCTGATCAATTTCCTCGACTATGCTTTGTACCTGTTTATCGGGTTCGTTGTTGTAAGCGTGATCACCGCCGGTATCGGCAGTATCTTCTCCATCGGCAGATATCTCAAAGAACAGGGGAGTGTTGTAGATGAGAATAATTAACAGATCAAAAAAACTGTTCGCTCTATTATTTGTCTTCCTGTTTGTTGCATTCAATACCGGTCTCGTACAGGTTTTTGCTTCGTCCAATCTTACCAGCGACGAGCAGGATAAGATCGATTCCTATAAATCTCAGCAGGAGAGTCTCAAAACCAAGATCGCCGAGAATCAGGAAAAGATGGACGCCCTGAAAGACGATATCGAACAGCAGGCGAACTATGTTGCGACCCTGCAGGAGCAGATCGACAACTATCAGGATCAGATCAACCTCCTGAACGACAGTATCAACGTGCTCGAAAGCCAGAAGGGCGAGATCCAGACCGAGATCGACAAGCTGTCTGAGCAGATCGACGGTATCAAAGACGAAATCAACCACAATGAGCTGCAGCAGATCGCGCTGCAGCAGGAAGTTGACGATATCAAAGACGAACTCAAGGAGCGCCTCTGCAATATTTATATGTACGGCAAGACCTCCGAGCTTGAGCTGCTTCTGAACAGCACCGATTTCAAATCCTTCCTGATCACGATGGAGCTTTCCTCCAACATCGCAAAGCACGATAACCAGATCGTTACCGATCTGAAAGATAAAGTAAAAGAATTTGACGTGCTCAACGCTCAGCACAACAAACTGATCGAACAGATCGAAGAGAAACAGGCGGAGCATCAGGTGCAGATCGACGCGCTTGACGTCAAAGAGAACGATATCAAGAGCAGCCGTGCGGACCTGCAGTCCTCTCAGGATGAGATCCTTGCCCTGCAGGAAGAGGCAAGTAAATATCTGAACGAGCTTGACCAGGAAAGTGCGGCATATAAAGCGCTGATCGCCCAGTATGAGGCGGACATGGAAGAGTTCGACGCGATGATCGACGATATCATTGCCGAAGCTGAAGCCAGAAGAAGAGCTGAAGAAAACGGCTACAGCGGCGGTTATTCATCTTCCGGATTTATCTGGCCGCTGCAGTATTCCGACGTGTATATTTCTTCCGGGTACGGTTACCGCAGCGATCCCGCCACCGGCGTTACAAAATTCCACGGCGGCTGCGATACCTGCAGATGGAGCGGTACATACGGCGCCAGTATAAGCGCTTCCGCCAGCGGCGTTGTGCTTACCGCGGCGTATATGGCGTCGGGCTACGGTTACTACGTATTGCTGGATCACGGCAACGGTATCTATACTCTTTACGGGCATAACAGTCAGCTGCTCGTTTCCACCGGCGAATACGTCAGCCAGGGGCAGACGATCGCTTACGCCGGTGCTACGGGATACGCAACGGGCGCCCACTGCCACTTTGAGGTGCGTGTCAACGGCACCAGAGTGGACCCGCTTGGATACGCCTCCCCGTAACAGTCCAGGAGATAAGGAATGTCAAAAAGAATTCCAGTTGCGGTCGCGATCGCATTGATCCTTGTATTTTGTGCGCTTACCGTCGTTCTGACGGTAAGCGTTTATCTGCGTTTATACAACAAATCGCTGATATTCATGTCGCAGCAGTCGAAACAGTATACCACGCTTACCGAGATCGAAGATCTTGTGCGGGCGAATTTCAACGGCAGGATCAACGCTGCCGACGAGAACATCTATACCGCGAAAGGCTATGTGGAAGGTCTCGGCGATAAGAATTCCTTCTATCTTACCGCCGCCGAATACGCAGGATACGCCGCCGAGGTACTCGGTACGGCCGAAGGCGTCGGTATCCGCGCGGAGTTCAGCAGCCTTGACAGTTCCCTGAAGATCACGGAGGTGGCGGAGGGGTCGTCTGCCGCGAGCAGCCGTCTTGCCGTGGGGGATAAGATCCTTTCCGTAGATCAGAAAGACGTTACCGTGAACAATTACGGCAAACTCCTTGATAAATTATGCTCCGGAACCGAAGGGGAAGTGCGTATCAGGTTATGGAAGGCCGCTGCCGCAGCGCAGACCGAAGTCTCGCTTTCCCTCGGTTATCAGATCGCATCGGTCCATTACACATCCGCCGGATCCGTCGGTTATATCCGTATCAGCGCGTTTTACGACGCCACAGTAGAGGATTTCCGGCACGCCTTACAGTCGCTGACGGGCGCCGGCGTGTCCAAGCTGATCCTTGACGTGAGAAACAACGCCAGCACCAATTATGACGCTGCCGCAAAGATCATAGATATGCTCGTGCCGATCGCCACAGAGGGCAGCCGGGCGATCGCCACAGCCGTTGACGCAAACGGCGATACGGTAAAGGTATATTCGTCAAACGCCGAGAGCTTCAGCATCCCGATCGCGGTCCTGATCAACGACCGTACGGACGGCGCCGCGGAGCTGGTTGCCGCGGATCTCCGCGATTTTCTGAACGCGAAGCTGATCGGTGAAACCACCGCAGGAAACGCCGGTATGCAGAAGGAATTTCTGTTGGAAGACGGTTCCGCGCTGATCCTTACGGTGGCAAAAATAAAGCCCTGCGTCACCGAGAGTTACGATGGCACAGGGATCACACCCGATACGGAGATCTTTCTGCCCGATTTCCAGAAAGACGCGATCGAAACGCTGGAGCATGCGGAGGATGCGCAGTATAAAGCCGCGCTCTCTTCGTTTGGATCCTAATCAAATACGATATACGGCCGGATGTTTTCAAGGATCGCTTCACCGATCCCCCTGATATTCAGCAGATCCTCCGGCTTTGTGAATCTGCCGTATTCATTTCTGTAATCAATGATATCCTGCGCCCTGCTTTCGCCGATCCCGGGAAGCAGGGTCAGTTCTGTTTTTGTGGCCGTGTTTATATTGATCTTCAGGTCCGCGTGCGCGTCGTTGTTCGGCATGCCGCGTTCGGCTGCTTCTGCGGTTGTGCTCTCGGCGATCTCTTTGTAGCGCGTTACCGCTTTCTTTCCGTAGTTCTGCACATACAGCAGTCCCATGAAAAAGCACAGGAGCAGCAGTGTGATCCCGGTCATAATATAAAACGCGGTCTTATAGCGCTTTCCCGAAGCCGTTTCCTCAGCGGAGGGACCGGCCGTTTCTTTTTCCGCGGTATTTGCAGGTACCTTTTTATTGTCTTCCGTATCCATTCGATCTGTTGAAATGTTTTCCGTTTTTTTCCGTTTTGTGCTGAATAATCTGCTGAATCGGGCAAATAATATCATTGAAAAAGGAGTGATAGCAAAATGTTGGACAGAATCGCAATGATCCTTGTGATCATCGGGGCAATCAACTGGGGCTCCATCGGACTGTTTCAGTTCGATATCGTCGGCCGGATCTTCGGCGGACAGTCCGCGATCATCAGCCGGATCATTTTTACCGTTGTGGCATTGGCCGGTATCTGGTGCATCTCGTTACTCTTCCGTCATAACGAAGTCCTTGTGGAAGAATCGAACGGCTGATATTTTCATATGTTAAAAAGGCGTTTGCAAAAGCCGGAGGCTTGCTGGTCTCCGGCTTCGATATCGTTTACAGGCTGTTTACCGCGTTGATAAGGGCTTCGGTACGGTCGGTCTTTTCCCAGGAAAGGTCCAGATCGGTGCGGCCGATATGACCGTAAGCGGCAAGCCGGCGGTAGATCGGTCTTCTGAGATCGAGCTGCTCAATGATCGCCGCAGGACGAAGATCGAACACCTTGTTTACCGCGGCTGAGAGAATCTCGTCGCGCACTTTGCCGGTGCCGAAGGTCTCAACCAGAACCGAAACGGGACGCGCCACGCCGATCGCATACGCGAGCTCCACCTGGCATTTTTTCGCAAGGCCCGCGGCCACGATATTCTTCGCGACGTATCTGGCGGCGTATGCGGCGGAACGGTCGACCTTTGTGGGGTCTTTGCCCGAAAATGCGCCGCCGCCGTGCGCGGCATAGCCGCCGTAGGTATCCACAATGATCTTTCTGCCGGTAAGGCCGCTGTCGCCGGCCGGGCCGCCGATCACGAATCTGCCGGTGGGGTTCACGAGGTACCTGGTGTTCTCATCGATCAAAGAGGCGTCAACGGTGGGGACGATCACGTATTTGATCAGGTCTTTTTTGATCGTGTCAACGGAAACGTCAGCGGTGTGCTGCGTTGAGATCACGATGGTATCGATACGAACAGGCGTATTGTCGTCATATTCTACCGTTACCTGCGTTTTGCCGTCGGGCTGCAGATAGGGGAGCGTTCCGTCCTTGCGTACGTCGGCGAGCTTTTTCGCAAGCTTATGGGCAAGCGAGATGGGCAGAGGCATCAGTTCGGGCGTTTCATCGCAGGCGAAACCGAACATCATACCCTGGTCGCCCGCGCCGTGCAGGTTATAGGCGTCCTCTTCGCCGTTCTTCTGTTCCATCGATTTGCTCACGCCCATATCGATATCGGGCGACTGCTTGTCTATCGTGCAGAGCACCGCGCAGGTGTTGCCGTCAAAGCCCGCGGCAGGTTTATCGAAGCCGATGTCGCATATGGTTTTTCTTACCACCGCGGGAATATCAACGATCGCGTTGGTGGAGATCTCGCCCATCACCAGCGCCATACCTGTGGTGCAGATGGATTCACACGCAACTCTGGAAAGCGGATCCTGCGCGAGCATCGCGTCAAGGATCGCGTCTGAGATCTGATCGCAAACTTTATCGGGATGTCCTTCCGTAACGGATTCAGAAGTAAAAAAATGCTTTGCCATGATAGTTTCCTCCATAAAAAACTGCCCGCAATCAGCGGGCAGAACTGAACCTTATCTGTCGGCTGAACCGTCGGATTTGGCACCTTGAAAAACAGGTTGCCGGGCTTCACAGGGCCGTTCCCTCCACCACTCTTCATAAGGATTAAATTGTAATCATATTATATTTTATTTTATTATAATTGTCAATACATAAACGAAAATATAAACAGTTTGCCGAATTATGCTCTCTTTTTGTTGATCGCCGT
>JAFRSZ010000354.1 GCA_017439205.1 Clostridia bacterium
AGCGCGGGAATACGCGGGCAGACCGAAAAAGGAGATCCCGCACCGTTCTGCGGTTACGGCCGCAAGAGAGCAAAAAGCGGATACCCCCGAAGAAAAGGCGGCGCGCGCGGAATCGGTCAGAGCCACGAAAAAAGCCATCGCCGACGCACGCGATTTTAACGAAGAAGTTGAGATCGCCGATTTCGTGATGCGCGAGCTGCACCGTTTCGAAACCGAATTCGGGCAGGCGCAGCTTGCTCTTTGCCGCGCCATCGTTTCCGGCGGCCCGCAGCGGTTTTTCGAAAACGCCGAAAATCTGATACGTATGGCAAACGCGCTGCCGACCTCTCACGTGAAGGAAGAAAAAACGTGGCGCAAGCAGGAGATCCGCAACGCCCATCAGCTCGTGAAATCGGCGAAGCTGGCCGCAAAGTATTACCCCGAGGGCGTCCGGGAATTCGACCCCGCCGTTTACGAGGCGGCCTACGATCTGCCGGACGGCACGAAAGAAGAGGCCCGCCTTCGCCGCAAAGCGATGAAGGAGGCCTCCGCCGAGCAGAATATTTATGCGCTGGTGGCGTCGCCTTATCTCGCCGCCCTGCGCACGCTGAATCTGTATGAAGGGTATAACCATATCGACGAACTGATCGCGGATTACGGCGACGTTATGGAAAAGAGAAACGCCCGCCTCGCCGCCGAACGCGAAAAGGATGAGGCGCTGGCGCTCGAGCGTAAATACGACCGCGAGAGCCATGAAGCAAGAAAACGGCTGAGGAAGAAGTAAACTTCAGTTTAGCGCTGTGTTCCGGATTTCTCCGTAGGGGGCGGCGGCCCGACGCCCCGCAAGCCAAAGTTATTCCGATTCGCGTAACAGCTTTAAATTTCCATTCGGGTCATCCGTTGGAAACATAATCCGTTTTACAAATGGCGATTGTGAATGTTCACGTTTACGGGGCGTCGGGACGCCGCCCCCTACGGAGGTATCTTGAACATCTCGCTAAACTGCAATTTGAACCCTCTTCAGCCTTCTTGGTGACGAGGGCTTTTTATTACCTTTAGTCGTCCGTGATTATGCCGCGCCGAATAAATCAAAATCACTCAGCAAACTGACGATATTTCTGCATTCGTCCAGATCTATGTCTCTGAAAACGATCAGGCAGATCGCATGTTTCTGATTGTTAAAACCGATAAAATTCATTTCTTTCGGATAATCCAGCCCGTCCTCTTCGGTACGGAATACGAACCCGTTGTGTTCAAAGATCGGTTCGCAGTCGTCCGTTTCCCAACTTGCTTCCTCAACAAAGGTGCAATTCTCATTCAGGTACGCCGTTTGTGCGGCATAGTCCTCCGGGCTGTAATACGCGGTAAGGGCGTAGGACCTTTGCGACATAAGAAGAGTGATTCTTTCGGTATACCTGAAATCAATATCCGAAAAATCACCGAGCCGTTGCTCTTCCGGCAGCGCCGGAAGATTTGGGTTTCCTTCGCACGCCGCTTCATATTGAGAGATATCCGTTATGATCAACGGTCCTTTCGGGGAAAAGAATTTGTGCGCAATGCCGCATACGGCCGTAACTGCGATAACTGCGACGAAAACGATAATAATAACTCTCTTTTTTTTCATCTGTTAAATCAATCCTCTCCCAGTAAGCTCCTGCGGAAAATCTCTGCAGCCGTCCAGTTCCATGTCCTCAAAATGGATAAAGCATATCGCGTTTTCGTTGTCGTTGAACCCGATAAAGTCCATGCATTTCGGAAAATACAGCCCTTCTTCCGTGCGAAAACGGAAGCCGCCGCAGGTAAAGTCCGGTTCGTATCCGCCCGTTTCTTCGCTTGCCGCTTCAACGAACGCAACGCTTTCATTCAGATAGGCTTTCTGCGCCGCGTACGCATCTTCCGTGTAATACAGCGTGACCGAATACGACCGATACGAAGAGATCGGTGAAAGCATCTCATCGTAATAAAAATCTGCATCTTCATACGCACCGAGCATTTCATCCGGCGGCAGGGCAGGGTAAACGGAATACGGTGTGGCGCTCAGTTCTCTGTATTTCTCAATATCCCGCACGGTATCGGATGACATGCACGAAAGCACAAAAATGATCTTGCCGAGAAATATGCCGCTGGCAATGAGCAGCCCCGCCCCTGCGATCAGCAGTATGATCTTCGTTCTCTTTTTCATGCGCATACTTCCTTTTTCATCTGTCGTCACGGCAGCAGGCGGTACTTTTGCAGTATCTGCGCAAAACCGTCGTCCGTATCCAGCCCCGCGTCGAAAAAGCGGATCAGATATACGGTGTGATCCTCGTCGCTGAAGCCGATAAACCGCATATGCTTCGGGTAAGAGAAAACGTTCTCCGCATAAAAATCATATCCCTGGTAAGTGAACGCCGGTTCGTACCCGCCCGTTTGCGGTTCGGCGGTTTCAATATAAGAAAACCGTTCCATCATCAGAGCTTTCTGCGCCGTGTAATCCTCCGCTTCGTAACACAGTTTCAGTGTGTAATACATACGGTATTTCGTATAATAACTATTTCTGTGCCGCTCGCGAAAGCGGAATTCGGCGTCAATATAACTGCCGAGCGTTTCTTCCGTCGGCAGTTCAAAGAGGTTTCCGTCCTGCGCGCAGGCGGCCCGGTATTCCGTAATACCGTTGAAGCGCCTCGGCAAGACCCCGTCGACTGCCAACGTCAGGTACGGCAAGAAAAGGCAGATCGCGGGGATCAGCAGAACGCAGCACGAGGCGCATACGGTTACCTCGATCTTTCTCCGGCGTTTCACGGCTCAGACCACTCGTCCCAGATAGCCGGTACGGTCGGATCCGCCGGATCGAAATAACTCCATTTATCACCGTACAAAGCGCTCAGATAGTCCTCTTTTTCCAAAAAATCCGGGTGCTGTTCAAGGAACGCGTCCGCTGCCTTATAAGCGCGCTGCAGCGGCAGGCTGAATTGCGAAAGTCTGCGGCTCTTAGGCGTAAGGGGTTCAGTGTACGTATGGCCGTCAAGGGTATACCATCCGTTTTCAGGCTTCTTATATTTATCGATGATCCATTCGTTTTCATACAGTCTTTCTGCGCAGGACAGATAGAAGTAATACGTCGCTTTGCGTCGGTGCGCATCGGTCTCTTTCTCATTTTCCATCAGTTCTGCGAGGTACGAAACGCCTTCAGACCCGAGGTCGTAGAGGTATTTTACGTCGATCTCTTTCAGCGCGCCGGTCGCGTAGGCTTTAAAGTTATATTCCGCCACAAACCCGTTCACGTTTCCGTAGCCCAATACGAGCAACACAGCCGCCGCCGTTATCGCGGCGACCTGCAATATTTTAACCTTGCGCAGGTACAGGCGCAGCAGCACCGCGATGAATACGACCGCCATGAATACCATAACTGCGCTGACGCTCAGGCGATCCACCGTCATGCCGTAGTTTTTGATATACAGCGCCATTTTCGCCATCGCCGTGCCGATCAGCACCAGCGTAAACAAGGCAAGAAACGTGCCGAGCCCCTTGACCGCGGCGGGCAGGCGGCCTTCTTTTTTGCGGGAGAAAAGCATCGCTCCCAACAGCAGCACAAGGTTGATGCCGGCCACCGCGCACAGCTCGAAGAAGCCGCGGCGGGCATATTCGGCGTACGAAAAATCGTAGCCCTCCGGCAGCAGCCCCCGGAACGCGTTGAAGAAATACGCGAGCTGGCTGAAGAGATAAACGAGATAAACAACGCTCAACGCGCCGAGGAACGCGGCGATAAACGCGGTATCCAGCCCCTTGCCCTCCTTTAAGGGGGCGTTTTGTTTTCTCTGTTTTGTAAGTGAAAACGCGAAGGATAAAATGAGCGGCAGCAGCAGTACGCTCACAACGATCTGCGCGGCAACCGTGAAGAGATCCTTGAAAACGCTGTTCAGCAGGCCCTCGAACGCCGCGTCGGAATGCATCAGCAGAGGCACCACGGCGAACAGCACCGGCAGCGCGCACAGTACGCCCAAAAGCACCTTTGAAACGCGTTTGCGCCGTTCTCCGCCGCTGAAAACACCTCTCACCGTGCGGTCAAGATTGCCCGGCGCGTCCAGCAGGGGAGTCCCTGCGGCGGCAACAAGGCCGAGATCCCCGTCCGGGATCCTTCTGCCCGCAAGGGAGGCGAACCACAGCACCGAAAGCCCGGCCATGCCGAAAACGGAGAAGAGCCGCACCGCGCTGTTTGATGTGATCGTGAACACCGGCGCCATGGCGACGGCGAGAACGCCGCAGAGCACGCCGAACAGATCCGGGCGCTGCTTTCTGCGGGCAATATAAAGACTGATCGCGGCGAAGCTCAGCAGAAACGCAACGCTGAATCCGAGGCGGAAGCCGCCCCACAACCCCGCGATCACGCCGAAAAGCGTGAGAACGGCGGCTGCCCCTGCAAACAGAAGATCCGTTTTGTTCAGTTCGTAACCGGTCCTTTTTACCGCGGGCGCGGGGGTACGCGGTGCGGGCGCAGGGTTGGCGTACGGATTTGAGTTTACGCCTTGCTGCGGCGCCGGGGTTTCGTTTGCGTGCGCGGCATACGGGTTGCGCTGCGGCGCGGGGGCGCCGTTTACAGGCGTTGTATCAGTATGATTGTTTATATCGTTCATGGTTCAGTCCTCCTTGAATACGAGTATATCCGCGGGCTGGCAGTTCAGAACCCGGCAGATCGCCTCCAGCGTGGAGAAGCGGATCGCCTTTGCCTTCCCGGTTTTGAGTATGGAAAGATTCGCCTGTGTAATGCCGATCTGCGCGGCGAGCTCGCCCGAGCTCATTTTGCGCTTCGAGAGCATCACGTCCAGATTCACTTCGATCATCATATGCCCTCCTTAAATGGTCAGGTCGTTTTCTTCGCGCAGCTCCACCGCGGCGTGCATCACGTTTTTCACCACGATCAGCAGTATTCCCACCACAACCATGGCCGCGGCGATGATCTCAAGCGGCACGTAAAAGAAGCCCGCGATCCCGGTCGCCAGAGCCACCATCCAGCAGCACCACGCGATAAAGCGGAGATACAGCACGTTCTTCGTGATGAAAACCTCCCCGCGTAAAATGTTCTTTAGCAGGCGTATCAGCATATACAGCGCCGCCGCCGCGAAGGGCACGCAGGCGTAGAACGCAGATACAACGGTATGCAGGTTGTTTTGCACCAGAGCGTTATCCGGATTCAGATGGTGGTAATCGATGTAAAACCACCTGAAAAACCACGGGAATGTAAACACGGATACCGCCAGCAACGCGGCAAAGAAAACACATAAGGCAAGAGAGAGTTTGGCAGAAAAGGTCCTGTTTTTCATGAGATCCTCCATGTTTTTCCTGATTTCAGGCCCAGTATAGCACCGATGTATCTGTTTGTCAATAAAAATTTATCGAAAAACGATAATATTTTTCTGTTGCACAGAAAGATGCGGATTGGTATAATAATACTGAAATCAATTTTAGGAGGTTATTTTATGACCATCCTGATCGATATGGACGACGTGCTTGTGAACACCACCGAAGCGTGGGTGGCGCACCTCAACGCCCTGTTCGGCACACACGTGGAATACGAAACCCTCGGCAGCTTTGACGTCTCTCTGCCCTTTGCGCCGCATACCCGCGAGGAGGTATACGCAACGCAGTCTCACGAGGAATTCTGGCGCAGCTCTGAGCCGCTGCCCGGCGCGGTGGAGGCTGTAACAAGGTTAAAAGAAAAAGGGCACCGCCTGTTTGTGGTGTCCAATTCGCAGTATGTGGCGCTGCAGGTAAAAATGGAAGAGCTTTTGTTCAGGTATTTCCCGTGCTTTACATGGAAGGACGTGATCCTCACCGCCTGCAAGCAGATGGTCCGCGGCGACGTGCTGATCGACGACGCGCCGCACAACCTGATCGGCGGCGAATATGAGAAGCTGCTGTTCACCGCGCCGCACAACCGCAAGCTGGACGCGGCCGCCATGGGCTTTACCCGTGTGAACAACTGGGCCGAAACGCTTGTCTGGCTGGAGGAACACGGTAAGGACTGATCGCAGAACAAAGTGAGTCATGCTTTTCTGTCCAATTAACAATTAACGATGAACAATTAACAATTTCCGCCTAAACTATACCCATGAAAATGGACACATGGAAAAGTGCAGAAGGACAGACAGTCCCAAAAGAACGGACAGCAGAAAAGTGCAAAAACCCAAAGTGTGGACAGTTTTCAAGATGCAGAGTTGCAAAAGGTATAGAGATTTG
>JAFRSZ010000355.1 GCA_017439205.1 Clostridia bacterium
CTCGAGCACCGAAACGAGCGCCGTTTCGGGCGCGCCCTTCAGCACCGCGAACATGGCGCCGAGCACGCTGAACACCCCGGCGGAAACAAGCCGCCCGTACGGTGCGGCGATACCGCATAAAAGCCCCGCCGCGGGCAGAAAATATACCAGAAACGCATCCGGCTGCGCATAGCCGAGCACGAGCCCCGCGGCGATGCCCGCCGCCGCTCCGACGCCCTGCCCCGCCGCGCACGAAAGCAGCAGCACCGCGAAATACGAGACGACGTGCGCCGGTGAAAAGCCGCCGAAGCGGAACGTATCCAGCGCCAGCAGCAGAATGCTGCCGGAGAGCAGGATGGCAGCCATATCCCCGGCGCTGCTGCCGAAGGCCTGCACGCCCGACGGGAACAGCGTGAACGCCCGGTAAAAGAAACAGGTGCAGGTACCGGCGATCAGGGCTTCGCACAGGGTGATCACGGCGTTCTCTGTCAGCGTGCCCTGCGCAAGCCCCACCGCCGCGGCGCTGACGAGCACAGACAGGAAGGAAAACAGCGGAAACAAAAGGATCTCTCTGCCCCGCCGCAGGATATGGTCGTAAGCGATGCGGCAGATCAGCACCAGCGTGAGCGCGCCCGCGTATTTGAGCGCCTGCGTGGGGGGCTGGAACAGCACGGCCCCCACCGCGCCCCCGACGGCCGCGGGCAGCACGTACGTCGGCGGCGCCCCCGCCGCGAACGCGGGGGAAAACGGCGATACCGCGCCCTCGAACCGGATCGCCCCAAGCGCGGCTCCCACGCCGGCGCTCAGGACCCACCCGATAATTTTTTTCGGCAGCGCGCTCAAAACGCGGGGCTGTTTTGTTTTTAACGTCTCCAAGGCGAAACGCCTCCCTTTTATCATTCCCGATGCGAAATCGACACAAAGAGATTGTACCACGCCGGGACCGAAAAAACCGTCGGGCAAGGGCGGTCGGAAACGCACGGCGCGCCCCGAAACGCGGCAATACGCGCCGGTTTTTCGCGGTTCGGGGATCATTTCGCCGCACGGTGAAAAAAAGAGAAAAAAACTCCGCCCGAACCGGCCCGCATATTCATTTTTCTATTGCAAAAACAAAGAATATATAATATAATATATTTTGAATCTTTTTAAATGAATTTACCGATACGAAAAGAGAAAGCCATGGACCGCAAACCCACCGAAAAAAAAGCCCCCGAAAAGACCGACGCCCAGGAGCTGATCATCGGCAGGAACGCCGTGCGGGAAGCGCTGAAGGCGGGCCGCCCCGTGAACACCCTGCTGGTCAAGAAGGGAGAACGCACGGGCGCGCTGCTGCCCATCATCGCCGAATGCAGAGACCGCGGCATCCCGGTGAAGGAAGTGGACGCGAAAAAGCTGGACTACATGTGCGGGCACCAGAACCACCAGGGCGTGCTGATGCTGGCGGCTGCCGGCGAATACAGCACCGTGGAGGAGATCCTTGCCGAGGCCGAGGCGCGGGGTGAAGCGCCCTTCATCGTGATCTGCGACGGCATCGAGGACCCCCACAACCTCGGCGCGATCATCCGCTCGGCGGAGGCCGGCGGCGCGCACGGGCTGATCATTCCCGAGCGCAGGAGCGCCTCGCTTTCGGGCATCGTGGGCAAAACGAGCGCAGGCGCGCTGGAATACCTGAAGGTGGCGCGGGTGAAGAACCTGAACAACACCGTAAAAGACCTGCAGGCCCGTGGCGTCTGGGTTTACGCCGCGGATATGGACGGAAAACCCTATCAGCAGGCGGACCTTTCCGGCCCCATCGCGCTGGTGATCGGCGGCGAGGGCGCGGGCGTATCCCGCCTTACCAAAGAGCTTTGCGACGGCAGCCTCTCGATACCGATGAAGGGAAAGATCAACTCCCTGAACGCCTCGGTGGCGGCCGCGATCCTGATATTCAAAACCGCAGAAAACAGATAACATCAGCAGAGAGGGAACATTTATGAGCGACGAGAACAAGACCCCGAACACCAGCCCTGAAGAGGCATTTTCAGGCGACGTGACCGAAGATATCATCGGAGAGAGCCGGTTCCGCACATCCCATGCCGTGCACACGAAGAGCGAAACGGAGGACACGCTTTTCATCCCCGAAGAGAAAGAAGAGGAAGACGCCGCCGTATTCCCCGCGAAGGAGCGCAGGTTCATCAAAACGGACGGCAGCGAGTTTGTGAGCGTACGCGCCGAAAAGGTAAAGGACGCGCAGGCCACGGAGCTCACGAAGTTTTCGGACCGGCTGGACGCAGCCCCCGCGGCGGAGGACGAAGCCGACGGCCGCCCCGGAAAGTTCAACACCTACGATACCGTGCACGTGCCGGAGCTCTCGGGCCGCATGATCAACGCTTCCGCGTTTGAGGAGGAACAGATGCGCATGGAAGGCGCCGACGCCGAGGAGACGGACCCGGACGAAACCAAAGAGGTCTCGCCCGAAGCGCTGGCTGCGCTTACCGGCGGCGCGGATAAAAAAGCGGGCGACCCCACCCGCCATTTCGAGCTGAAGACCAAACGCCTGCGCGAGATCGCCGACAGCGCCGACGAAGATATCCGCCGCAACCCGGACCAGATGATGATGGACGGCTTCGAGGACATCGGCAAAAAAACGGAAGAAGAGATCCGTGCCGACGAAGCGCTGAAGGACGAGCTGCAGCAATCCCGCGAGAAGCGCGTAAAGAACTTCCGCTTCTGGGACAAGGCGCCGGTGGACGATACCGGCGAAACCGACGAAAAATTCTCGCACGCCAAAAAGATGACCGCGCTGCCCTCCTTCGCCGCGCAGTTCTCAGAGCGCTTTTCACATATCCCCACGCCGTTCGTGCGGATCCACAGCGAGGAGTATACGGACGCGGGCAACCGCAAGGTGATGTTCCAATCCATCAAAAAAGCCCGCGCGCGCGCCTTTATCGGCATGCTGGCGCTGGCGGTCTTCGCGCTGATACTGCTGATCACCGACCTCGCGGCGAAGGTATCCGCGGCAAACAACGGCGGTTTCTTCTCGATCATGGGCGGCAGCGTAAACGCGCTTGTGATCTTCAATCTCGTGTTTTTGCTGCTCTCCTGCGGCGTGATGCTGCCGGACCTCAAAAACGGCGCGATCAGCGTGCTCAAGCTGCGTCCCAAAACCGACGCGCTGCTGCTGTTCATGATGATCGCCGCCGTAGGGCAGACGGCAGCCGCCTTCTTTACGCAGCACAAGATCGCCTGCGATTTCCAGCTGCTGGCGCCCGCCGCCGTGATCGTGTGCATCCCGTTCATGCTGGCGAAGGTGTTCTATTACGATAACGCCCGCCAGTGCTTCAAAACCATTTCGGCAAAGAGCGATAAAAGCTATCTGCGCAAGGTGACGGACCGCGAGCTGAAGGCGCGCCTCGGCTGCAACGACGAAAAGAACACCGTATATACAGGCAAGACCCGCCATATCAGCGGCTTCCCGGCCTCCATTGAAAGCAGCGCCCGCAGCGAAATGCCGGCCTCGCGCATCTGCGCCGTATTCGGCGGCGTATCCCTGATCGCGGCCATCGTTACCCTGATCGTCAAGAAGAGCGTCGTTTGCGGGCTCACCAGCCTTACGCTGTGCCTCGCGCTGTCGCTGCCGGTGTGCTGCCTTGTGGCGGCGGGCTTCTTCCTTTCCCGCGCGAACGCGAAGCTTTCGCTGAAATCCTCGTTTATCCAGAGCTTTGACGATACCAGAGCCTTTTCCGCCATCGACACCTTCGCTTGCGACGCCGCCGACGTGTTCGACGCATCCATCGTGGGGTGCAGCACCGCAAAAGGCGTGAACGAAAAGCAGGCCCGCTTCGCCGCCGCCACCGTGGCATCGGGCGCGGGATCCCTGATCAAAAAGGTGTTTGCGAACGATATCGACACGTATTCCGACCGCATCCCCGCCGCGAAGAATACCGTATATGAAGATAAGATGGGCCTTTCCGCCTACGTGGGCGGGTGCACGGTTTTGCTGGGCAACAGCGACCTGCTCATAAACCACAACGTGGATCTGCCCGAGAACGACACGCTTTTGGGGAACCTGAACGACAACGAATACCCGCTGTATCTGGCGATGGAAGGCCACTTCACCGCGATCTTCGCCGTGAAATACACGGCGGTGAAAGAGGTGCAGCAGGGTGTGAGCGCGCTGGTGAACAGCGGCACCGCGCTGCTTCTGGGCACCACAGATCCCAACATCACCGACAGCGCCGCCGAAGCGCTTCTGGGCCTCGGTGAAAACAGCGTGCGCATCATCGGCAGCAGCGCCTCGAAAAAGCTGGCGGAAGCCAAGACCGCCGTTGCCGACGCCGAAGACGCGGGCGCCGTATTCGGCGAGTCGTTCCTGAGCTTTGCCCGGGTAGCCGCGCAGGCGATCCGGCTGGATTCCATCAAGACCGCATCCCGCGCCATCGGCATCGCAGGCTCCTTCGTTTCGCTGCTGCTGGGCGTGGTGCTCTCGGTGACCGGCGCGTTCTCGGCCACCTCCGCCCTTACGGTTTTGCTGCTGCACGCCGTATGGATCGGCTTCTGCTTCCTCTCTCCGATGTTTACTTCCGGCATGATCAAGCTGCTGCGCAGATTCTCCCTGCCGAAGAAAAAAGCGGCGGATGACGAAGAAAAGACCGACACGGCGGAAGGCGAAACGGAAGGAACCGATCTGCCCGCCGAAGACGGCGAAACCGCGCCGGCCGGCGAAGACGAAGCGGTCCCCGCCGAAGAGAATGAAGAAACCCCGCCTGCGGGTACGGACGCCGAAGCGGAAAGCGGCAGGGATACGCCGTTTTTCGAGAAGTTCCTTGACGAGACCGACAAAACCAGGCCCGCGCCCCTCTCGGAGGAGGACGCCGCCGCGGTGGAAGAAGCGCTGAGCATCTTCGCCCCGAAAGAGGAGCCCGCCGCGCCGAAGGCTGCCGCCCCGGAAGAGGCGTCCAAAAGCAGGTTCATCGCCTCCGCCGCGCTGCAGGATTCCCTTTCCTCGATCGGCTCGTTCGTTGATTCGCTCGGCGGCAAACCCGCTTACGCGAAAGACGGCGACGCCCCCGGCGCGGATTTCTCGCTGTTCGGCAAAGACGGCGCCGGACGCGGCGCGAGGGACGCCGAAGATATCGAGAACGAGTATTCCCGCAGGAAAGAAGAGGAGCGCGCGCTGCGCAGCCTGTTCACCGCGCCGGACGACCCCTCCGCCCCGATCTACGACCTGCATAAAAAGGACGAGCCCGCCCCCGCGGACGACGATTACGAAACGCCGCTGGACACTTCCGACGTAAGCGCGTTCAACGACGATCTGTTCCGCCGGTTCGAGGACGACGATTCCGTGTTCGCCGGTCTGCGCGACAACGACGGCGACACGGACAACTACAACTTCTGATCTTAACGTTATGAGAGATAAGAATCCGGCGGCGCCCACGCCCCCCATGGGCTTCAACACCTGGGACTGCTACGGCGCGGCCGTGAACGAAGCGCAGCTTCTGGCCAACGCCGCTTACATGCGCGATCATCTGAAGGAATACGGCTGGCGGTACGTGGTGTGCGACATCCAGTGGTACGAACCCACGGCGGACGGCTACGCCTACCACTCCTTCACCGATCTGTGCATGGACGGATATTCACGGCTGATCCCGGCCCCGAACCGCTTCCCTTCCGCCGCCGACGGCAGGGGCTTCGCGCCTATCGCCGAACAGATCCACAGTATGGGCCTGAAATTCGGCATTCATATCATGCGCGGCATCCCGCGGCAGGCCGTGCACCGGAACACCCCCACCGTGACCCCGGGCGTGACCGCGCGCACGATCGCGCAGGACTATTCGGTCTGCCCGTGGAACACCGATATGTACGGGGTGGACCACCGCGCTTACGGCGCGCAGGAATACTACGATTCGCTGTTTGCGCTGTACGCCTCCTGGGGCGTGGATTTCGTGAAGGTGGACGATATCGCAAACACCGAGTTTCAGCCTCAAAACCCCTATTCCGCCGCGAAGGAAATCGAAATGATCCGCGCCGCCATCGACCGCTGCCCCCGCGAAATGGTGTTGAGCCTCTCGCCCGGCCCCGCGCCGATCGAACACGCCTTCCACCTGAAGACGCACGCCGACATGTGGCGCATGAGCGGCGATTTCTGGGACCGGAGCGACGCGCTGGACAATATGTTCCGCCTGTGTGAAAAGTGGTATACGCACGTCGGCCACGGCTGCTGGCCCGACTGCGACATGCTGCCGCTGGGCACGCTGCAGTTGACCGAGCGCGACCCCGTTTACCGGGCGCGCAAGACCCGCTTTACCGAAAACGAGCAGCGCACGGTGATAAACCTGTGGTGCATGTTCCGCTCTCCGCTGATGATCGGCGGCGAACTGACGCTGCTCGACGGTTTCACCCTTTCGCTGCTCACGAACCGCGACCTGATCGCGATCGATCAGCATTCTTCGGGCAACCGGCCGCTGGTTTCGGACGGCAAAAAAGCCGTGTGGACCTGTACCGACGGCGAAGGCCGCGAAGTATTCGCCTTTTTTAATCTCCTTCATACGCCGCAGGATCTGAGCTTTGACTTCGGCGATGCGCCCGTTGTGCTGGAGGATCTCTGGTCCAAAGAAAAGATCCCCCTTGCGGATCCTGCGTTTCAGCTTCGTCTGGACGCCCGCGAGAGCCGCGTGTTCAGAATTATGCACAAATAAAAAAACGGTTTCCTATGCAAACCGCAGAATTGACATACCGTTGATTTCATTATATAATGAAACCGATAATCGCTTTGAAAGGAGTATTGCGTTATGGAAATACTGCCCGGCGCCGTACAGGTTCTGATCAGCTGGCTGATCATGTTGGTAGGTACCCTCGGCACGTTCTTCAAGAAAATGCAGGAAGACGAAGAATAAGATACTGAGAAAACGGCTTTCAGCCGTTTTTCTTTTGCCAAAATGTTACAGCGTTGAAACCAATTGTTACATCGATCCGCCCAAAAGTTACATTGATGTAACTTTTTTATCTTCGCGCGCTATACTTATCATTGTAAAAACAGAGTTTTTTCATTTGTTTCCTTCTGAAAAAACCGCGGGCAGTTTCATTCCTGTCCGCGGTTTTTCTTTGATTTCAGATCTTCGATCATTTTGCCGCGAGAGCGGTGATGATCTCGTGGATGCGCTTCGCGCACGCTACGGCGTCCTCTTCTTTCCAGCCCTTTGTGGTCATGGCGGCGCAGCCGATGCGCACGCCGCTGGCCTGCGCGGGGGAACGCTTCTCGCCCGGCACGCAGTTTTTGTTCAGCGTGATGCCGTGGCGGTCCAGCTCGTTCTGCACGTCCTTGCCCGAAAGGGTGGGATGCGTTCTGGTAAAGTCGATCAGGAACAGGTGGTTATCGGTGCCGCCGGTGACGATATCGTAGCCGAGGGAGATAAACGTGTCGCACATGGCGCGGGTGTTTTTGAGCACCTGGGCGATATACTCCTTGAACGCGGGGGCGCAGGCCTCTTCTGCGGTAACGGCCTTGCCGGCGATGGCGTGCATCAGCGGGCCGCCCTGCGTACCGGGGAAAATACCGGCGTCCACTTTTTTCGCCAGCTCCGGACGGCAGAAGATCATGCCGCCGCGGGTACCGCGCAGGGTCTTGTGCGTGGTGGTGGTGACGATATCGGCGATGCCGAAGGGCGAGGGATGCATACCGGCCGCGACCAGCCCCGCGATGTGCGCCATATCCACCATGAAATACGCGCCGTATGCCTTCGCGATGGCGCCGATGCGCTTGAAATCGATGATGCGCGAATAGGCGCTCGCCCCGGCGAGGATCAGCTGCGGGCGATACTCGGCCGCCTTTTTTTCGATATCGTCGTAATCGATAAAGCCGTTTTCGGTGACGCTGTAGAACACCATGTTGAACAGCTTGCCCGAGAAGTTGACCGCGCTGCCGTGGGTGAGGTGCCCGCCGTTGTTCAGATCCATCGAGAGGATGGTATCGCCGGGCTTCAGCACGCTGAAATAGGCGGCGAGGTTCGCCGACGAACCGGCATGGGGCTGCACGTTGACGTGGTAATCGGTGGAAAAGACCTCGCGCCATTTATCGCAGCAGTATTCCTCCAGCTGATCCACCACTTCGCAGCCGCCGTAGTACCGGCCGGTCTTGCCGGACGTGCGCTCGGTGGGATACCCCTCGGCGTATTTGTTGGTCAGGCACGAGCCGACCGCGCGCATCACGTTTTCACTCACGAAATTCTCGCTGGCGATCAGCTCGATATTGTTGTTCTGCCGCGCCTGCTCCGCGGCGATCAGTTCAAAAGCCCTGCTTTCCATCGATCCTTTTCCCCCGGTGTGATTTTTGTTCAATTATACCCGACCGGCGGGAGAAAAGCAAGGAAAAACAAAGAATCACGTGCGATTTCATTGCTTTTCATAAAAATACGGATGATATGCAAGTTCCTTTGCACGGAATTTCCGAAAAGCGCCCCGGATAAACAGAAAAAAGCCGCCCTCAGAGGGGCGGCGCGGATCGGGATCATTTTTATTTGGCGCCGCCCCCGGGCGGCGGATGGGGGCGATCGGATATACCGCGATCATGCGGGAACGGAGCTTGCCCTGATCATCATCAGAAGCAAAAGCTCGATCGCGTCCGTTTCGGCGTAGCTTGCGGGCAGGGAGCAGGTCTCCGCCGGAACGGCGAGGCTCACGCTGTTAAACCGGTAAGATACCAGCAGCTTGCCGGCGTTATCAAGCTCCGTTACGGCGACCAGCTTTTTGCCGTTGAGATACGCTTTATAGGAACCGCCGGACGTTTTGAAGGTATATACCGTGCAGGAAACGCCGTCGTATTTCCCGGCATCCACGGAGACCGCCTCGCTCAGGGGGCGCAGAAAACCGAACGCATCCGTAAAGAAATCCCCGGTGAGCTCGTCCGGATCCATGCCCATCTCTTCAAAGGGGAACTCGCCGTAGCATTTCATTTCGTGGTCCATCAGATAGGTCTTGCCGTCGGAATTGAACAGCAGGGAAATGGTAAGCTCGCCGGTGAGGCCCTCCATCAGTTCCCCGGCATTGTCGATACGCATGCTGATATACGAGGTGGCCGGGGTAAACGACAGGCTCATCTTCTGGGAATACCCTTCTTCGGTTACGGTAAACGACGCCATATATGAACCGCCGAGCAGCACGTCATATTCGTTTTCATACATTTTTTCCGCGGCAAAGTCCAGTTCTACCGAAAGACGCAGCGCGATGCGCGCGTCGGCGGCGGTAACGCGGCCGTCCATATCGAGGTCGGCAGACTGTTTCTTTGCTTCGGTGAGCGTATCAAGACCCACGGCTGCGCGCAGGATCGCGCGCGCGTCGGCGGCGGTGATCCGGTTATCGGCGTCCATATCGCCGTTGCGGGCGGCAAATGCGGCGACGCCGCACACGGAAACCGCCAGAATGACGGCAAGGCACAAAGATAAAGCTTTTTTCATGCTTCATGCTCCTTTCGCTCAGATTATTGCATGAAAACCTTAAAATTAATATAAAACCACGGTGGTGATGCTGTTTTCCGGCACGTTGAACACGTTGCCGAACAGCCCGCCGGCGCGTTTTTCCATTTGCTTTTCGGCGGTGGACTGCCACACCTCGGCGCGGAAGCAAAGCGGCGCGGTAACGGTAAAGGTGCGTTCAGCGCCCTCGTTCACGATCACGGCAACGTATCTGCCCTCCGTCGTTCTGAACGCCGAAGCGGAGAAGCCCATCTGCGCGTCGTAAACCGCGCCGTCCCAGCCGATCAGGTAATTCACGTCCGCAACGTCGGCGGAGGCGTCGATCCGCACGCTGCCCGCCGGGATGAAGCGGGAGAAGTGCGCCAGCGCCCAATACCGCTGCGCCACGCGCACGTCGGAAGCGTCGTCGTTCATCGCGAGAAGGCCGTCGCTCCAGAGAGAGCCGTCTTCGTGTACGCCGTAGTTGTTCACGCCCGTCCACGCGCTCCAGGAATTCGCGCCGGAGAGCATCAGATCCTGATTGATCACGCTCGCGGTGCGCACCGCGCCGCCGAAATCGGCGATATCATGCTCCAGCGGCAGCTCGCACCATTCGGTCATATCCACGGTGTAAGGGTAGTTCTTTTCCGCCAGCGCCTGCCCGAAGGTATATTTGCGGTAGGCGTTGCCATCCGACCAGTAGCTGTGGTAGGCGAGGCTGCCCAGCACGGGAGAAACCTCGGGGTCGTTCGCCAGCATCGCGAACCAATCGGTCGTATCGTCGCTGATGTTGCCGCTTTCGGGCGCCATCAGCTTCACCGGCAGGCCGCTTTCTTTGATCGTCTTCGCGAAAACGCGCATCAGCTGCAGTATCTCGTTGGGCTCGTAGTGGCAGCCCTCCTGCCCTACCCAGCCGCCGCCCCAGCTCCACTGGGGCTCGTTGATCGGGCTGAGATATTTCACCGGCACGCCCTTTGAGATAAAATAACGGGCGACGGTGACGCAGTAATCGGCGAACGCCCGGTAGTTTTCGGGCGGCAGGTTCGAGAAGTATTCCTCTCTTCCGCCGGTGCCCTGCCCGGTGCGGGTCAGCGACCAGTGCGGGGAGTTGGCGAACAGCACCACGGTATCCACGCACCCGTAAGAGAGCGCCAGCTCCAGCTCGCGCTGCGCAGCGGCGTCCCGCGTGAAATCGTATTCCCACGCGCCGGTATCTTCGTTGTACACGTAAAAGCTCTCGGTGGCGCGGTTGCCCGAAATACGGGAGTTCGGGTTCTCTTTTTCGCCCGCGCCCAGATTATAGCGGTAGATGTTCAGGCCCAGCCCCTCGCTGCCGAACAGCGCCTTCGCCACCGTTTCGGCGTTGTCGCTTTTGCCCACGTCCTGCGCCCACCAGCAGGCCGATGCGCCGAAGCCGGTGATCGTTTGATACGTCTTATCGGGGCGCAGCGAAAGCGACACGTCAGTCGTCTGCACGAACCGGCCCGAATCCTCTTTCACCCTTTGCCAGAAACCGCCGTCGACCGCGTTTACGGCGGTGTAAACGTGCAGCATGGAGATGATGATGCATATGATGCGTTTGATGGCAAGCAGCATGGCGCGGGCCTCCTTTTTTTGTTCTTGACAGGAAAAACGGCTGCGGATCGGGGATCGGGAACAAACGGTGATCGCGCAACCGTCAATCAGCGTTCATCAATCATCAAAGAACACGGGCTGTCCGGTTTTTGCGGAGGTGTAGATCGCCTCGAGGATGCGCGTGACGCACAGCGCCTGCTCGGGCAGCACGCAGGGATCGGTATCGGTTTCGATCGCGCGGATCCACTGCGCCATATCCACGGCGGAGGCGGAGGCGGAGTTGCCGTCGTAAAACGCGACGCCGCCGGCCTCAAGGTTCACGTCTTCCACCACCTGGCGGCCGTGCTTCACGGTGTTGATCTTCAGACCGTCCACGTTATCCACGCCGCCCTTTGTGCCGCTGAGCATATAGGCGGCCTCGCGCGGCACGCGGAAATTGAGAGCCCAGCTGGATTCCAGCGTGATCACGGCGCCGTTCTTCATCACGATGTAACCGAAGGCGGAATCCTCCACCGTGAATTTCTCGGGATCCCAGTCGCCCCAGGCGTTGGCGGAATGCTTCTGGTCCGCCAGCTTGCGGAAGGTGTTGCCAACCACCATTCTGGGCTCGTAGTTGTTCATGATCCAGAGCGTGAGGTCCAGCGCGTGGGTGCCGATATCGATCAGCGGCCCGCCGCCCTGCTCGTATTCGTTCAGAAACACGCCCCAGGTGGGCACCGCGCGGCGGCGGATGGCAAGGGCCTTGCCGTAGTAGATCTCGCCGAACTCGCCAGCCATGGCGGCGGCCTTGGCGTACTGGTTCTCGTTGTTCTGGCGGTTCTGGTAACCGATGGTGAGCTTCTTGCCGGTGCGCTTCGCCGCCTCGAGCATCTTCACCGCGTCCGCGTAGGTCTTTGCCATCGGCTTTTCGCACATCACGTGTTTGCCCGCCTCGAGCGCGTCCACCGTGATGAAGGAGTGGGAGCGGTTGGGGGTGCAAACGTGTACGATATCAATGGTTTCGTCCTTCAAGAGCTCTTTATAATCGGTGTAGCATTTCGCGTCTTCAACACCGTATTTCTTCGCGGCCTCAACGGCGCGCTCCTCAATGATATCGCAGAACGCGACCAGCTCCACGTTTTTGAGCTTCACAAGGTTTGGCATGTGCTTGCCGTTGGCGATGCCGCCGCAGCCGATGATACCGATACGGAATTTTTTATCCATTTTTATTTTCCTCCTGTATTAAAAAATAATAATACACTTACCATTATAAGGAAAATCGCCGTGAATTCAAGGAAAAAGCGGGACCGCGGGAGAAAAATACCGCAAAACTTTTTGTTCAGCTTGCACAAAATCGAAATCGTGCTTGCATTCAAACCCGTTTTTATGGTAAACTTCTTTTGTACACACGCGCAAAATATAGAAACGAGGTAGAGAAAATGTTCGGTTCTCTTTTCAAGAATTTCAGGACCCCGCTGGTGCTGATCGTCACTTTGGTCATGTTTATTTACGGCTCCATCGCCGGAAACAATTATCAGGATACGCTGAGCTCCTACAAAGAAAACGTAACCGGCCTGACCATGATGGAAAACGACGTTGATACCGCCCTGCCGCAGACCGCGGTTTACGATATCATTTACGACCATCTCACCGGCTCCCTGCCCGAGGGCAAGACCGTGAAAAAGGCGATCGTGATCGGCTACGACGGCTGCCGTCTCGATACCTTCACCCTGTTTGACGACGCGCACGAGAGCGCGATCAACACCCTGCTGGACGACGGCGGCGAAGCCTACGTTGCCTATTGCGGCGGCGCGAACTACCATACGCTCAACACGCAGTTCACCTCCACCGCCCCGGGTTGGTGCACGATGCTCACCGGCGAATGGGCCACGGTGCACGGCGTGATCAACAACGGCATACCGAAATCGAACAAACACCTGACGCTGCTCACCACCGGCGTTCAGGACGGCGTTATCGGCAGCTCCGCCTTTTACGTATCGTGGGACGGCCACTTCGTTGATTCCGACGGCACCTATATCAACGAGCTGCAGTACGTGAAAGACAACGGTCTGAACGTGACCTTCCTCGACGCGGGCGACGACGACGGCACGCGCGCCAACGTGCTGGCGGATCTGGCGAAGGAAGACTGCTCCGACTTTATCTTCTCCATTTTTGAATACACGGACCACACGGGCCACGACACCGGGTTTTCGATCAACAACCCCGATTACGTGCAGGCGTTTTACGACGCCGAGCAAACCGGCTGCGAGATCATCAGCGCCATCAAGAGCCGACCGACCTACGAAACGGAGGATTGGCTGATCCTGATTACCTCCGACCACGGCGGCTACAACACGGGGCACGGCATGTGCACGATGCAGGAGCGCATGATCTTCATCGTTACGAACAAAGCTCCCGTGCTTCCGGACGGCGGCTTCGGTTCGATGTGCTGAGCGGGGCGCGCCATGAAGATCACATCCCTTTCCTTTTTGCGGACCGAAAGCGGAATCAAACTTGCGGCGGGCGTTTCGATGCCCGCCTGTTGCGTCTGTCTGCGGATCGGGGAGAACACGTATGAAGACGCGTTCAATCTGGCGGAGCCCTACGACCGCAAGACCCACGTGTTCTACCTGCCCGAAAACGCATGGCGGCCCGGCGAGAAAGCGACGCTTTTCTACAGCCCCTTCAAGCGCATAAAAATACAGCGCAGAAAGACCTTCGTGATGCCCGCGCCCGCATTCGAGGACGAAGAAGCGCTGCTGGCGGAATACGACCACGGCGTGCGGATCGTGAGCGAAGAAAAAGAGACCCTGTACGAGGGCCTCACCTATACGAAATTTACCTGTACGGACAATGAAAACAAGCCCGTGATCGTTTCGCTGCTTGAAACGGACCTGCAGAATACCGCGCTCTATATCGGCACCCCGGGGGACGGAGACACGGCGAAGGGCGTGAAGGCGACGATCCCGGATATGGCCGCCGCTGCCGAAGCCGCCGGCAAAAACGTGCTGGCGGGCGTGAACGCGGATTTCTTTGACATGTTCGGGGATAACCACCCCTCGGGCCTTTGCGTGAAAAACGGCAGAGTGATCTCAAACGTGCGGCCGGAACGCCCCTATATCGGGCAGCTTGACGACGGCAGCGCCGTGATCGCTTCCCAGACCGACGCGCCGGAGCTGACCCCGCGCCTCGCGCAGGCGGCCGCCGGCATGCAGATGATCGTGAAGGACGGCAGACTCTTCGACTGGGCGCCGCTGGAGCCGTTTTCTTACGTGCGGCACCCGCGCACCGCAGCGGGCGTGACCGCGGACGGGAAAGTGCTGCTTTTGGAGGTGGACGGGCGCATTCCCGCCCATTCCAACGGGGCGAGCCTTGTGGATCTCGGCCTGTTCATGATAAGGCTGGGCGCCGTGCGCGCGATCAACATGGACGGCGGCGGCTCCAGCGCGGTGTATACGAAAACCGGCGGCGCGTTTACCCTGCGCACCCGGCCCGCGGACCTGATCCGCCCCAACAGCATGCTGATCCGGAAAGACTTCAACGCGATATTTATTGTGGAGAAATAAAGCTGGTAAACGCGCCCTTTTCCCGCTCCGGCAGGCCAAAGGCCTCTTTGCCCAGCGCGATGCTCTTCATCAGGAACGTCATGTTGCGGGCAAGGTTGCGCATCGTCTGCAGCCCCTCGAGGTCCTTTTCGACGTCCGCGGCGGTGAAGCCGTGCACCTCGTTCCAATAGGAAGAGGAGGCCACCGGCATCCCGGCGATCGTGAAATACTTGTTGATATCGTCGAACGCGGACGTGGAACCCGCCCGGCGCGAGGAGACCACCGCCGCGCCCACCTTCATGCGCTTATCGAAGGGCGCCGAATAGAAGAGCCGGTCGGCAAAGGACAGCAGCCCGCCGTTGGCGTGGGCGTAGTACACCGGCGAACCCAGCACAAGGCCGTCCGCCTCGGCGAATACGGCGGCGGCTTCGTTTACCGCGTCGGGGATGACGCACTTGCCGAGAGACCCGCATCTGCCGCAGGCAAGGCAGCCGCGCACGTTCTGATTGCCGACGCACATGGTCACGGTCTCAACGCCCTCGGCGGCGAAAACGGCTTCCATCTCTTTCAGGGCGCGTCCCACGCAGCCGTCCGGCCGGGGACTTCCGTTGATCAGTAAAACCTTCATGGTTCTTTCCTCCTGTGAATATGCTTTTCGGTTTTATTCTATTGTATGCGCTCCGCTTTGTCAACAGAATAAAAACCGCCCGCGACGCATAAGGTATAGAAAAAGGCTTGAGGGAAAGAGGCAAATCGGAATTTAGCGCACAGCGCGCGCCAATGAAAAATTAACAATTGATGAAGGGTGCGGATCGCCGGTGGCGATCTCTGCGGCGTGCCGCAGAAGCACCGACCGAACCGACAGGTGAGAATCCGCCCTTACCCGATTATACTCATCGGACACGAAGGCTTTTCCTTCTTTTATAAATCTTTTTTATATAATCAAAACGCGCAGCGTTTTCCGAAATTGTTAATTGTTAATCGTTAATTGTTAATCGGTCAGAGCGATAAACTGAATTTTTCCGCATCTCTCAAAGCCTGCGAAAGCGGGGCACGTTTATGAAAAGAGTTTTAGCCGTATTCCTTTTGGTTTTGCTGTCGGCGGGGTGCGGCGGAGGCCGCACGGCGGCGTTTACGCCGCAGCGGTACTTTACCGCGCCGTTCACGCTGGCGCACGGGGACTATATCATCAAGGGACAGATCACCTGCAACTCCTACGAGGATATCCGCCTCACGTTCACTTTTCCGGAAGGGCTGACCCACCTCACGCTGCAGGCGGATTCCGACGGACTCGCCGCGGATATCGCCGGGATAACGGATGAGATCCCTGCCGGGACGCTGCCGGGCGGCGCGCCCGTACGGCTGCTGACGGACGCGGTGCGGGATACGGTATTCACGCAGCATACCTTTACCGCCGACGGCGGATATTACGTTACCGAAGCCGACGTGTGCGGCGGCACCGCCGTATGCCGGTTCGGCGCGGACGGCGGTTTATATAAGATAACCTGCGACGAAATGAACGCAGAGATCACTTTCTCGGAATAATAAAAGAGGGATTCAAAAATGACGGAACGCGAACAGATCAGGGAGCGCATGGACGCGCTTTGCGACAAGCTGAACTTTCACAGCTACCAATACTATGTGGAGAACAACTCCGATATTTCGGATTACGAATACGATATGCTGCAGCGCGAGCTGCTGGCGCTGGAGGCGCAATACCCGGAATTCAGGCGGCCGGACTCCCCCACCACCCGCGTGGGAGGGCAGGCGCAGAGCCTGTTTACCGAGGTGCGCCACGAGGTGCGCATGGAGAGCCTGCAGGACGCCTTCAGCTACGGCGAGATCGACGATTTCGACGCCCGCGTGAAGGAGCGCTTTCCCGACGCGACCTATGTGGTGGAGCCCAAGATCGACGGGCTCTCGGTCTCGCTGGAATATGAAAACGGCGTGTTCGTGCGCGGCTCTACCCGGGGCGACGGCGACGTGGGCGAGGACATCACCGAGAACCTGCGCACCGTGCGCAGCATCCCGCTGCAGCTGAGAACCCCCCTGCCCTTTATCGAGGTGCGGGGCGAGGTGTATATGAAGAAAGCCGTATTTGAGGAGATCGTGGCGGCGCAGGAAAACCGCGGCGAAACGCCGTTTAAAAACCCGCGCAACGCCGCCGCCGGGAGTCTGCGGCAGAAGAACGCCGCCGTTACGGCGGAGCGCAAGCTCGATATCTTCGTTTTCAACGTGCAGCGCATCGAGGGCGACGAGATCACCGGGCACACACAGTCGCTGGATCTGCTCAAAAGCCTCGGCTTCGTAACGGTGCCGTTCTATACCCCGTGCGCCGATATCGGGGAAGCCAAGGCGGAACTGACCCGCATCGGCGAAATGCGCAGCAGCCTGTTTTTCGATATCGACGGCGCGGTGATCAAGGTGAACGACCTTTCTCAGCGCAGAGCCCTCGGCTCCACGGCGAAATTCCCGCGCTGGGCCATCGCCTACAAATACCCGCCCGAAGAAAAGGTGACCACGCTGCTGGACGTGGAGGTCACGGTGGGGCGCACCGGCGCGCTGACCCCAACGGCCGTGTTCGAGCCGGTGCTGCTGGCGGGCACCATGGTGAGCCGCGCCACGCTCCACAACCAGGATTTCATTGATAAAAAGGGCCTCTCGATCGGCGACCTGATCCGCGTGCGCAAGGCCGGGGACATCATCCCCGAGGTGCTGCAGGTGGAACGGCACGACCCTCACAAGCCCGTGTATACCCTGCCGGACGCCTGCCCCAGCTGCGGCGCGCCGGTGTTCCGCGACCCGGACGGCGCTTTTCTGCGCTGCAACAACCCCGACTGCCCCGCGCAGGCGCTCAGGAACGTGATCCACTTCTGCTCCCGCGACGCGATGGACATCGAAGGCCTCGGCGAGCGGATCGCGGAGCTGCTCATAAACGAAGGCCGCATCAGGGACGCGGCGGATATCTATCTACTGAAGGCGGAGGATATCGCTTCGCTCGACCGCATGGGCGAGAAGAGTGCCGAGAACC
>JAFRSZ010000356.1 GCA_017439205.1 Clostridia bacterium
AAAATATAATAAATCATAACATATATCCGGTGCGGATGCAATAGTTTCGGCGCCGATTTGTGATTTTTTTTGTTCATATCTGCCGATTTTTGTTCATTGACCGCGTTCAATCGGTTATGATAAAATGATGATATAAGAAAAAGGAGGTAAGTCCCATGCAAAAAACCAGGTCGTTCGTCCGGTTCCTGAGCATGACCCTCGCGCTGTTCCTTGTTTTTTCCGTCGGTTCGCCCATTGCGCGCGCCGCCGAAAAGAAAGAACCCACCCCTATCATTTATATTATCGGCCGCACGTCGATATACAAGCATCTTTCCGATCCCGAACGCCGCGCCCAGGTGCCGGACGCCGACGGCGACGCGATCACCGACGCCGTGAAGGAAGCGCTGCCGTACGTTGCGAAGGCGGTGTTTCTCGGCCAGTGGGACGCCTACTGCGACAAGGCCTACGATCTGATCATGCAGTTCTTTGAGGATTACGGCCTCGATGAAAACGGCGACGTATGCACCGATACCGGCCCCACGTTCCGGTGGTCCGAGGACGAGCTCCCGCGCGATTACCGCAGCGAGAATCCCTACACCTACCGTTTTGAATACGACTGCCGCCTCTCTCCGCTGGAGATCGCCGACGACCTCAACGATTATATCTCCGCCGTGAAGCGCATCTCCGGGCAACAGAAGGTTTCGGTCATTTCCCGCTGCGAGGGCACGAACATCGCCTTTGCGTATCTATATAAATACGAAAAGCAGAATCATTACGCCGGGATCGACGCGCTCGTGCTTTACGATAACTCCACGATGGGCATCGAAATGCTCGAGGCCGCGTTCAGCGGCACCATCTCCATCGATCCGGACGCCGCCTCGCGCTTTCTGAGCGGCTACGACCTCGCGCTGGACGACGAGACCCTTTCGCAGTTCGTCGCCCTCACGCTGAAAATGCTGCAGGAGACCTACGGCATCGAGCTCACCGCCGAATTCCTCGAGGGCTTTTACCGCCACGTAAAGGATACGCTGTTCCGCCGCTTCCTGAAATCCACCTTCGCCTCCACGCCCGGCTACTGGAGCATGGTGAACGATAAATACGACCTCGCCAAAAAATATATCTTCGGCGAAAAGGGCGACGCCGAAAAGTACAAAGGCCTCATCGCCAAGCTCGACGCGTTCCGCGCGGTGCAGCAGAGCGCGCCGCAGATGATCCTCGATATGAAGGCCGCGGGCGTGGACGTCTCAGCGATCTGCAAATACGGCTTCATGGGCAATTACCCGATCTATGAGGACGTGAAGAAGTGTTCGGACGGCGTGACCGGCCTTGCCAAACAGAGCTTCGGCGCGGCGGTCTCCGATTTTGATTCCACCCTCGGCTTCAGATACCTCTCCCGCCGCCCCACGGACTATATCTCGCCCGATAAGCAGGTGGACGCCGGTACCGGTCTGCTGCCGGATACCACATGGTATATTAAAAACTACGAGCATAACCCGTTCTGGGACAGCATCAATCCCCTGCTTGTGAAGCTCTGCCGCGTGGACGGCTTCAACGTAAAAAGCGACCCCGCATGGTCGCGCTATACCGTGATGGAGGACGGCGGCGACCATAACGTGACGCCGATGACCGCAGAAAACTGCGACCCGCACGGCGACATCGTGCGCGACGGCGACGAGCACCCCTATAAATCCTTTTTCAAATCCATTGCCAACTTCTTCAGATACGTGTTCGAGGTGCTGAAGCTGCTGGCAAACCGCGATAAAGCGTAAAACGCATCCGGAGCCCCCGCGGGCTCCGGCTTTTTTTGCCGGTCAGCGCCGAGGGAAAACGGAAAATGAAAGATGAAAAACGGATCATCCGGCGGTTCACCCCCTCCTGCGCTTGAATTGATAACAGCTTCTGCATCAAATCTCCCTATTGTTTTTTTTGCCCGAATCATTTAAAATACGATTGAAACCGCTTATGAAAAGGAGTGTTGCGCCGTGAAGGCGTTGGTGTTCGGTTCATGCAATCTTGATTTTATCTATCCGGTGCCGCGCCCGGTGCCGCCCGAGGAGCTGAAAGGAGCAAAACCCGCGCAGATCAGCCCCGGCGGCAAGGGGGTCAATCAGGCCATCGCGCTGAAAAAGGCCGGGCTGGACGCGTATTTCGCCGGAAAGCACGGCGCGGACGGCGTCCTTTTGAGAGAAACGCTGGTGAAGAGCGGCGTGGACGTCTCTTTTCTGCGCCAAAGCGCCGGGATCTCGGGGCAGGCGCACATCCAGGTGACGCCGGACGGCGAGAATTACATATTGCTGCTCCTTCCGGGCGCGAACAGAGAGATCACCCGCGAAGAGATCGACGAAACGCTTTCTCATTTCGGCGCGGGAGACCTTTTGGTGCTGCAGAATGAGGTGAGCGAGCTGCCTTACATGATCGAAGCCGGTTTTGCGCGCGGCATGCGCGTCGTAATGAACCCCTCGCCGTTCAGCGAAGCGATGACCGGTCTCGATTATGCGAAGATATGGCTTGTTTTTGTGAATGAAACAGAGGCGCAGGGGCTGTGCCGCGGGGCGAAGCCCGAGGACCTCATCGCCGAAATGCGTCTCAGATACCCCGGTCTGCGCTGGGTGGTCACGCTCGGCGAAAACGGAAGCCTTTATTTTGACAGGGATACGTTCTGCCGTCAGAGCGCCTTCCCCGCGAACGCGATTGACACCACCTGCGCCGGGGATACCTTCACCGGCTATTTCACCGAGGCCCTCTGCCGCGGGCTTTCCCCCGCCGAAGCGCTGCGCCGCGCCTCCGCCGCTTCCGCGATCACAGTATCCCGCATGGGCGCCGCGGGGGTGATCCCCACCGCAGCGGAGGTGGACGCGCTCATTGCGGACAGTTGAGTTTGTTGTTCCGAGAATCGATGGAGGTGGAACCGTGAAACCGTTATTGATCCCGTACCCGAAACAGATCGGGTTTTCCGCAGGCGCGCCTCTGCTGCCCGCCGACGCTCCCGTTACGTTCACGTATGCGCCCGGCCTCGGGGAAGAGGCGTACGTGCTGAAAACCGCAAACGGCGCGGTGAACGTTACGGCGTCCGCCGGCGCGGGCAGGTTTTACGCGGAACAAACGCTTATGCAGCTGAGCGCCGCGGGCGGCCTCAGAGAGGGGCTTGATATCCACGACGCGCCCGCGTTTTCTTACCGCGGCTTCATGATCGACTGCTGCAGGCATTTCTACGGCGTGCCGGAGCTCAAACGCCTGATCGACGCCGCCGCGCGGTTCAAGCTGAACCGGTTCCACTGGCACCTCACGGACGATCAGGGCTGGCGCATCGAGATCAAAAAGTACCCTCTGCTCACCGAGGTGGGCTCGAAGAGAAGCGGCTCGCGCTTCGGCGGCGTAAACGAGGGCAAACCCCACGGGGGCTTCTTTACGCAGACAGAGATCAGAGAAGTTGCGGATTATTGCGCCGCGCGCCATATCGAAGTGATCCCCGAGATCGAGATGCCCGGGCATTTTACCGCTGCGATCTCCGCCTATCCGTTTTTAGGCTGCACGGGGGAGCCGATGGAGCCGGTTCAGAAAGAGGGGATCTATCCGAACGTTCTGTGCGTGGGCAGCGATGAAGCCGTTTCGTTTATGAAGGACGTGCTGGGAGAGGTCTGCGCGCTGTTCCCGGGGCGGTACGTCCATATCGGCGGCGACGAAGCGCCCCGCAAGCGCTGGCAGGCCTGCGAAAAGTGCGCTGCCAGGATGAAACGTCTCGGACTTGCGGATTACGACGCTCTGCAGGGCAGTTTTATCGAAGAGATCGCCGCTTTCCTGCGTGAAAAAGGCAAAACCGCGATTACCTGGAACGAGAGCCTCAGGGGCGGCTGCCTTTCCCCCGAAAACGTGATCGTCCAGCGCTGGATGGACCGCGATAACCTCTGCGCGGACTTTACAAAGCGCGGCGGCAGCGTGATCGAATCCGATTTTTACCACTATTATTTCGATTATCCCTACGGCATGACGCCGCTCAGAAAGGCGTTTACGTACGACCCCGCCGAAAAAACCGGGGCGCAGGGGATCCTCGGCGTGGAGGGCGCGCTCTGGACCGAATACGTGCGTTCGTTTCATGACCTGTGCCAAAAGCTGTTCCCGCGGCTGCTTGCGGTGGCGGAGCGCGGCTGGAGCGGCGCGCCGGGGCGCTCATACGCCGATTTCACCGCCGCGGTGCAGGCGCTTTTGCCCCTGCTCGGAGAGGGCGTCGCGCCCATGCTGCCGCCCGACCGCTGGGATCCCGGCATGCGCAGACGCCTGAAGGAGGTCGCGTCGTTTTTCAAAGGGCCGTTATCCGCCGATACGCTGCGGCAGTTGCTTGAAAACCGGGAATAAAACAATATGAAACCTTAAAAAAACCTTATAAAAATTTCTAATACATTTTTAAGTCAATTTAAGATTTGCTTATTACAATGGCCTCAGAAAACAGCAAAGGAGCAAACTTAAATGGATATCAACCGGAATGAACTTTATAAGGACACAGGCTTTGTGAGCAGCGGCGAACCGGCATACGGTTACACGGCGCAGACGCAGCCCCCAACAGAACCGAAGAAAGAGAAAAACAAACATCCCTTTGTAAAAACGGCGGCGCTGGTGCTCTGCTGCTCGATGCTGAGCGGAACCGCGGGCGCGGCGATCGCCTCCGGCATGAACGGGAACGGCACGGCCGCGGGCACGACCACCCTTACCGAGAGCAGCCGCGCGCCCCAGACCGTGAACGTCGCTTACGTGGACGGCAAAGAAGAGATGACCGCCGCCGAGGTATACGCGGCGAACGTGAATTCCACCGTGGGCATCACCACCTCGATCACCACCAACTACTGGGGCTACAAAACCTCCGCCGCGGCGGCGGGCTCCGGTTTCATCGTGAGCGAAAACGGCTATATCGTAACCAACTACCACGTGGTTGAGGACAGCACCTCGATCACCGTATCCACCTACGACGGTAAGAGCTACGACGCAACGCTCGTCGGTTACGACGAATCCAACGACCTTGCCGTGCTCAAGATCGACGCCTCCGGTCTTACGCCGGTTGTGATTGGCGATTCCGATACCCTGAACGTGGGCGACGACGTTGTGGCCATCGGTAACCCCTTGGGCGAGCTGACCTTCAGCCTTACCAAGGGCAGCGTGAGCGCCCTGAACAGGGAAGTCACCCTCTCTTCCGACGTCACGATGAACCTGATCCAGACCGACGCGGCCATCAACTCCGGCAACTCCGGCGGCGCGCTGTTCAATATGTACGGCGAGGTGATCGGCATCACCAACGCCAAGTATTCTTCAAGCTCTTCGGGCGAGGCCTCCATCGACAACATCGGTTTCGCCATCCCGCTCTCTGACGTAAAGGATATTATTGCGGGCATCATTGAAAAAGGCTACTATGCCAAGCCCTATATCGGCATCCGTCTGACCGACGCCTCCGACGCCGCGCTGGTGTACAGCGTTGAGAGCGGCAGTCCCGCCGCTGAGGCCGGCCTGCAGGCGAACGATATCATCACCGCCGCCAACGGCGAGGCGATCACCTGCGCTTCCGACCTTACCGCGCTTGTGAAAACCCTGACCCCCGGCGACGTTCTCACGCTGTCGGTATCCCGCGGCGGCGAGACGGTTGAGGTCGGCGTTACCGTGGGCGAGAAGCAGGTCAGCGCCTCGCAGGACAACAGTAGCTCCGATGATCGGCAGCAGTACGGCTACGGCGGTTTCGGCGGCTACGGCAGCGGCAGCGAAGGCTACGGCTTCAGCTTCCCCTTCGATTCGTTCGGCGACGGCAACTACAACCGCGGCTGATCAAACGGACCGTTTCATAATAGTATTCATAATCGTCATCATAATTTCCTTTCTTTCCCGAAAAAACCGTGCCGGAAAAATCCGACACGGTTTTTCATGTTCTCGGTATTTGATTTGTCAGAACAGGGATTCGTTCCCTGTCTTTTTCTGTTCTTTTACCTCCGCATCCGGCGCGACGGCGCGGGCGGGCGTCACAGTACTTTAGAAAGAAAATCCTGCGCGCGCTGCGTCCGCGGGGAAGAAAAGAATTCCTCCGGCGGGGCCTCCTCCACGATGCGGCCCTCGTCCATGAACAGCAGGCGCGTGCCCACTTCGCGGGCGAAGCCCATTTCGTGGGTCACGACCACCATGGTCATGCCGGAACGCGCCAGCTCCTTCATCACGTCCAGCACCTCGCCCACCATTTCGGGGTCGAGGGCGCTGGTGGGCTCGTCAAAGAGCATGATCTCGGGGTCCATGGCCAGCGCGCGCACGATGGCGATGC
>JAFRSZ010000357.1 GCA_017439205.1 Clostridia bacterium
CCGGCGATGACACACCCATTATTCAGGGTTCCGCTCTTAAAGCTCTTGAATATGACGGCGACGATGTAAACGCTCCCGAACTCAAGTGCATCTGGGAACTTATGGACGCTGTTGACTCCTACATTCCCACTCCCGACCGTAAGGCAGACCTTCCCTTCCTTATGCCCGTAGAAGACGTTTTCACAATCACCGGCCGCGGCACTGTTGCTACCGGCAGAGTTGAGCGTGGACAGCTTAAGACAGGCGAAGAAGTTGAAATCGTAGGCCTTACAGAAGAAAAGAGAAAAGTTGTTTGCACAGGTATCGAGATGTTCAGAAAGATTCTCGACTACGCTGAGGCCGGCGACAACATCGGTTGCCTTCTTCGCGGCGTTCAGAGAACTGAGATCGAAAGAGGCCAGGTGCTTGCAAAGCCCGGTTCCATTCATCCTCACACCAAGTTCAAGGGTCAGGTTTACGTCCTTACCAAGGATGAAGGCGGCCGTCATACTCCGTTCTTCAACAACTATCGTCCTCAGTTCTATTTCAGAACCACCGACGTTACCGGCGTTATCTCTCTTCCCGAAGGCACCGAGATGTGCATGCCCGGCGACAACGTAGACATGGACGTTGAACTGATCACCCCCATCGCTATCGAAAAGGGTCTTCGTTTCGCTATCCGTGAAGGCGGCAGAACCGTAGGTTCCGGCGTTGTTATCGAGATCAACGACGACTGATCAGCAGCAATATCTTTCGTTCCGAGGCGAGCTTAACCGCTTGCCTCGGTTTTTTTTATCAGAGAAAGAGCGCCGTTAATATGTTCAGCAGTATCACGCCGGGAATCCCGCCGATTGCGGAAACGCATAATGAAAAAGCGTTTATCGGCAGATCGAAATCAAAAAAGCCGCATATGAGATCCGCGGCAAACAGCGCCGCGATCCCCGTAAGGGCGGAAAGCACCCCAAAACGCAGCCTGCATTTTTTGAGCATATAAAGTAAAAGAATGCCGCCGGTCACGGCAAAACAGACGAGCAGCAGATGATCCATTACGTGTCCTCTTTCGTGTTTCTCGCTTAAATATATGTTCGTCCCTCTGTGTATTATGCCGAATTTCAGAAAACCGGCGTATACGCTGATTATTTTCATTTTCCGGCTTATAATATACTGTAAGGAGTGTTGCGGTTATGAAGAAGCATTCGCACGTTTATGAGCAGTATTGCTGGGTATTACAGAAAAACATCGTATTTGAAGAAACGACCTTCCACAACGGCACTTCCGCCGTGCGCTGTACGCATCTGTCGGAATGCAAACGAAGCGGCGGCTGCAAAAACGAGATCCTTGCCGCGCTGTTCTGTGAGCAATAAAAAGGATATTGACCTTTATTCGGCGGAATGGTATACTTTCTCATAGTAAAAAAAGAAAGTGTGAAAATATGGAAGTATTATTATTAAAGCCAACCGTAAAGGATACCATCTGGGGCGGTACGAGGCTCATCTCCGAATTCGGATTTGAAACAAAAGAAGACAATATCGCAGAGGCATGGATGCTTTCCTGCCACAAAGACGGCCCCGCGTACGTACAGAACGGCGTTTATGCCGGCAAAACGCTCAACGAGGCGATCGAAGCGGAAGGAAAAGGCGTGCTCGGCGCAAACAATGCCGATAGGCCCGATTTCCCGATCCTTATCAAGCTGATCGACGCAAAAGAGAAGCTTTCCGTGCAGGTACACCCCGGCGATGAATACGCCCGCAGGGTCGAGAACGAGAACGGCAAAACCGAAGCCTGGTACATTCTGGACGCCGCCCCCGGCGCGCAGCTTGTTTACGGCGTCAAACGCAAGATCAGCCGCAAGGCGTTTTCTGAGAGTATTCGCCGTAAAGAAGTGGAAACGGTGCTCAATTTCGTCAACGTAAAACCCGGCGACGTGGTGTTTATCCCGTCCGGTATGCTGCACGCCATCGGCGCGGGCATCTTCCTGGCGGAGGTGCAGCAGAGCTCCAATACCACTTACCGCGTATACGATTACGACCGCCCGGGCAAGGACGGCAAGCCGCGCGAACTGCATATCGAAAAGGCCACGGACGTGGTGGACCTCACCGTGCCGTCGGCGGATTTCACGCCGCAGGGCGAACCCATGATCACAAACGGCGCCGAAAAAACGTATCTCACCGGCTGCCGGTATTTTAAGATGTACAGCCTGAATGTTAACGGCGCATATGAAGATTCCGCCTCATACGAATCGTTTGTTTCTCTGCTGGTGCTTTCCGGCGAAGGCGAACTCAGATGCGGCGAACAGAAGCTCCCGCTTGCAAAGGGCAGCAGCGTGTTTATTCCCGCGGGCAAGGGTGCATATACGGTTGACGGAACGCTTGAAATATTGGAAACAAGAACATAATAACAATGTCCCTGCTCAATTTTCAGAACGTCAGAATGGCGTTCGCTGACCGTGAGATTTTTCACGACGTTACCTTTAATATCGAAAAGGGCGATAAGATCGGGCTGATCGGCGCAAACGGCAGCGGCAAGACCACGCTGTTCGGGCTGATCACCGGCGCTCTGGAACCGGTGGACGGCAATATCGTGCTGCCCGCCGGGCTTCGCCTTGGTCACGTGGAGCAGCATGCCTGCGCAAACAGTGAAAAAACGGTGTACGATGAGCTTCTTACCGTGTTTTCACATTTAATGGAACTTGAAAAAGCGCTGGAGGACGTGCACCGCAAGGTGGAGCTTACAAACGGCGCCGTGCCGGAATATCTTGAACGCCAGCATGCGCTCAATGAAGCGTACGTTTCGGGCGGGGGGCTTACATACGTATCCCGTGCGCACGCCACGCTGGCTGGCCTCGGTTTTACGAAAGAAGAAGAGCTTCTGCCCGTATCCGCGCTTTCCGGCGGGCAGCGCACGAAGCTGAGCCTCGGCAAGCTCCTGCTGAGCGAGCCGGAACTCATGTTGCTGGACGAGCCTACGAACCATCTCGATATGGTGAGCCTTGAATGGCTCGAGGATTTTCTTCAGAAGTTTTCCGGCGCGCTGCTGGTGATCTCTCACGACCGGTATTTCCTGGATCGCGTCACCTCGCGTACCTTCGAGCTTTCGGCAAACAAGCTGTATGCCGGCAAGGGCTCGTATTCCGCATATATGAAAACAAAAGAGCTGCGCCTTGAAACCGACCGCCGCGAATACGAAAAAGGCATGCTCGAGATCAGGCGCATCGAAAAAATGATCGAACAGCAGAAGCAGTTCAATCAGGAACGCAATTACGTCACCATTGCCAGTAAACAGAAGCAGATCGAGCGCATCCGCGCTTCTTTGCCCGAGCTGCCGCCGAAAGAGCGCGAGTTCAAGCTCCGCTTCGGCGAAGTGGCGCGATCCGGCGACGAAGTGCTGGTTGCCGAAGGGCTCAGCAAAGGCTACAACGGCAAAATGCTGTTTCAGAACGTCGACCTGCGTTTGTACCGCGGCGACCGTGTCTTTCTTCTCGGGCCGAACGGCTGCGGCAAATCCACCCTTTTGGGGCTGATTATGAACACCGTGCCGAAAGACGCGGGCCTTGCGTATTTCGGGCATAACGTGCGCGTCGGGTATTTTGAGCAGACGCAGCGTACGCTGATGCAGGACCGCAGCGTGCTTGAAGAGATCTACGCATCCTTCCCGCGGCTCACTGTGCCCGAGATCCGTTCGCTGCTCGGCGCGTTCAATTTCCGCGGTGAAGATATCGAAAAGAACATGCGCTCCATCTCCGGCGGCGAGCGGGCGAGGGTAGCGCTGCTGAAGCTGATTCTGCAGAAGCCAAACTTCCTGATTATGGACGAGCCCACGAACCACCTTGACGCCGCCTCGCGCGAAGTGCTGGAAGGCGCGCTTGCCGATTACGAGGGCACGCTCCTTTGCGTCTCGCACGACCGGTATTTCGTAAACCGGCTTGCAAGCAAGGTGATGTATTTCAGCGGTACCGCGCTCAAAGCGCTGGACGGAAACTACGATACCTACGTTTCGTTTCTGCGCGGCGCGGTCGCCACGGAAAAAACCGCGGACGCCGAAAAGAAACCGAACGCCTATCAGATCCGCAAAGAGCAGGAGAGAAACGAGCGCAAACGCCTGTCGCACATTGCAAAGATCGAGCAACGGCTCAGCGAGATCGAGGCGGAAAAAAACGCCGTCTCCGGGCGGCTTTCCGCGCCGGAAACAGCGAGCGATTATGAACTGATCCTGGAGCTCACCGAACAGCTCCAAACGTTGGAAACCGAGGCCTCCGCCCTCGAAACCGAGTGGCTGGAGCTCAGCGAATAAAACGCGTTTATTCAACCACGATGATCCTGAGCGTGTTATCCGTATTTACGGTCACGTTCAGGATCTTTTGCACCACGTACGGGTCGTTCCAGCTCTTCGCGTATCTGAATACCACGGTAGTGGTGCCGCGCATGAAGCCCCTGAACACGAATTTATGCGTGTTTGAGATAATATCCTTATATTCGGACGAAAGCTGAAGCACAGCCGGATTCTCGATCCTGCAGAGCCAGTCGGAATTCGTTCTGTCGTTCATGTGCAGCGTTACGCTCGAAAGAGCGTGCCCGTCGGAAATGATCGGGTCTGCGTCCACGTCCTCCGGACCGGTGATCACGGGATCTTCCGACGTGATGTCTATGGTCTGTTCGCCGTGCGAAACGGCGCTGATCTGCCCGTTTTCCCAGATGTAGTCGGTGGTGCGCAGCGTGTCTTCGGAGATGCGGTCGGAAGAATGTATCCGCCTTGTGTTTTCGTCGATCCGCGGCGAGGGCACGCTGGAAAGCGGCAGATAGTATTCAAACGTACGTTTCTGCATGTTCCAGATCCAGAAGAAATAATAAGAGTTGAAATTCGCCTGAGAATACAGAAGATAAAAATCGGTATAGCCGTCAAAATTGACGTCTTCGCCGATGAGTTCTATCTGCGTGCCCTCGTAATAGGGCTCGTAGCTGTAGGCATAGAGCTCAAACATTTTGGAACCATATGAATCAAACAGGATCAATCTCTGGTCCTGATAATAAACGCTTATCTCCTCGTAGATTTCGGAGTCGAACGTGCCGAGAAATTCCGCCTCGTCCTCGTCAAAGGTGAACGGCCCGAGAAGGATCTCATCCTCGTCTGTATCCGGGTCGGTCGTGATCACCACCGGCGCATGCGTTACGGGGGCGGTGGTTTTCTCGGGGCGAGACGGCGTATTATGTTGTCTGCCGCAGGCGGCCAGTGAAAACAGCACGGCTGCCGCCAGAACGGACGCAATGATCTTTTTATATTTCATAATGCAGACTCCGCAACAGGTTCTTTCTGTTGTTATTGTATCAAAACCGTTTTGTTTTTGCAAGTTACAAAACTGTTGCATTTTTTATCTATTTTATTGACAAAAACTGAAAGATACGTTAAAATGAAATTAAAGAAAAAAGAAGGAGAATAAGAATTATGAAAAAGTTTTTTGCCGATTTCAAAGATTTTGCGTTCAAGGGCAATATTATCGACATGGCTGTCGGCGTGATCATCGGCGGCGCATTCGGTAAGATCGTTACCGCACTGGTAGAAAGCATCATCAGCCCGTTGATCGGTCTGCTCACCGGCGGCGTAAATCTTGCCGATCTCGCCGTTACCCTCAAAGACGGCGAAACGCCTCTTATGCTGAATTACGGCGCGTTTATTCAGGCCATTATTGATTTCCTTATTATTGCCATCTGCCTGTTCCTTGTGATGAAGGGCATCATGGCCGCCAAGAAGAAGATGGAAGACCTCAAGAAGGCCGAAGAAGCCCCCGCCGAAGAAGAAGCTCCCGCCGATACCGAGCTCAGCGTGCTGCTTGAGATCAAAGAGCTCCTTGAAAAGAAGAACTGATTTTTACCTCTGCAATTCAACGCCCGCCCGCTGCCGATAAAAGCCGTTTGGTTTGAAGTTCTCTCCGAAGGATGGGCCGGACCGGTATGATCCCGTACCAAAACAATTAAACGGGGGGGGGGGCTGTAAAAAGCCCCCCTCTGAAAAAAGAAGGCTGCAGCCCCGGTTCCCCGGGATTGCAGCCTGTTTTCATACCGCCGGTAAAAGTTCAGTATGTTGTGCATTGTTCGATTAACAATTAACACCCGTCCCCGGGCTGATTGCTGGCCACCAGCCACCGGCCACTGGCCACTAACCACTGGCCACTGGCCACTAAAACACCGTTTTCGGGTCTCTGAATTCCTTCAGGCGCTGTTCGTAGGCGTCCATCGCCTCGCTGCGGAAAGCGGCTTTTGCGTCGTACCCGGCAAGCTTCAGGAGGTACTCGGTAAACAGCGGGTTTACAGGAAGCAGAGGGCCCAGAAGGGAAGTGCAGATCAGGTTGTTTCTGCGCATGCCCTCCAGCTTCGTATCGGGGTTGATGCCGCAGCCGCGCTCCGCTTTCAGAAAGTAACAGTCGCTGTTGTCGCCGTATATAAAACTGAATGAAGAACGAAACGCCGTAACAGTAACGCCGTCCGCTGTGCCGAGCACCTTGCCGTTATAGCGCTTGAACCAGTCGGTTTTAACGGTCAGGTTGAAAAGGCCCAGCGCGTCGGTCTCGATCTTTTCGGTGAGGTAAGAGATATGCTTCGTAAAGATCTCGCCGGCGTTCCCGGTACAGAGAAATACCGTGCCTGCGTCGATCAGCTCTTCTATGCGGTCCTTAAAGGGCTTCAGCTTCTCGATCACTTTTCGCTGCGTGTGCTCGCTCATGCCGCCGAGCAGAATCAGGTTCGGCGTGTTGTTCAGAAAATACGGTTCTCCGTCGAGCGGCGTTTCAATAAACGTCTCCCCAGGCAGCGTCTGTTTTAGGTAAACGGTGTTCTGCGCGTCGCCGTAAAGGTTGCAGATCTCCCCGAACAATACTTCGATCATGCTTTTACGCCCCCCTTTTCGGCAAAATACTTTTTCATGGCAACGGCCTCATCCAAACGGTAATTATCGTAAAGGATATAAACGTTGTGATACTTATCGGTATCCACCAGCGGCGCGCTGTCCGGCGAAGTGGGATAGAGAAGGATCTTTTCCCTGGGTATGCCGGTCATCATAGCGCGCAGAAGGTGGTCCTTGCAGCGCGGGCCGGCAAAAATGAGCTGCCCGATGCTTTCGTCCTTCAGCGGAGAATAATCGATATCGTACAGCCAGCAGGTGCTTTCGGAATTGTTGATGTTGTCTTCAACGTCGTCAAAGATGTTCAGCACGCA
>JAFRSZ010000358.1 GCA_017439205.1 Clostridia bacterium
CGATTATACTCATCGGATAAGCAGGTCTTTCCTTCTTTCGGAAAGCTTTTTTATAAAATCAAAACGCGTCAGCGTTTTCCGAAATTATTAATTGTTAATCGTTAATTGTTAATTGAACTGCGCGATAAACTGTAATTTGAACTTGATCCTTTTTACTTTTCCGCCCGCGGCCGGTTTTCCGGCCGATTATTTTTTCCGTTCCGGCGCATACTGAAAATGAAATCATTTTCAGGAGGTCGGTACCGATGACATTTACCGAAAAATATGAACAGCTGAAAGAAACCTACGCCGCGCACGCGGATTTTTCCCGCGTGAAAGAGGATCTCGCGGCCGAGATCACTTTAACGGACCCGGATTGCGGCGGCACCTTTTACGTGACGTGCAAAAAGGGCAAACACGAGATCGCGCCCTATAACTATTACGACAGCACCGTGCGCATCTCGGTGAGCAGCGCATTGCTGGAAGCGATGTTGCAGGGCAAGAAGGACCCGGTGAGTGAATTCCTTCTCGGCAACGTGGACGCCGAAGGGGAGGCTTCGCACGCGCTGGCGCTGATCGACGCGCTGCGGGTAAAGAAACGCACGCGCAGGGAGCACTGTCCGCCCGCGGAAGATCGGGCGCCGAAAACGGAGCGGCGCGCAAAAACAGAGTGACTTTACGCAAGGTTTTTTCTTCAGAAAGCGGAGAAAACCTTGCGTTTTATTTTTTGCCGAAAACCTTGCATCTTATTATTATCTGTGATAAAATAATATAATAAAGAGGTGAGTGCGTATGGTGGTTGCCGCGATACTCGGCGGCGGCAGAGGCAGCCGGATGGGCGGCGAAATGCCGAAACAGTTTCTCACGCTCGGCGGCGAGGCCGTGATACTGCACAGCCTGCGCGCTTTTCTGCAAAACGCGCGTGTGGACGCGGTATTGCTGCTGGTGCCGGAGGAATACGTGCCGTTTACCGAAACGTTGGTGCGAAACGCCGGTCTTTCGGGCGGCAAAACGCCGGTAACCGTTCTTGCCGGGGGCGAGACCCGCGGCGACACGCTGCTGCTGGCACTGGAATACATGCGCGATACCTGCGGGCTGGCCGATACGGTGCTGATCACCCACGACGCCGCACGGCCCTTCGTTACGCAGGGCATGATCGAAGAAAACGTTGCGGGCGCCGAAATCTGCGGCGCGGTGAACACCTGCATCCCCGCCACCGATACGGTGTTTCTGAGCGACGACGGCAGGTTTATTACCGACGTGCCCGCAAGAAAGAACGTGTTTCACGCGCAGACGCCGCAGACCTTCCGCGCTGATGAGCTGTACGGCCTGATCCAGGCCATGCCGCCGGAGGAATTCACGTCGCTTACGGACGGCTGCTCGGTTTTCGTAAAGGCCGGCAGGCCGGTATACATGGCGCGCGGCAGCGAAAACAACATCAAAATCACTTTCCCCGGCGATCTGAAACGCGCAGAGCAGATCCTGCGGGAAAAGACGGATGATGAATGATGAACGATGAAAAATGAAAGATGGAAAGCAGCAAGTAATGAGTAATTGAACACATTCCGAATTCCGCATTATAAAAAATCTCCGCTCTGAAAAACAATTCCGCATTCCGCATTCCGAATTATCTTCTGGGGGTACTTCCATGGCAAGGATCACCGTGATCGTAACGGCATATAAAGATACCGAGAGGCTGAAGTACACGCTTGAAAGCCTCTGTGAACAAACCAACGAAGAGTTTGACGTGCTCATCGTGCAGTGCGGCGGGCACGACGGCAACCTCGGCGAGATCAAGGCCTACTGCAACGAATACGTGGGCTTTTCCTGGGTGCAGGCGCCCGAAAAGACGCTGATCCCCGAGGCGCGCAATCTGGGCGTGGAAAAAACCGATAACGAGCTGCTGCTCTTTATGCAGGAGGGCGATTATCTGGCGCCCGATTCGATCGACGCGTTCATGAAGAATTACGAAGAGACCAAGGCGGATATCCTGTGCCCGCGGCTCTATATCTCCGGCGAGAGCGAGCCGTATTATCTGGATTGGGCGGATATGCTTGCCACCGTGCCCCACATCGGCAAGGTGGACGAGGCGCTGCTGCACACGCTGGACGTGGAGGGGCGCGTATATAAAAAGAAATTCTTCGACCTGTATTCTCTGCGGGTCCCCGCGCAGCCAGCGTTTTACAACACCGCGTTTCTGGCGGAATGCGTCTTTCAGTGCGACGCGAAGCTCAGCGGCGTTGCCGGGGCGATCTACGACTGCCATTCCGGCGTGTATGCCAACGGCTTTGCCGAGGGCGCGGAACCGAATCTGGAAAACCTGAAAAACTGCTGCGAGATCTACGACCGGATCGCGGAGATCGTAAAGACCTACATCGAGGAGGAGACAGAGGGGTTCACCGGCGACGAATACACGTATCAGGAGATTTTATTCGTATATTTCACGGTGCTCACCGACCGCTTCTACCGGTATTTCTGGTTCCTTTCGGACGAGGCGCTGGCGCTGCTCTGCAAAAAATACGATGAGATCGACAAGCAGTTTACCCAGAGCCGCCACGATAAGCTCGCCACGGCGTTTCAGGATCTGCATTTCCCGAACCTGTACACCACGCGCGCGGACGCCGCGGCACTGCCGATGGTGAGCCTGCTGATCGATTTTACCGATTACGATAATCTCGGCAGGTTCCTGAGTTCCCTGTATCTGGGGCGGCTGCCGTTTTTTGCGGTGTACCTGCGTGAGAGCGGGCGCGCGTACGTTCCCGAGGCGATCTCTGAGATGGAAAACCTGCACATCCTGCCGGACGAGGGGTTCTTTGCCGCCGCGCGCGCCGAGGCCGAAGGGGTGCAGATCAACGTCCGCTCCTCCGACCCGCTGGACCCCAAGGTGCTTTCGGAGCTATCCTGTACGAAGGCTCCGGCGGTATTTTACCAGTATATTTTCGCGAGCAAGCGAAAAAAGTATTCCGCAAAAACGTTTCTGAAGAAAAAAGGCATGTCCCTGCGGTGAAGCGCCGCAGACGTAAGAGGAGGGCAGCGCACGGCTGCACCGTGTAAGCGTTATGCAGGATTTTTTGAGACGGACCTGGGCGCAGATCAACCTTGACGCCCTGAACAACAACATACAGCAGATCAAAAGCGTGGTAAAGCCCGGCACGAAGCTCTGCGCCGTGGTGAAGGCCGACTGCTACGGCCACGGTTACGCCTATACCGCCGCCCAGATGAGCGAGGCGGGGGCGGACTGGTTCGCCGTGTCGAATCTGGCGGAGGCGCTGCAGCTGCGGCGGGTGGGTATCCGCAAGCCCATACTGATTTTGGGCTACACGCCGCCCGAGGAAGCCGAGAAGCTGGTATATAACGATATCTCGCAGGCGGTGTTCTCAACGGAATATGCCGAGGCGCTCTCCGCGCAGGCGGTTTTAAGCCACGTTAAAGTGAACGCGCATATAAAAATAGACACGGGCATGTCGCGCATCGGCTTCTTATATCACGACAGCGTAGACGATTATCCGGTGCTGGATGAGATCGAGCGGGCGTGCGCGCTGCCGGGGCTGAGGCCCGAGGGCGTATTCACACACTTTTCTTCGGCGGACTGCGCCGACGGCGAGCTCTTCACCCGGCTGCAGTACGATCTGTTTCTGAGCGCTACCGAGCGCCTTGCCGCGCGCGGCGTGTATTTTGAGATCCGCCACTGCGCCAACTCCGCCGCGATACTGCAGTACCCGGAGATGGATCTGGATATGGTGCGGGCGGGGATCATCCTGTACGGGCACTACCCGTCGGACGCGGTGGAGCGCAGGATCCGGCTGCTGCCGGTGATGGAGCTGAAAAGCGTGATCTCGATGGTGAAAACCGTGCCCTGCGATACGCCGGTGAGCTACGGACGCACGCTGCACACCGGAAAAGATACCGTGATCGCCACGGTGCCCATCGGCTACGCGGACGGGTACCCGCGGCTGCTTTCAAACCATTCCGAAATGCTGGTGAACGGGCGCAGGGCGCCGGTGCTCGGCAACGTGTGCATGGACCAGACGATGCTGGACGTGACCGGCATCCCCGATGCTCAGGCCGGCGTGCAGATCACGGTGTTCGGCAGCGACCACGGCGCGTTCCTGAGCGTGGAAGAGCTGGCGGAAAAGAGCGGCCTGATCAACTACGAGGTGCTGTGCGCGCTCTCACGGCGCGTGCCGCGCGTTTACATCAGTAACGATGAGATCATAGAAACCACAGACTATATGCTGTAACGGAGGAACGACGCATGAAAAAGTTAAAGGTAATCCTTGCCCTCCTGCTGGTAGTGCTGATCGCCGTGGCGGCGATCTTCGCCACCGGCGTTCTGGATATCCGCAGACGCACGAACGAGGTGGACCCGAAATCAGGCAATTACGCCACGTCCACCGTATATACGGATTTTTATCAGATGCAGACGTCGGTACAGCTGCCGCTGATGAAAACGGATTTTGAGAATATCTTCTTCACGATGACGAAGCAGGGCGAGGTCGTGTTTTATCAGGTGATCGGCGGCTCGATCACTCCGCTGGCCGAAGCGGGTTCATATGAGGTGACCGCCACCTGCAGCGCCCAGCCGCTGACCGCAACGATCCATTATATCGAGCAGGACGGCCATACCTTCGGCTGCGGTCTGTTCACCAACCTGATGCGGCAGGACGTGCTGTTTTACGATTACGCCTTTTTCAAGGTGACGGATATGTTTGAGAAATATACCGATACCAACGGCGTCAATTACTATAAGCGCGGCGCGAAGCTTCTTTTGATCGATACCGACAGCGCCCGTTTTTACAGCGATGAAAAGGTGTACAGCGAAGCGTTCGTTCTGAACGAAGACCATTCCACGAGCATATTCCTCTCGAACGACCAGCGCGCCGTGGGCATGGACGCCCGCGAGAAGAGCGATTACAAGATGTTTACGGACGATATCCTTGACCAGAATACCGCTTCCAACGTGCTGTTCTTCTCTTCGCGTTACTACGTGGAGTATACCGAGGGCGGCAAGGTGGATATCTTCACCTCCGGCGGCAGCGGCACCAATATCGATAACGTGCGCTATATTATGGAAGTGGACGGTCTCTATTTCTGGAATTATGAGGGCGACACCTATTTCTTCCGCAAAGATCAGGAGAATCCGGGCCAGGGCGAATTCTTTACGCTCACAGCCTACAATCAGTCCAGCAAAGAGGTTCGCCCTGTGAATGTGTTCAGCGGAAACCTCGAAAACGATTACATCGTGCGCGGACCGTATATTTTCAGCAAAAAGACCGGCCATGTGATGAACGTGCTCACCGGCGACAATTACAATCTGCCCTATACGGCCTTCGGTATCACGTTTGCCGCGGATCTGTTTGATATTTCCGAAAACGGCCGTTACTGCGCGGTGCGCGGCATCGCCGACAACAACAAGGTGGGCTGCGGCGTGATGGACCTCGCCACCGGCACCATGGTCGCCTATAAGGACGACGTGTTCGCCAATATCGCCAACATGAACGTGCTGAACGACGGCACCGTGATGCTCTCGGTCGCCGAGGGTGAAAACGCCGCGGTGTACTACCAGCTCACGGCGGTGATCCCCAACACGGCGGCGCAGAACGCCTCCGACGCGGTAAGCGAATAA
>JAFRSZ010000359.1 GCA_017439205.1 Clostridia bacterium
CATAATAAGTCTCCTTGATCTGTATTTTCGCAGATTACTGCAAAACCATCATAGCAAATAATCAGCCGTATGTCAAGATTCGATTTCGTTTGCCGCCGTCACCGTGTAGGCCGCGCTGAACGTTTCACCGGGGGCGAGGTGACGGCTCCACGCCTTTTCTTCGAGCCTCTGAGAGAAATCGGCGGCGTCGCACCGGCCGTACCAGGGCTCGATGCACACGAAGGGCGCGTTTTTGCCGATGGGCGACCACACGCCGAATACGGGCGCGTCGAATTTTACCGTGAGCACCGGCGCGCCGTCCTTATCGAGCAGCGTCACGGCGTCCGCCTGGCTGTTTTCCGGGATCAGCGCGTCCTCGTCGAACAGCGAGGGACGAAGCTTCAGAACGCCGTCGGTGAGCGGATAACGCTTTTTGCGGTCTGAAAGGCAATTGCAGGCCAGGTCCAGCACGGAGGAGATCAGCTTCTTATCAACGGGCGCGCCGTTTTTCTCAAACAGCAGCGCGTCGGTTTTCAGGTCGCAGTTGAACGCAGGGTGCCCGCCGATGGAAAAGTGCATTTCTTCGCTGCCGGTGTTTTCCACTTTCCATAAAACAAACGCGGTATTGCCCTCCAGCCGGTAGCCCAGCGAGAGCAAAAACGAGAACGGGTAGTTTTTGCGGGTCTCTTCGGTATCGCGCAGTGTGAACCACAATTCGTCGTCCGTTTGGCTCAGCAGGTCGAATTCCATATCCCTTGCGAAGCCGTGCTGGCGCGCTTCGTATTTCACGCCGTTATAGTAATAGGTTTTATCTTTCGTGCCGCCCACGAACGGGAACAGCACCGGCGAGGTCCGGCCCCAGTAGGCGGGGTCTGCCTGCCACATCAGCTCTTTGCCGTCCGCATTGCGGATCAGCGAACGCAGCTCCCCGCCGTGGGAGTCCGCCGCAAGGGTGAGGTGTTCGTTTTTCAGCCGGTAGATCATGGTATGCCTCCTGTTTTATACTCTTTTCAGCGCGCGCTTCAGGCCGAGGGCGACGGCGGCGCCCACAACGGTGCACACCACCCATTCCACAATGCCGTTCACGCCCACAAGGGTCACGATGAATTTCAGTACGTTCGCGCCTGCGGCGATGCTCTGGATATAATCGGATTTCCAGAAAAACAGGATCAGGCAGGGCACGAAAAACGCGGTGTTCAGGAACGGCGCCGAGAAGGCGGAAACACCCACCTGTACGCCCGCGGGCGCTTTGGTTTTGGAAAGCCCTTTATAGATCAGCGCGCATAAAAAGCCCATCAGCGTGCGCGTACAAACGCACATAATGAAAGTGCCGATTGGATTCAGCCCGAACAGCGTGGTGCCGAAAGCGTCCATGCCGAAGCACTGAACAAAGCTGGTGACGCCGAAGGTCAGGCCAAGCACCGCGCCCATCCACAGGCCGTTCGTGACCGCGCCGATGATCACCGGCACCGTCATAAAGGTGATTGAGAGCAGGCCGATCTTCAGGTAGCCGATGGGCGTAAACGCCATGATGATCTCGAGCGCGATCAGCATCCCCGCCACGGTGAGGCGCAGGGTCTTTTGATTCCGTTTATTCATCGTCGCCCTCCCGATTGTATTCAAAGATGGCTCTCAGGCCTCTGGATACCAGCTGCGGGTCGTAGGTCACGTCGGTGGTGATGCCGGGGAGCACGTAGGAAGCGCAGCCGCCGGTGAGCACCACTGTGGCGTTTTCAAAGCCGAGGTCCTCGCAGATGCGTCGGCTCAGGCCTTCCAGCATCACTGCGGTGCCGACGATCACGCCGGAGGAGATGGAGGTCTGCGTGGTATTGCCGAAGGGACGGTTATAGTCTGATATGTCGATCTGGTTGAGCTGGCTGGTGTTGGTGCCCAGCGCCTCGATGCACATCTTGATGCCGGGGCTGATCGTGCAGCCGAGATATTCGCCTTTTTCGTTCAGCACGCTGATCTTCGTGCAGGTGCCGAGGTCCCAGATAAGGCACGGCATCGGGTACGCTTCCTTCGCGCCCACCGCGCCTGCCACAAGGTCCGCGCCCAGCTCGCCGCGGTTCACCGTTCTGACCTGCAGCCCCGTTTTGACGCCCACGCCCAGCACCACGGGCTTGTGCCCGGTGATAAAGGCGGCGGCGTATTCCAGCTTTTTGGTGATCTCGGGCACCACCGAGCTGATCACTGCGCCCCGGTAGAGCGAGGGATCGTTGTATTTGTCGGTCAGGATCTGCTTGAAGTCATACGCATACTGGTCTGAAGTCTTGCGCTGTTCGGTGTAGATCCGCGCCGCGTACAGCATTTCATCGCCCTTGAAAACGGACAGACAGATGTTGGTGTTTCCCGCGTCAACGGTAAGTAACATTTGATACCACTCCTTTCAGATATAGCTCAGTTTTATTATAGCGGTTCCGTCGGCCGCCGTCAATGGATATTCCACTCAAATATCCGTCGGCGCAGCCGGATTTTTAAGTGAAAAACGATCAAAATAATCGGGTAAAAACAAGGTTCGTCCTTGACAAACCCGATTTGGTTTGTTATTATATATATCGCTGTACGGAGAGTTGTCCGAGTGGTCGAAGGTGCAGCACTCGAAATGCTGTGTGGGTAAAACCACCTAGGGTTCGAATCCCTAACTCTCCGCCAGAAAATCACGGTGATTTGGATACAAATCACCGTGATTTTCAATGAAGTCGCCCCTTACGGGGCTAATGAAGGAATGAAGACGCTTTACTAATGAAGACGCTCCTTCGGAGCTGATGATCTGCCGGGGCGACTTCGCTTCATTAGGCGCAGCTTTCTGCGCCGTCTTCATTAATGAGCGAAGCGAGTGACTTCATTAGGGCGAAGCCCGTCTTCATTAAACAAATACTCTCATTTCTCTCTTTTTTTTCAACTCTTGATTTCTGTGAGGCTTTTTGTTAAGATTGGATTGAAGAGGTGAATACGCATGCGCAATGACGAGCTTTCAAATCAATCTCTCAATTTTGCTGTTTCCATCATCAACCTTGTAAAAGAACTGAAAGCGAAACATGAGTCAGTTATATCCAACCAAATAGGACGTTCCGGTACGTCAATCGGCGCAAATATCCGTGAAGCGCAATACGCACATGGTACGGCGGACTTTATCGCAAAGCTCCAGATCGCGTTGAAAGAAGCGAATGAAACGGGTTATTGGTTGGAATTGCTTTATAAAACCGGTTATATTACAGAACCATCATATAAATTGCTGGATTCTGCCTGTACAAGCATTCGCGTAATGTTGATTTCTTCCATCAAAACGGCAAAGGATCGCCAAATAAAGGAATAGAGATATCGTTATGAAGGATATAATCGAAAAATATATGAGGATAGCTATAGAGGAAGCTATGATTGCAAAAGAGGAAGGGGAAAATCCTTTCGGTGCAGTACTGCTTGACCCTGATAATACTTATTGCGGCAAAGCACATTCTCAGAGCATTAAACTATGTGATCCAACTGCACATGCAGAAGTTTTGGTAATACGTAATTGTTGCAAGAATAATGGATTGATATACTTAAAAGACTATACTTTGATATGTTCTGCTGAACCTTGCATCATGTGTTCCGGAGCAGTCAGATGGGCTAAGATTCAAAACATATATTATTCGGTACCGCAAGAAAAAATCAATGAGATTAGCGGCGGCAAAAAGAAACTGTCATGTGAAAGCTTAATCAATATAGGAGAAAGTCAAAAGAATATCATTGGTAACATCCTGTTAGAAGAAGGATTGAAAGTGTTTGATAATTACTTTTTTATCCCTCAGGATAGAAAAAACAGTAAGTTAAGAAAAACTGAACGGATTTGATGCACCCCTTAACTCAAAAATGCACCCCCCTTGCGTTTAGGGGGTGCATTTGTATCCAAATATGCACGTTTTTACATGAAAAACCCGTCTTTTGGTTACCAGAAGACGGGTTTTTTAACGAAATCCGTCCTTACGGACGGGTGAAATCCACCTTTGTGGGTGAAATCGCTGAAGCGGTGAAATCCCGCTTCGCGGGGTGACGGACGGATTTCATTACGAGCAAAGCGAGGAACAAGGTTCCGGTCCGCGCCGGCCCGCTCCGTCAGTTCTGTGCTTCTGCGCGGCGTCGGATTGTTTCGGCGATTTGAGGGGGAACGGAAACCGTTTCGTCCGACACGTTTTCCTTCACCGGCTGAAAACGCTCCGGGACCGTAAAATCAAACGCTTTCAGGAAGCTCCGCTCCGGCAGTCTGCCGGTTATCGTTTTTGTCAGAACCGTCGCGGTCAGGTAATCGCCGAGGGGAGACGCGTGCTCGCCGTCGCGGAAATACAGATCCGCGTTCGCCGCATCCTTCAGGTCGGCCGCCACGGCGCTCCATACCTCGCCCACCGGCGCAAGCAGTGCGCCTGTTTTTTCGGCAAGCGCCCGGTATCTGCGGTTCATTTCGGTTTGGTTCTCCGGCTTCGCTTTCTCGGCCCACGTTTCAAACAGGACCGGGACCGTACCGGCTTTTTTACACAGGTCGATGATCCTGCCGGCACATTCTACGGTGTCCTCTTCCGGCGGCAGCGGGTGCGCCTGCTCCTGGATCACGCAATAGTCGTAACCGCCGTGGAGGATGTTGAAGCGTTCCGAAAAATATTCCTCCCCGATATGCCATTTCAGAGACCGCCCCGAATATGCCAGCATAAACACATGGCATTCCTCTTTGGAGGCGTTCTCCGCCATTTCCCTGAAAAGCGCCGGCATATCGTTCATGTATGTGTGGCTGTTGCCGATAAATAAGATTTTCATCCGCGTCGATCAGGGATTTTTTGAGAGGAAGTCCAGCGTGATGGCGGCGGTTTCTTCGGCGCGGCTTTCGATCAGCATATGCCCTGCGCCCTCCATCACGGTATCAACGCTTCCTTCGGGCAGGGCGCTGCGCAGGTTGATGCGTTCCGTGGGCGGACATACAAGGTCCCTGCTGCCGTTCAAAAAGAGCATCGGTGACATTTTCGCAACCGCCTCGTAATCGGTTTTCGTGTGCGTGGAGAGCGAATAAACGATGCCCTCGCCGGTGCCTTCGATGCGGTAGGGCGCCATCAGCGCTTCGTAATCGTATCCCTCGAGGTAAGCCTTATCCTGTGTTGCCCAGAACATGATCATTCTCACGAAGAAGGGGTTTTTGCCGATCGCTTCGATCAGCCTGCCCACGCTTTTCGCCGTGGAAGGATTCGTCGTCAGCGGATCGAGGAGCCCGAACAGGCCGTTGTTTCCGGCGGTGCTGTAAAGCAGAAGGTTCTTCACGCTTTCGGGGTATTTCTGCGCGATCGCAAGCGCGGTATAGCCGCCCATCGAATGCCCGGCGACGTACCACGGCCGGTCGGAGAGCGCCGTCATCAGCGCGTGGATGATATCCTCCCGCGGCAGACGGACGGTCTGCGCCGTTTCTCTTGAGGAGAAGCCGAAATCCGGCAGGTCGACCAGTACGCAGGTGTATCCGTTTTCCGTCAGGATCGCGGCAAGATTGTTCCAGCAGTAGGTCGACGCCGCAAAGCCGTGCAGGAACAGGATCTGATCCTTTTCGTCCGCGGCCTTCAGCACGCGGTAGTGGATGCGGTAATCCCGATAATCAAAAAACCGGCTGTCGGGATAAGGCAGGTCTTCCGATTTCGCGGCATACGCCGGAACCAGCAGAGCAAAAAGCATCAACAGGCTCATCAGAACGGCAATACTCTTTTTCATAAAATATCTCCCATTCCTGTTTTTCGTTTTCATCTGATACTATAAAGGATCACGCCGCGTTTGTCTATACCGTTTGCAAATAAAGTGCGGCGATCGTATAATGTCGGAAAGCCGTTTTTTATCTGAGAAACGGCGGGAAAAAGCAAATCGCACCCCCTGGCTGCAGGGGGCGCCGTTTCGTTTGTGCGCGTTTTACTGTTTTTTGTATTTCTTCATATGAGCCTTGATGGCGTCAAAGGTTTTATCGCTGATATAATGCTCGATCTTGCAGGCGTCTTCGGCGGCGGTCTCCTGATCCACGCCGAGCCCCACAAACAGCCCGGTGAGTACGGTATGGCGCTCGTAGATGCGTTTCGCGAGCGCTTCCCCCGCAGCGGTGAGCGAAATATACCCCGTTTTGTCCGTTGTGATATAGCCATCTTTTTTCAGCAGGCCCACGGCGCGGCTCACCGAGGGCTTTGAAAAGCCCATGTATTCGCCCACGTCGATGCTGCGTACGGAAGCCGATTTCTGCGAAAGGATATAGATCGTTTCAAGATACATTTCTCCTGATTCATACAGTGCCACGGTAATACCCCCTTTTCGTTCAGCATACCACACATCCGGGAAAAAATCAATAAACAAAAAAAATAAAAAAACGCTTGACAAATTAGCGGATGCTAACTATAATAATTAACGGTTAGGCGCTGCTAACCGTTTTCCCTTGTCAAACGGTTAGTGATTGCTAATTCAGTTGAACAGGAGGATGGTTTATGATCCCTCTCAGTATGGCGGACGTCGGCAGCCCGCAGATCATCAAAAAGATCGGCGGCAATCCGGAGGTTCGGCAGCATCTCGAAACGCTCGGCTTCAACGTGGGCGGCGAGGTCCTTGTTGTGAGCACGCTGGCAGGCAACCTGATCGTGAAGGTCAAAGAAAGCCGTGTGGCGGTGGATGAAGCGCTCGCAAGAAAAATCATGGTATAAAACATTATAATCTGAACATAGGAGGAAACAACAGTGAAAACGCTCAGAGACGCCAAAATCGGCGAAACGGTCACGGTGGTGAAGCTGCACGGCGAGGGCGCCGTAAAACGCCGTATCATGGATATGGGCATCACCAGACGCACCCCGGTCTATATCCGCAAGGTTGCGCCGCTCGGCGACCCCATCGAGGTCACGGTGCGGAACTACGAGCTTTCGATTCGCAAGGCGGACGCCGAAATGATCGAAGTGGAATGAATTCGGTGCGGAATGCTCAACGACCGGATCAAAAAGCATTTCTGCATATTTTTTCAGCCAGGGGTCAGCGTTTGCTGATCCGTCAAAGCCCTGACGGGCAGAAAGGAACATATCATTATGAATATACGTATTGCACTCGCAGGCAACCCGAACAGCGGAAAGACGACGCTGTTCAACGCGCTCACCGGCTCCAACCAGTTCGTCGGCAACTGGCCGGGCGTAACGGTTGAGAAAAAAGAAGGCAAACTCAAAAAGCACGACGACGTGACGATCACCGACCTGCCCGGCATCTATTCGCTTTCTCCCTACACGCTGGAGGAAGTGGTGGCAAGAAATTATCTGATCGGCGAACGTCCCGACGCGATCCTGAACATCATCGACGGCACGAACCTGGAGCGCAACCTGTATCTGACGACCCAGCTCGTAGAGATCGGCATCCCGGTCGTCGTTGCCGTGAACATGATGGATCTTGTAAAGAAAAACGGCGACCAGATCAACATCCCCGCGCTCTCCAAGGAGCTCGGCTGCAAGGTCGTCGAGATCTCCGCACTGAAGGGCACGGGCGTCATGGAGGCCGCCGAAGCCGCCATCGAGGCTGCGAAGAACACCAAGACCGTCCCGCAGCATACGTTCTCCGGCGTCGTGGAGCACGCCATCGCCCACATCGAAGAGGCGATCGTGCATGATCTCCCGGAGGAGCAGCAGCGCTGGTTTGCGATCAAGGTCTTCGAGAGTGATGACAAGGTCCTCCAGCAGCTCAAGCTCGATGACAAGACCCTCAAGCACGTCAAGCAGGACATCGAGGCGGCTGAGAAGGAGCTCGACGATGACGCCGAGAGCATCATCACCAACGAGCGCTACAACTACATCGCCTCTATGATCGGCAAG
>JAFRSZ010000360.1 GCA_017439205.1 Clostridia bacterium
CGATTATACTCATCGGATAAGCAGGTCTTTCCTTCTTTCGGAAAGCTTTTTTATAAAATCAAAACGCGTCAGCGTTTTCCGAAATTATTAATTGTTAATCGTTAATTGTTAATTGAACTGCGCGATAAACTGTAATTTGAAACGCGCTGAGCGGTCGCTCAGCGCGTTATCATGTCTTTTACCGCTTCGGCGGCGATGATGAACCCCGCCGCGGGCGGGACGAAGGCGGTGGAGCCCGGCGTGCTGCGGCGGCCGGTCTCTTCTTTTTCGGCCACCTCGTCGGTCTTCGGCGAAACCGGCTCCTCGCGGGAATACAGCACCTTCAGGCGTTTTATGCCCCGTTTGCGGCATTCGTGCCGCATCACCTTTGCCAGCGGGCATACCGAGGTCCTGTAGATATCCGCGATCTCGAGGCGGGTGGGGTCCGTCTTGTTGCCGGTGCCCATGCAGCTGATGATCGGCGTGCCCGCCGCGGCGCAGCGTTCGGCAAGGCAGAGCTTCGCCGCCACGGTATCCACGGCGTCGATCACATAGTCGTAGGCGGTAAAATCCCAGGCGTCCGCATTCTCCGGTAAAAAGAATTCGTCACGCGCCGTCACGCGGCAGTCCGGATTGATATCCAGCACCCGCGCCTTTGCGGCCTCGGTTTTTTTCATGCCGAGGGTCGCGTGCGTGGCGATCAGCTGCCGGTTCAGGTTGGTCACTGCAACCGTATCGCTGTCGATCAGCTCCAACGCGCCCACGCCGCTGCGCGCAAGCGCCTCCACCGCGGCGCCGCCCACGCCTCCGAGCCCGAATACGGCAACCCGGGCGTTCTTCAGCTTCGTAAGGGCCTCGGCCCCCAGCACGAGCCGCGTCCTGTCAAACGCGTCCGGCATATGTATCGCCCCCTCATATAATGTATTTCTATTTTATCAGTATCGGGCTTTCTTTGCAAGCCTTGATTTTGCGCGGAAAAAAGGGTATACTGTGGTTGACCCATTCTTTTGAAAACGAGGTGGCCGTATGCAGATCCTGCCCGTCGCAAAAATATATACGCCCTTCCCTGCGAAATTCGGCGTTCCGCGCCAGAGCGGGCTGGTCCCCACCGAAAGCCGGCTGGTTTTTGAACCGGCCTACCGCTCGCCCGACGCCGTGCGCGGCATCGAGGGGTTTTCGCATCTGTGGCTGATCTGGGAATTCACCGAAGCCCGGCGCGAGGGGAACCCCCTCACCGTACGACCGCCCCGGCTCGGCGGCAACGAAAGGGTAGGGGTGTTCGCCAGCCGGTCGCCCTTTCGTCCCAACAGCCTCGGGCTTTCCTGCGTGAAGCTTCTGCACGTGGATCTCGACGCGCCCGACGCGCCCGTATTGTATCTTGAGGGGGCGGATCTTACGAACGGCACCCCCGTATACGACGTAAAGCCCTACCTGCCGTTTACGGACAGCGTGCCGCACGCCGTCGGCGGTTTCGCCGCCGAAAAAGCGGGGCTCTCTCTGAACGTTCGTTACGCTGCCGATACTGCCGGTATGCCCGCCGAAACGCTTGCCGCGCTTACCGCCGTGCTTGCGCAGGACCCCCGCCCGCACTATCAGAACGATCCCGAAAGGATCTACGCCTTTGAGTTCTCCGGCTGGCACGTGGCGTTCCGGTGCGAGGACGGTACCGTTACCGTAACAGCGCTGGAAAAAGAAAAATGAATAGTGTTAGCACTCTTAACACAGAAGTGCTAAAGTTTACAGAACAGTAACAGAAACACAACATGAACATAACAATTATGTTGTATAACATAATTGAAACAGGGGCGACGCCGAAATCGGCGAGCTTTTGTACCGTCAAACCGATTTTTCTTCGCACACAGCGTGAAAAAAATATACGACAAAGAAAGAGGTTATGAACATGTTTGGACTGATCCCGTTTGCCTCCAGAGGCGACAGATGCGAATGCAATCCCTTCTTCAGAGAACTTGAAAATTTTTCAAAAGGCTTCTTTGGAACGTCAGATGCATTTTCTTCCAATAAAGGCGAGCTGTTCCTGCGCACGGACGTTGAAGAGACCGAAGGCGCTTATGTGCTGCAGGCGGACCTGCCGGGCGTAGACAAAGAAGCGATCGACCTTCAGCTTGAGGACGATATCCTCACCATCCGCGCCGAGCGGGGAGCCGAGAAAAAGGAAGAGGACGCCGAAAAACGTTACGTTCGCGTGGAGCGCTCCCATGGCGTTTACAGCAGGAGCTTCAACGTTTCCGAGATCGATACGGATGCGATCTCCGCGAAATTCGAGAACGGCGTGCTTACCGTAACGCTCCCGAAAAAGGAGCCCCCGAAGCCCGAAGCGAAAAAACTGACCGTTGAGTAAAAAGATTCCTCCGCTTTAGGATGCTTTAAGCTTTCTGCCTTATAATGAGGCTGTAAACGGAAGCATCGCCTGCAGAGCGCGGAGTGACAGTACCCACTGCGGGCGAGGAATGAAGATTACACTGTTGCAGAATTTACTCTGCCGGAAAACCGGCAGGGTATTTTTTTTATTTTTCTCTTTACTATCTGTTTTAATACTGTTATAATAAAAAGAGTATAAGCGATACTGTGGCTTCAAAAGGGGGAGTATGCGGATGGAACGCCTGAAACGGGTAGGGCTGATCGTGCTGCCGCTGTGTCTGGCGCTCCTTGTTTCCGCCTGCGGCGGGGCCGACAGAAGCGTTTCCGGCGCTTCCTTCGCCATGGGCAGCGTGCTGACCGCGCGGGTGTATACGCAAAAAACCGAAGGGACGCCGCTCCTCGGGGAGATCTATGCCGCGGCCGCCGCGCTGGACGGCAAAATCTCCGCCACGGACCCTTCCTCCGAGATCGCCGTGCTGAACGCCGAAGGGCGCGGAGCGTGCGGCGAAGACACGCTTGAGATTTTGCGGTCTTCTCTCTCTCTGTGCGACGCGCTGAACGGGCGGCTGGATATCACGCTCGGGGCTGTGACCTCGCTCTGGGGCTTTGCCTCCGATACGCCGCGTCTGCCCTCCGCCGAAGAGATCTCCGCCGCGCTCGTTACCAAAGGAACGCGCAAGGTCAGGCTCGAAAACGGCGCCGTAACGCTGGGCGAGGGGCAGAAGCTCGACCTCGGCGCGGTGGGCAAGGGCGCGGGCTGCGACGCGATCAGAACCGTACTGGACGGCGTCGGCGTTCCCGCCGTGATCTCTTTCGGCGGCACGGTGCTGCTGTACGGGCAGAAGCCCGGCGGCGCGTGGAATGTGGGCGTGCGCGATCCGTTCGGCGGGCAGGAGGATTATTTCGCGACCCTCTCTCTGCAGCCCGAAACGGCGTCTGACGCGCTGTTCATCTCCACCTCGGGCAGCTACGAAAAGACCTTTACCGAAAACGGAAAAACCTACCATCATATATTGAACCCCGATACCGGCATGCCCGCCGATACCGGCCTTGCCGCCGTAACGTGCGTGGCTGAAAACGGCCTTACTGCCGACGCGCTCTCCACGGCCCTATTCGTAAACGGGCTGAACGAAACGTCCCTCGGCTGGGTCGGGCAATACCTTGTCGGCGCGGTGTTCGTGTTCGCCGACGGCCGCGTATACGTTACCGACGGTCTCAGAACCGCCTTCACGCTCACAAACGACGCCTTCACCCTGACCGACGCCTATGACTGAACGCCTGAAACTCAAAAAAGCGGACGTGCTGCTCATATGCTTCCTTCTGGCCGCGGCGCTCGCGCTGCTGCTTCTGCGGGGCGGGGGAGACGCCCTGACCGCCGAAGTGACGGTGGCGGGCGAGACCGTGGAGCGGATCGACCTCAAAGCGGTAACGTCCCCCTATGACCTTACGCTTGAAAACGGCGTGCGGCTGCACGTGGAACCCGGCGGTATCTCGTTTTGTTATTCGGACTGCCGCGGGCAGGACTGCGTGCGCTGCGGCGTGCTCACCCGTGCCGGGCAGGCGGCCGCCTGCGTGCCGAACAAAACCCTCGTCGTCCTTACCGGCAAGCCCCCGAAGGGCGCGCCGGACGCGATCAGTTCATAATGCGGAATTCGGAATGCGGAATTCGAGATTATTTGAACATGATCCGGATCCTGCAGGCCCGACCGTTGTCGGTATCGTTCATTTTTCAATTATGCTTTTCGTCTTTGTTTCCTTCCCCGAATTATCGGTAAAGGGTATCCGAAAAATGCTTTCTTTACATCATTCCGAATTCCGAATCCCGAATTCCGAATTCGCTCATCCAAAACCTTCCCGGCCCCGTTATTCTCCCGCAAAAAAGGCCGCCGTGGCGGGCCTGATGGCAGCGCTGACGCTGGCGCTTTCGTTCGTTGAGCGGATGCTCTGCGCCGCCCTGCCGCTGCCGCCCGGCGTTCGGCCCGGGCTCTCCAACGTGGCGGTGATGTTCTCGTGCATCGCGCTCGGGCTGCCGTTCGCGCTGGCGATCATTCTGGTCAAGGCGGGGTTTGTGATGCTGGTATCCGGCGTGTACGCCGGTATCATTTCGGTGAGCGGCGGCGTGCTGAGCGTGCTGAGCGTTGCGCTGCTGGCGCGGTTCGCAGAAAAAAAGCTCTCATTCACCGGCATATCCGTTGTGAGCGCGGTGCTGCACAATTTCGGCCAGCTCACCGCGGCCTCGCTTCTGGTGGGCAGCGCGCTGTACCTATGGATGGCGCCGGTGCTGCTGATCTCGGGCGTCGTGTTCGGCGCGGTGACCGGAATGCTCCTGAACGCGGTGCTGCCGGCGCTGCTGAAGATCGTACCGAAAGTGGAAAATTTCGAGGGTAAATAATACCTGATCGTAATTAACAATTAACGATTAACAATTAACAATTAAGGTGCCGCGTTGGTTCTTTATCTGTTGTAATTCAGCGCACAGAACGACATGCGGCAGGTATAACTCAAAAACAGAATGATAAAATCAAAGCGCGAAAGCGCTTCCCGAAATTGTTCATTGTTCATTGTTAATTGTTCATTCATATCACATGTAAATCATATTAACGGAGGATAGAGTCTATGGGCAAAAACCGACCGGACGCCATTCTGAAAGCGGTCAGCAAGGGCCGCGGCGGCGTTTCCGTTTCCCATCACAAGCTCACGGCGGATCTCGAAACCGTGAGGATGCCCGCTCCCGAGCGGGTCGTGTTGCCGATGCTGCAGCATATCGGCGCTCCCTGTACGCCAACGGTGAAAAAAGGCGATACGGTGAGCGTCGGGCAGGTGATCGGCGATTCCGATAAGTTTCTGAGCGTGCCGATCCACGCGTCGATTTCCGGCACCGTGGAGAGCGTGGCGGACGTGAAGCTCGCCAACGGCAACATGGCGCCCGCCGTGACCATCGTGAGTGACGGCGAGATGCGTCTGTGCGAAGACATTGCGCCCCCCGAGGTCAACAATAAAGAAGACCTTGTGAAGGCGGTGCGCGCGTCCGGCCTCGTGGGCCTCGGCGGCGCGGGCTTCCCCTCGTTCGTGAAGCTTACGGTCTCGCCGGAGAAGCCCATTGATACGCTGATCGTCAACGCCGCGGAGTGCGAGCCCTACATCACCGTGGACTACCGCGAGTGCCTTGAAAACAGCTGGAACATCATGAACGGCGTGTATACGCTGGCGGAGCTTCTGGAGCTCAAGCATGTGGTGATCGCTGTGGAAGACAACAAGCCCGAGGCCATCAAGGTGCTGAAAAAGATCGCCGATATGGATAACGACCACGGGAACGCCGTGAGGCTGATGACGCTGAAATCCCGCTATCCGCAGGGCGCCGAAAAGATGATGGTGCTCTCCGCCACCGGCAGGGAAGTGCCCGCCGGCGGCCTGCCCGCGGACGTGGGCTGCATCGTGATGAACGTGGGCAGCGTGGCCTTCGTGGCGCGGTACCTTGCCACCGGCAAGCCGCTGGTGAGCCGCAGCGTGACCGTGAGCGGCGACTGCATCGCGAACCCGATGAACCTGCGCGTGCCGATCGGCACCTCGATGCAGGATATCGTGGATTACTGCGGCGGCTTTGTGAAGGATCCGGTCAAGATCCTTTCCGGCGGCCCGATGATGGGCACCGCCATCACCGACCTTAACGTGCCTCTGCTCAAGAGCAACAACGCCGTGCTTGCCTTCTCGAAGAAGGCCGCGGGCTTCAAGAAAGAGAGCCCCTGCATCCACTGCGGCCGCTGCCACGCGGCGTGCCCAATGGGGCTGATCCCCACCGATATCGAGAAATACGCGCTGCTGAAGGACGCCGATACGCTCACGAAGCTCGGCGCCATGGTGTGCATGGAGTGCGGCAGCTGCGCCTATTCCTGCCCCGGCGGCAAACCGCTGGTGCAGTATATGAGACTTGCGAAATCCGTAGTAAGAGAGGCGGCGAAAAAATAATGGATGAACAAAAACTCTTTACCGTGAGCGCGTCCCCGCATACCAAATCGCCCGTTACGGTGCGCGGCATCATGCTGGACGTGATCATCGCCCTGATCCCCGCGGGCTTTGCCGGTACGGCGGTGTTCGGGCTGCGGGCGCTGGCCGTGATCGCCGTGTGCGTGGTCAGCTGTGTGGCGTTTGAAGCGCTCAGCGTGAAAATCATGAAAAAGCCCATGAGCATCGGCGATCTGAGCGCCGTGATCACCGGCCTGCTGCTGGCGTATAACCTGCCGGTAACGATCCCGCTGTGGATGTGCGTCGTGGGTTCGTTCGTAGCCATCGTGATCGTAAAGCAGCTCTTCGGCGGTATCGGGCAGAATTTTGCGAACCCCGCCATCACCGCGCGTATCGTGCTGCTGGTGAGCTTCGCCTCCGCAATGACGAATTTCACCGCCCCCAAAGCGCTGGACGCGGTTACCACCGCAACCCCCCTCGCGGTCCTCGACCGCACCGCCGATATCTCCGCGCAGGTGGCCGAGGGCAGCCTGCCGGGGCTTCTGCAGATGGTGATCGGCGTGCGCGGCGGGTGCATCGGCGAGACCTGTGCGGCGGCGCTTCTGATCGGCTGCTGCTGGCTGCTGATCCGTCGGGTCATCAGCCCCATCATCCCGCTTTCGTATCTCGGTACCGTGGCGGTGCTGATGCTGGCGTTCTCCCGCTTTAACCTCACCTTCACCGCATACGAGCTGCTGAGCGGCGGCCTGCTGCTGGGCGCGATCTTCATGGCGACGGACTATACCACCTCGCCCATCAACAAAAAGGGCAAGCTGGTGTTCGGTATCGGCTGCGGCCTTCTCACCGTGGTGATCCGCCTGTTCTGCTCGCTGCCCGAGGGCGTTTCGTATTCGATCCTTCTGATGAACGTGGCGTGTCCGCTGATCGAAAAGGTCACCGCGCCGAAGTATTTCGGTTTTGTGAAAAAGAAAAAAGAGAAAAAGGCAAAGGAGGGCGCTGCGTAATGAATAAGAAAGATATCGGCGCCATCATCAAAACGGCAATCGCGCTGTTCCTGATCTGCGCGATCTCCGCCGGTATTGTGGCGTTCGTGAACGACGTTACCGACGATACCATCGACGCGAACAATCTTGAGGCCGCGAACGAGGCGAAAAGCGCGGTGCTCACCGCCGCCGAAGCTTTTGAGGACGTCACGCTTTCCGACGGTTCCGTGGGCTTCATCGGCAAGAACGCAGCGGGGGAGACCGTGGGCTACGTGTTCTCCACCTCCGCCTCCGGTTACGGCGGCAAGGTGAAGGTCATGACCGGCTTCGATACCGAGGGCAGGGTGACCGGCGTGCAGATCCTTGAAATAGAGGAAACGCCCGGCCTCGGCATGCGCGCCAAAACAAAGGAATTTCTCGACCGGTTCCTGAACACGAGCACGGAGCTTTCGGTTGTAAAAGGCGAGAAATCCTCAGACGGCAGGATCGAGGCGCTCACAAGCGCAACCATCACCTCCCGCGCCATGGTAAAGGCCGTGAACGCCGCGAGAGACTGTTATAACGAAGTAACGGGAAAGGGGGCATGAGCCGTGGCTGAAAAGAAAAAGATAAACTACGGTCATGAACTGACCAAGGGCATACTGAAAGAGAACCCCGTACTGCGGCTGGTGCTGGGCACCTGCCCCACGCTCGCCACCTCCACCTCCGTCGTGAACGGCGTGGGCATGGGCATCGCCGCCACCATCGTGCTGATCTGCTCCAACGTCGTGATCTCGGCGCTGCGCAAGGTGATCCCCGCAAAGGCGCGCATCCCGGCGTACATCGTGGTGATCGCGTCGTTCGTTACGATGGTGCAGATGCTCGTAAAGGCGTTCGTTCCGGCGCTCGACCAGAGCCTCGGCGTGTTCCTGCCGCTGATCGTTGTAAACTGCATCATCCTCGGCCGCGCGGAAGCCTTCGCAGGTAAAAACCCCGTGCTCGCCAGCGCCGTGGACGGCCTCGGCATGGGCATCGGCTTCACCTGCGCGCTGTTCTGCATGGGAACCGTGCGCGAGATCCTGGGCGCGGGCACCTTCCTGAGCGGCATCGATACGATGATCGGCTCGTTCGTCGATCTGAAGGGCTTTACCGGATTTGATTTCACCCCCTTCCTCGAAAAGATCCACCTCGCCCCGATGACCCTGTTCATCCTTCCCGCAGGCGGCTTCTTCGTGTTCGGCATTCTGATGGCGTGCGTGAACAGGCTTGCCTCCGAAAAGGGCCTGAAAAAGGCCGATCAGATCGGCTGCGAGGGCTGCCCTCACGCCGCGATCTGCAACAAACACAGTGAAGAGGAGGCGTGCGCACAATGAAATTCTATATCGCTCTGCTCATCATGGGCGTGCTTACGTCCAACTTCGTATTGTCGAAATTCCTCGGCATCTGCCCGTTCCTCGGCGTTTCCAAAAAGCTGAACACCGCCGTGGGCATGAGCACCGCCGTGATCTTCGTGATGCTGCTGGCCACCGCCGCCACCTATCCGCTGAACATACTGCTTGAAAAATTCGACCTCGAGTACCTCCAGACCATCGTGTTCATCCTCGTGATCGCCGCGCTGGTGCAGATCGTTGAGATCGTAATGAAAAAGTACATAAAGCCCTTATATAAGGCGCTGGGCATCTACCTGCCGCTGATCACCACCAACTGCGCGGTGCTGGGCGTGGTGATCCTGAATATCGACAACATCACCGAATACGCCTCCTACGGCTTCGGCTTCGGCCACGCCATGATGAACTCCTTCGCCGCCGGCGCGGGCTTCATGCTCGCCATGGTGATCTTCGCGGGCGTGCGCTCGCGGCTTGAAACCGCCGACGTGCCGAAATTCATGCAGGGCCTGCCCATCACGCTGGTGGCCGCGTCCATCGTTTCTCTGAGCTTCCTGGGCTTTGCCGGCCTTGTGGAAGGCCTCGGGCTGCTTTGATAAGGAGGGAAAGCGTATGAATCCGATCTTACTTGCCGTTATCATCGTGGCGGGCATCGGCATCATCGCCGGCGCGCTGCTCGCGATCCTTTCCAAAATCATGGCGGTGCCCGTGGATGAAAAGGCCGTTCAGATCGAAGAGATCCTGCCCGGCGCGAACTGCGGCGCCTGCGGTTTCTCCGGCTGCTCCGGCTACGCCGCCGCGCTGTCTTCCGGCAGCACCGTCAATACCGGTTTGTGCGCCCCGGGCGGAAACGAAGTGTCCGCCAAAATCGCGGATATCATGGGCCTTGCCGCGGGCAACATCGAGCCGATGACCGCGCTGGTCTTCTGCAAGGGCGACAATACCAACGCCAATAAAAAAATGGTGTATTCGGGCGTCGCGAGCTGCAAAATGGCAGCCCAGCTCTTCGGCGGAGATAAAGCCTGCATCTACGGCTGCCTCGGCCTCGGGGACTGCGTGAACGAGTGCCCCTACAACGCGATCAAAATCTGCAACGGCGTCGCCGTGGTGAGCCCGGAGCTCTGCCGCGCCTGCAAACGCTGCGTGAACGTGTGCCCGAAGAAGCTCATCGATCTCGTGCCAAAATCAAAGGCCGGCGCCGCCGTGCTGTGCAGGAACCACGATAAGGGCGCGCTCACCCGCAAGGAGTGCAAGGTGGGCTGCATCGGCTGCACCAAGTGCGTCAAGGCCTGCCCGAACGAAGCCATCACAATGGATAAGAACGCCGCTGTGGTTGACGTATCCAAATGCACCGGCTGCGGCGCCTGCGCCGAAGGCTGCCCCACCGGAGCAATCGAACTGCTGAGATTTTCAGAGAACGCGTGACCTGCTGCCGGCCACCGGCCACCGGTCACTAGCCACTAGCCACTGGCCACTAGCCACTAGCCACTGGCCACTGGCCACTGGCCACTGGCCACTAGCCACTAGCCACTGGCCACTACCCACTAGCCACTGGCCACGGGCCACTGGCCACCGAGAAAGGACCGATTTTGTATGAAACCCTTTATGGACTCCTCTTTTCTGCTTTCCACGCCCACAGCCGAGCGGCTGTTTGACGCCTGCAAAGACGAACCGATCTTCGACTGGCACTGCCAC
>JAFRSZ010000361.1 GCA_017439205.1 Clostridia bacterium
CCCACGTCCGCCGCGGTGAGGGCGAGCGCGTCGTTGATGCCGTCGCCCACCACGGCCACGGTGTGGTCTTCCATGGCGGCCTTCACCCTGTCGAGCTTCTGTTCGGGCAGCAGCTCCGCGTGCATCTCGTCCGCGCTGACGGCGGCGGCGATGCGGTCCGCTTCGGTTTTGCTGTCGCCGGTGAGAACAACGATCTTTTCCACGCCCAGCGCTCTGAGACCGGTAAACGCCTCTTCCACGTCGTTCCTGAGGCCGTCGCGGAACACCACGTTCCCCAGCACCTTACCGTCTTTTACGATCCACGAGGCGGAGCCGCCTTCGGCGTTTTCTTCCACCTCATACCCGAGGGAGGCGATATACCGGGTGTTGCCCATCACGATCTCGCTGCCGTCCTTCACGCCGCGCATCCCCTTGCCGGGCAGCTCGGTGAGCACGTAATCGCCGTCGTAAGGCACGTCCCCACACAGCTGCATCAGCGAGCGCGAGGTGGGATGCGTCGAACCGTGGGCGACCGCGGCGGCGGCGCTGAGCAGTTCCGCTTCGTCTGCGGCTTCGCGCAGACTGACGCTGACCGCCTCGAGCGTGCCGTTGGTGATCGTGCCGGTCTTGTCGAACACGAAGCAGTCGGCGTTCACGAGCTTATCTATGAACGCGGGGTTCTTTATCAGCACGCCGCGCTTCGCGCCTGCGCCGAGGGCCGCGATCAGCGGCGCGCTGGATACCAGCATATACCCGCACGGGCAGCTTACGACAAGGATCGCGATGGCCTTTGAAACGTCCTTTGAGAAGAACCAGATCAGCGCGGCGATCACCAGCACGATCGGGATGTAATAAAACATGAATTTATCAACGGCGCTCTTTTCGGGCAGATCCATGTTCTCGGCATTCTCGAGCAGCTTTACGATGCGCCGGAAGGAGGTATCCTCGCACGCCTTTTCCACGGTGACGGTGAGAAGGCCGTCCGTATCGGTCGTACCGGCGTAAACCTTATCGCCGGGGCGCACGAATTTGGGCAGCGATTCGCCGGTGAGGGACTTCTGGTCCATATCGGCCTCGCCTTTTGCCACAACGCCGTCGATGGGCAGCGACATGCCGGGCTTTACAAGGATGACGTCGCCGGGCTTCAGCGTTTTTGCGTCCACCTCGCGCTCTTCGCCGTTTACGAGCAGCAGAGCGGTTTGCGCCTGCATCTTTTTGAGCCCCTCTATGGCGTCGCGCCCGCCCATGATGCTCTTCTCTTCCAGAAAATGCACCACGGTGAGGATCATCGGGATCACCATAGCCGCCACGTACTGGCCGTCCAGCACGCACACGATGATGGCGACGGACACGAGGATCTCCATCGCCGCGCCGATATCCTTGCTGAGAAAGCCCTTTACGGCGGTAAAAAGCACCGGCACGCCGATCACGAGCACGCCCGCGAGGTAGATGAGCTCCGCCACCGCGGTCTGCGCGGGAAAGATCTTGCCGTAGATGAAGCCCCCCGCGAGGCACACCAGCGCCGCCGCGGCCGAAAGGATGCTGCGCGACAGCTTCTTTTTGTCTTTATCGGAAATATAGGTCCCGGCCTGCGATTCGAGCGAATCCGCGACCATATGATCGATCTTTTTCATAGTGAAAACCCTTCATCATTCATCGTTCATCATTCATTACGGAATGATGACTCTCTGCCCGCCGTCCGGCACGACGACGCTCTTTCCGCTCTGCTGCAGCACCTTTGCCAGCCGCCTGCGGAACACGCCGTTCTTTACAACGTCGGGGTTGGCGGAGAACTGCCCCAGCAGTCCGCGGAACTCCTCGGCGACCGCGGTGGCCTCCGCGACCTTCTGCGCCTGCGTCGCGGTGGCGGTATCCACCAGCGTTTTGGATTCGGATTCCGCATCCGGGATCACCTTTGCGAGGTAGTCGTTTGCCTGCTGGATCAGCGTCTGCTTCTTCACCGAAGCGGTGGTGGCCTCGTTGAAGGCTTCGATCGCCTCCTCGGGCGGGGTGAGCTCCGTAAGCTCCACGTTCGTGAGCTGCACGCCCATCCGTACGCCGTCGATCAGGCGCTGCGCCTCGGAAAGCGTGCGGCTTGAAATGGCGGTCTTTTCGGTGGTGAGAACGTCGTCCACCGTCATATCCGCCAGAACGCCCGTCAGCGTGCCCGAAACGACGCCGCCCAGCTCCGCCTTTACGTCGTTCACATAGAGCGCGTAGGTAACGGGATCGCTGATCTTATACTTGACCACGGCCTTCAGCAGCACCACGTTGCTGTCGCCTGTGAGCGCGTAGCCGGTTTTCTGCACCTGCCCGCGCACCGATTTCGAGGGGGTGTACAGGGTGGATACGCTGAGCTCCTGCACGGTCTCCACCGGCACCTTGACCACCTCGTCTATAAAGTTCGGCAGAGCGAAATGCAGGCCGGGAC
>JAFRSZ010000033.1 GCA_017439205.1 Clostridia bacterium
TATGTTAATTAAAAACGATTGTGTTGGTATTTCGCTTTGTAATTAACAGTTTCAAATATTATACGCGGCGGGGCGTCGAGACGCCGCCCCCTACGGGAGGGTATCCCAAACCGCGCGCTAAATTCCAATTTGTTCTGTCGGGAAGGTGACCGTTACCTTAAACAGGTCGCCGTCGATTTCCACCGTCATGCCGCCGCCCATGGCTTCGCACAGGCTCTTCGCGATATACAGGCCCAGGCCCGAGCCCTCGGTATTGCGGCTCGCGTCGCCCCGCACGAAGCGGTCGGTAAGGTCGGCCGCGCTGATGTTGAGCGGTTCGGCGGAGATATTGCGGAATACGACCTTCGCTTTGCCGTTTTCATTCGTTAAGGTCAGGTAGACGCGCGTATCCGGCTGCGCGTATTTGCAGACGTTGCTCAGCAGGTTGTCGAACACCCGCCATAAAAGCCTGCCGTCCGCCGTTACGGTCACGTTTTCCTGCGGCGCGGCGAACACCGGCGTCAGCCCGGCTTTGGTGAGCTTTTCTTCGTATTCGCCCTTCACCTGCCCCAAAAGCACGTTGAGGTCGGTGGGCTCGAGGTCCATCTGCACGCTGCCCGCGGCGGCCTTGCTGGCGTCCACGATATCGGAGGTCAGCTTCTTGAGCCGCTGGCTCTGGCGGTCGATTACCTCGATATACTCCTGCGCCCTGGGGTTGTTTACGGACTCTTTTTTCAGCAGGTCGATGTAGTTCACAATGGAGGTGAGCGGCGTCTTCAGGTCGTGCGATACGTTGGTGATCAGCTCGGTCTTGGTGTTTTCGCTCTTCAGACGCTGTTCCACCGCGGCGTTGATGCCGTCGCCGATGCTGTTGAGGTACCCGGCGTGCTTCTTAAACTCGCCGAACAGCCACCTGTGTTTTACCGTTACGCGTTTGCCTTCGCTGAGGTCCTTCGCTCCGTTCTGCAGCGTGTTGAGATTGACGCCCAGCAGCATGAGGAATGCCAGCTCCGCCAGCTTGAACAGCAGATATAAAACGAGCAGCATTTCGCTCGAAGAGTGGAACAGTGCCAGCGCGATCAGCCCGAGGATGCCGCCGATCACGTATACCGCGCCCAGCTTCCACAATACGTTCATTGCGCTCGAGGCCTCTTTTGCAAGACCAGCGCACCACCGCACCAGCCGCACGAGCAGAACGGACGACACCGCCGTATGGCTTTTGAGCTTTACCGTAAACACGTACACGCAGGCGAACAAACCCAATGCGAGGCACGGCATGAGGAGCATCGGCAGCAGTCGGTCCTGAAAATCGTAAGAACCGCCCCGGTAGACCAGATCGTCGAACAGGATCACGGCGAACAGCGCCGCCAGCGTAAAGAAGACGATGAACAGCAGATCGGTGGGGAATCTGTGTATCCCTCTCGCAACCGGCGCCTCTTCGTTTTTGACGTACCCGGCAAGGACCAGCGAGCATACTGCAAAGAACAGCGCGGCAAGCCCGAACGCCGCGGTGAGCGCGATGAAGTGCGTGAGGTACCAGGTGGCGAACCCCAGCGCCCTGTTCGTGTACCAAGCGATATCCTTCGTCTGAAGCGCGCCGTCCACGCTCACGGTAAGGGTATAATACTTTACGTCGATGGGCTCGCGGCGTGGCGGGGCGGCGGTGGTAGTGAATTCCTCGCGTTCGACGCCGATGAAATACGCGCTGCCGTTGGAGCTCACGGCGAAGTCGGTCTGGTGGTAGACCTCATACGCGCCGCTGCGGTAATACTGCGCCTCTCTCGGCTCGTAGCTCTTGTGGTACAGCTCGATGCAGTGGTTCAGGATATCCTCGTCGATCCCGTCGTCGATCGGATAGATATACATCATTATGCTTTTATAGCCCTGCGCGGTGTCGTCCTGAATGTAGACGTCCTCGGTCGCTCTGTTTACGGGGTCGGTGTTCACTTTGCCTTCCGTGCGCGCAGACGTGCTTTCGGCGGTGGGATCCGCGGCTGCCGCCGAGGTGGGTCCCTCTGCGGGCTCGGTCGTGTTTTCGGCGGCGGGCACCGTCATGCCGTCGGTTGCAGGTTCGGCTGTGGGTTCCGGCGCAACGGTCGTGCTTTCCGTTTCTGAAGCGGCGCTCTTCGTGGGCGCGGCTGTTGCCGACGTATCCGTCGCCGTGGGGGCGGTTTCGGTAAGCGCGGTATTCATTGAGGGAGAAGCTGCGGTCTGCTCCCATTCGTATATGTCGGTGACGGTATCGTCGTCGTACACCTTATATTCCGCGTCTCCGTCGGTATACACGGCGACGCGGGTCTGCGTGATATACGAGCCCAGAACGGATTCCGGCGTGAAATTGCCGAGCAGCACTTTGCCGTTTTCATCGGTCACCGAAAAGGCGAAATTCGTGCCGCCCTGCTTCATGCCGCGGTTTGCTGAGAAGAAATCGTCTTTTTCGCCGTCCACGGCGTAGTAGACGACGCCGCGGCTGCGCAGCTCGGCTGCCTTATGCGCGGCGAGCCCGGCGAACGCGTCTTCACGCAGATCGTCCGAAAAAGTGTCGGAATAAAAATCAAGCCGGTCGGACGTGAGCGCATATATGCCCGCCGCGACGTTCAGAACAAAAAGTCCCAGAAACAGACAGCCCAGAAGAAAACAAACGATCTTCACCGGGCGGCTGCGCCTTAATTTGTACATGATCATTTCCCCTTGGTTTTGTTTTTGCGAAAGGAGGTAGATTCAGAGCGAAGAAGATTTTTAAATTCGGAATTCGGAATTCGGAATTCGGAATTATAGCAGTGCGGGATAATTCTTAATTCTTAATTTTTAATTGATCTTGTACCCCTGTCCCCACACGACCTTCAGGTATCTGGGCTTCGCGGGGTCGATCTCGATCTTTTCCCTGAGGTGCCGTATATGTACCGCCACGGTGGCGTCGGCGGAATATGGCTCGTCGTGCCACACCTCGCGGTAGATCTCGGCGGGAGAAAACACCTTGCCCGGCGCGCGGGCCAGCAGCAGAAGGATATCGTATTCGGTGGGCGTGAGGCTCACTTCCTCGCCGTCCACCCGCACCGCCTTCGCAGCGTCGTCGATCTCGATGGCCCCCGCGGTGATCACGCTCTCTGCGGGCTTTGCGCCGAGCCGCGTATAGCGGCGGATCTGCGAGCGCACGCGCGCCAGCAGCTCCACGGGATTGAAGGGCTTTGTGACGTAGTCGTCCGCGCCGACGTTGAGGCCGAGAATGATATCGTTATCCTCGCTCTTGGCCGTGGTGAAGATCACGGGCATGTTATAGGCCTCCCGCAGCTTCACCAGCGCCGAAACGCCGTCCATGCCGGGCATCATGATGTCGAGCAGGATCAGGTGTACTTCGTTTTCCTTCAGCACGTCAAGCGCCTCGCGGCCGTTATACGCCGTAAGCACGTTGTAGCCGTCGGCGGTGAGATAGATCTTTAATGCCGAAACGATATCCTTATCGTCGTCGCAGACCAGTACGGTATACAAGATGCATCCACTTCCTTTCGCATCTTCATTATCGCAGAAACAAGTTTAAGAAACAATCGGGGAAAAGATTAAGAAATGTTTAAGCCCGGAAGAATACCGAACGAAAAGGGCAGATTACAGTTTGGCGCGCGGTTTGAACCACCTCACCGTAGGGGGCGGCGTCTCGACGCCCCGCCAAGTATATTGTTTGAAACCGTTATTTACAAAGCGAATTACCAACATATTCGTATGTAATTAACATATGTTAAATTCTATGGTTCGCGGGGCGCCGAGACGCCGCCCCCTACGGGATGGTATCCCGAACCGTGCGCCAAATTCCAATTTATTGCTCTTTCCCTCCCACA
>JAFRSZ010000034.1 GCA_017439205.1 Clostridia bacterium
GGGTCCAGCCCGCGTTCCACGCATTCCACCGAGGCGTAAAAGGATTTGAGATCGATGCAGATATACGTCCGCGCTGTCATAAATAACATCTCCGTAAAAAATCAGGACTGGAACATATGTTCCAACTTTAATATTACACCCTTTTTTCACGGTTGTCAAGAAGAAATCTCTGCCTTCCGCACCACGGTACGGAGAATCGGACGAAGCGGGAAATTGGAATTTAGCGCTCGGTTATTCGTTGCCGGAACACGCCGTCGTAACGATTTGCGTGTTGGATTTGAATTTACTTACGGTTTCTTCGTAGGGGCGGGCATGACCGCCCGCAAAAACCATATGTTAAGGATTTTCGTATGTAAGCGGACAAGGTGGTTTTTCGCATTTATCAAGTGTTTCGGATTTATGGGCTTGCGGGCGGTCATGCCCGCCCCTACAATCAAATTGAAAGTTTTTCCGCTTTCAGAAATGTTTGCTTCTTTTCTGTCATTCCTATATTAAACATCTCGATAAACTGTAATTTGAACTCCTCATTCCTCATGAAAAAAAGCCCTTCCTTTCGGAAAGGCTTTTTCGGTCGATTCGGTTCAGTCGTCGTCTTCGTCGGTCATGTGCGCTTCTTCGATGACCTTCTGCGCAACGTTCGCGGGGGCTTCCTCGTATCTTGCGAATTCCAGCGAGAAGTAGCCTCTGCCGGCGGTCACGGAGCGGAGAATGGTGGAGAAGTCGCCCATTTCAGCCATCGGGACCTCGGCTACCAGCTCCTGCATTTTCGGCTCGTTTGCGGGGCCCATGCCCAGCACGCGGCCGCGGCGCTTGGTGATATCGCCCATGATGTCGCCCAGGTTGTCGTCGGGCATATAGGCCTTCAGTGTGCCGATGGGCTCCAGAATGGCGGGGCCTGCAACGTCCTTGAGCTGCTTGAAGGCGAGGGAAGCGGCGGTCTTGAACGCCATTTCGGAGGAGTCTACGGGGTGATAGGAGCCGTCGTACAGGGTGGCTTTCAGACCCACAACGGGGTAACCTGCAACCATACCTCTGGTAACGCAGTCTCTCAGGCCCTTTTCTACGGCCGGGAAGAAGTTCTTGGGCACGCTGCCGCCGAACACTTCCTCAGCGAATACGAGCTCTTCGGAATCGCAGGGCTCGAAGCGGATCCACACGTCGCCGAACTGGCCGTGGCCGCCGCTCTGCTTCTTGTGGCGCCCGTGGATCTCCACCTTTTTCTTGATGGTCTCTCTGTAGGCCACTCTGGGGGTAGCAAGGTCTACTTCCACGCCGAACTTGGCCTTCAGCTTGGCAACGATCAGGTCAAGGTGCTGCTCGCCGAGACCTGCAACGATCTGTTCTCTGGTTTCTTCGTTGGTGAAGAATTTGAGGGCGGGGTCTTCCTGCGCAAGTCTTCTCAGGCCCTGGGCAACCTTTTCTTCTTCGCCCTTCTTGCGCACGTTTACGCACATTTCAAGGCAGGCGCTGGGGAATACGGGCGCGGCGAGGTGCACGATCTTCTTATCGCTGCAAAGGGTATCGCCGGTCTGGATCTCGTCCAGCTTCGTGATAACGCCGATGTCGCCTGCGGGAATGGCGGAGGTATCTTCGGTCTTGCCGCCCTTGGCGATGATCAGCTTGCCCATGCGCTGGGCGTTGCCGGTTCTGGCGCATACGAACGCGGTATCGGGCGTCAGCTTGCCGGAAACCACCTTCACGTAGCTCATCTTGCCCACGAACGGGTCGGCCACGGTCTTGAAGCAGATGGCGGCAAAGGGGCCGTCTTCGCTGCACTCGAGCTCCACAGCGTTGTCGTTTTCGTCGGTGGCGGTCTCTTTCATTGCGGTGGGGGCGGGCGCCAGCTTGGTAACGCCGTTCAGCACCAGATCCACAGCGTCGAGCGTATAGGCGGCGCAGGCGTATACGGGAATGATCTCGCCTGCGGCGACGCCTGCGGAAAGCGCGTTCACGATCTCGTCGTGCGTGAGCTCTTCTCCGTCGAAGAATTTCATCATCAGGTCTTCATCGGTGCCGGCGACGGCCTCGGTGAATTCATCGTGCAGGGCGTTGACCTGCGCGTCCGTGGGAACGTCGCCCGCGGTGGCTTTGCCGTTCGCGTAGGTGAAGCTCTTGGCCTGCAGGAAGTTTACGTAGCTCTTGACCTTGCCGCCTTCCATGTAGGGTACTACAACGGGGCAAACGGCGGAGCCGTATTCTTCTTTCAGCGCTTCCAGCGTTTTGTAGAAGTCCGTATTTTCGGCGTCACAGCGGGTAACCACCACAAACTTGCTCATCTTTCTGGCGTTCGCGGCTTTGAAGGCCTTTTCTGCGCCCACGTCCACGCCGGAGCCTGCCGCAAGCACGATCAATGCGGTCTCGGCGGCGCGCATACCTTCGGATACGCCGGTCTCAAAGTCGAAGAGCCCGGGCGTGTCGATGATATTCACCTTCGTATTGTTCCATTCCACGGGGCAAACGGCCGAGGACACGGAATTGTGACGGCGTTTTTCTTCGGGATCGAAGTCCATTACGGTGTTGCCGTCCGCAACCTTACCGAAACGGTCCGAGGCGCCTGCGATGAAAAGCATGGCCTCTGCCAGCGTCGTTTTGCCTCTGCCGCCGTGGCCGGCGATCACGACGTTGCGAATGTTGGATGCGCTGTAAAGTTTCAAATTCATAACCTCCTGTATTCAGATGGGGATAAATAAAGACTTTTTAAAAATAAAGTCACAAACAGAAATATTATAGCATGGGATATGGAGTATTGCAAGGATTATTTTTAAATTTCACTGCATCTGCGTCAGCGCGATCATCACCGGCATCGTAAGCACCGAGGCGAAGCTGACGAAACTTACGGTTTTTGCCGCGATACCGGTATCTTTGCCGTATTTCGCGGCGAACATCACCGTATTGTTGGCGCTGGGGGCGCTGGCCTGAATGATGCAGGCCGTGAACAGCGCGCCTGAAACCAGCCCCGTTATTTTCAGCACGGCGAATACGGCCAGCGGCACCGCCACGATCTTGATGGCAGCCACCAGATACTGCTCTTTGTTTTTGAACACCGTTTTCATACCGGCGTTGCTCATATAAGTGCCCAGCATCAGCATTGCCAGCGGCGTATTCATGGAGCCCACGAACGATACGGGCTTATTGAAGAGCTCCGGTACCTTTACCTTCAGCAGAAACAGCGGCAGACCGATGCAAACGGCGATCACGCCGGGGTTCAGAAACAGGTGCTTCGCCTCGAATTTCGCGTTGGTATCGCCGTCGCGGCTCATCACCCAAACGCCGTGGGTGAAGCAGAACACCTGAAACATCATGATGCCTGCGGAGCAGTAAAACACGCCTTCCGGCCCGAGCACGGCGTTCGCCAGCGGCAGCGCCATATAGCCCATGTTGCCGTAAACGGATGCGAATTTGAACACGGCGTTGGTCGGTTTTTTCCGATCGCGGAAAAACGGCAGGCTTAAAAGGATGCCGGTGGTGTTGGTGAGCGCGCCGCAGCACGCCGCCAGCAGCAGGCCTTTGGCGGTATCCGCCGTGAATTCGGTGGTCATAAAGGAGTTTACGATCACGCACGGGGTGATCACGTAAAACAGGAGGTTATTGCAGGCGCGCGCCGTTTTTTCGGTGAACACGCCGGTTTTGTCGCAGATATATCCCCCCGCAACAATGATGTACAGAATAACGACCTGCTTTACCGCGATCAGGCAGTTTTGCCAGAATAATTCCATAAAACGGGACGCACCCCCTTACGCCGAAATTTACGGCGTTCCTTTTGCGCGGATAAAAATCATTATTGCAGAAACGTCTGCGTTTGTCAAGCGGAAACGCAAGCCTTTTGGTATCTTGACACTTTCTCTATTCTATGTTACAATTTTTCGTATAATTATTCACATCTCGCATAAGGGCGGTGATATTATGACGCTGATGGAAAAAATCAAGGACGCGGCCGGCATCGAAGGCGATCTGAAAAGCTTTGTCAAGCCAATGGCCGCTTATACCTGCGCCAACATCACGCTTGGCGGCGCGGGTTATCCCATAGGGATGTACCACCAGCAGTATATGAATTTCGTGGAGGGCATGCAGACCTCGGTGACCGGCACGCTGAGCATGATCAACGGCCTGATCGACGCCGTTTCGGACGTGGCGATGGGCGTGATCACAGACCGTACGCGTTCCCGCTGGGGCAAGCACCGCATCTACGTGCTGATCGGCGCGTTCCCGTTTATGATCGCCTACGTGATGCGCTGGTGTTCGTTCGGCATCTCCGCCACAGGCAGCATCCCCGCGATGTTCGCCTGGTATCTGGCGGCTTCGTTCATGTACTCTACCTCGTATACGATGATGAGCGTGCCGCACACCGCCATGCTGCCCACCATTGAGCCGCACTATTTCCGCCGCACGCAGTATAAGATCGTGGAATATATGATGAACTCGGTGGGGCAGGTGTCGTCGTTCATCTTCATGGGGCTGATGCTCGGCGGCTTCGATATGCCCGATCCGTCGCCCGCGGACCGCACGAAATATCTTTTCTGCGGCATCGTGCTGGCCATATGGTTCTTCTGGAGCCCGGTGCTGTCGTTCTTTACCTGCCCCGAGCCGGATTCCCGCAGCCTGTACGTGGAACCGCTGGATTTGAAATATCTGTTCCGTGAGTATGCGTGGGTGTTCCGCAACCGTGCCTTCCGGCAGTATTTCCTGATCAGCATCTTCAATTCCTTCCGCGGCAGCTTTTATTCTTACGCGGACCAGTATTTCATGATCAGCATTGCCGATAAGTACCGCCATTTCAACACGCTGAACATTGTGGCGGGCATTTCGGAATTCATGGGCTCCCCGGCAAACTACTTCCTGAACCGTTATTTCGGCAAGCGCATCTCCGGCACGCTCTTTACGCCCATTATGATCGTCGGTCTTGTGCTGTACGCCTTTGTGGACGCAAAAACGCCCTCGATCATCCTGTTCTTCGCCACGGTGCTGTATAATTTCGGCTTCTCCGGCCCCGGCTTCGCTGTGGACACCATCCAACCCGATATTACCGACGTGGACGAGCTGATCACCGGCCGCCGCCGCGAGGGTGTGATCGCCACCTTCCGCTCTTTTGTATCCAAGACCATCAGCAGCTTTATGACCGGCATCCTCGGCTTCTCGCTGAAGGCCTTCGGGTATAACGTAAAGCAGAAGGAAGTGATCTACCAGGCCGCGATTACCAAATTCGGCATCCGGCTGATCTTCACCTATATGCCCATTTTCTTCGGCGTGATGACGCTGATCCTTGTGAACAGCTTCAAGATGAACAAGCACGACCACGAAGAGATCCAGCGCGTGATCAAAGAAAAGCACGAGACCGGCAGCGTTACCATTACGGAAGAAGAAAAACGCCGTATCGAGCTGATCGCCGGCCGCAAGTGGGAAGACATGTGGATCGGCAATTCGATCACGTTATAACTCCGGCTTGCAAAATAAAAAACTGCCCGCAGGGGCAGTTTTTTTGTTGTGAATGCGGTCAAATTGCAGTTTATCGCGCTGACGTGCTTGCTGCGATATATCGCCTGACGGCGATGCGATATATTTGCTACGCAAATGCGATATACGCTCGCGTACGCTCACGTGCGATATGATATGAATTCCTTTTTCTCGTCCCGAAGGGACATATCGCGCCGAAGGCATCTCGCA
>JAFRSZ010000006.1 GCA_017439205.1 Clostridia bacterium
AGGGTAAAAACCGAAAGGATACTCACGAATAACTGCCACGGATTCATAAAAAGCACCTCTTTATCGTTTTGCTACGTATAATATATACCGTATACAATAAAATTACAAGGGGTACCGGGAAGTTTTCATTCTGAAAAATCGCGTTCAGGTTTCTGCGCCGTCCGCTCTCAGCCGTCCCCTGTCTTTCACAGAAATGAGGTCGCCCCTTGCGGGGCTGATGAAGAGATGAAGGCGCTTCGCTGATGAAAACGCTCCCTCGGAGCTGATTTCTTGCCGGAGCTTGTTTTTTGTATACATTTTTGTTAATATGGAGCAGAAGGAGCGAACACGCACGCGAAAAGACGAATGCTCAGATGATCTCTTTCATCAAAACGGCAAAGGATCGTCAACAGGCCGGTTTTCGTATTCCAGAAGCCATAATCGGGCCAGACGCTTCGGTTCCCTCGGTGAGAAATAAATATCAACCTGCTGCGCACCGCGGGGCAATACCTCGATTGGATCTCCATCCACGGCTACTGGGGCAACACCGAAAACGGCCTTGTGCCGAAAGATTACAATACCGTGATGCTGCGCACGGGCGCGGATATCTGCGGCGCAATCGACCGCGTGCGCGCCTATCTTACGGCGCTGGGGCTCGAGAAGCAGATCAAAATCGCCTTTGACGAATGGAACCTGCGCGGCTGGTGGCATCCGAACCTGATGGACACGGGGGAACGCAGCAAACTCAGAAACGAAGACGAAGCGTTCTACCGCAACAGCGTGATCGCCGAACGGGACAAAAACGATATCAATTCCGTGTATACCATGGCGGACGCCGTATTCTCGGCTTCCTTCCTGAATACATGTCTCAGAAACTGCGATCTGGTGCGCATGGCGTGCTTCTCCCCCGTCGTCAACACGCGCGGCGCGATCTTCACGCACGAGAACGGCGTCGTGCTGCGCCCGCAGTATTTCGTATTTGAGCTTTACGCAAATCTTCTGAAGGAAACGGTGCTGGACGTATGGAAAGAGGACGTTCCCACCCGCAGCGGCTGCATCCGGGACGACGTAAAAACCGTTGACACGGCGGATATCGTTATCACGTACGACGGAAAAACTTTAAAAATCATCTTTTGTCTGAAAACGCCTCCGGACCGGGTCCGGAGGCGTTATTTCTGATATTTAAGGGGTCGCTCAAACCGCCGCGATCTCTTCCTGCGTGAGCGGACGCCAGCCGCGGGCGGCCAGCTTCGCTTCGCTGCCCTTGGTATCGGTGACGCGGAAGATCATATACGCGTGCTCGGTATCCTTTGCGCCGAGGAAGGCGTACATATACTCGATGTTCACCTCTGCGTCGTTGAAGGCGTTCAGCAGCTTGTTGAGGCCGCCGGGCTCATCCGGCACGGCAAACGCCAGCACGTGGCTGAAGTTGGCGATGAAATCGCCGTTTCTGAGCACGTTCGCTGCCTCGTAGATATCGTCCACGATCATGCGGGCGATGCCGAAATCTTCGGTCTCAGCCAGCGAGAGGGCGCGGATATCGATGTTGTTGGCAGCCAGAAGCGCCGTCATCGCGCTGAGCTGGCCGGGTTTGTTTTCAAGAAAAACGGAAACCTGCTTGATACTCATATAATACCCTCCTTAAATCTTGCGCTTATCCACAACGCGCACGGCCTTGCCCTCGCTGCGGGCTATGGTTTTGGGCGCTACCAGCGTAACGCGGGCGGTAAGGCCAAGCATCGAGCGCAGGCCCTCCACCAGCGCCTTCTGGCGCGCCTGGATCTCGCCCACGTTGTCGGTGAACATTTCGGGCGTCATTTCCACCTGCACGTCCAGCGTGTCGGTATTGTTGACGCGGTCCACCACGATCTGATAATTGGCCGCATAGCCGTGGTTGATCAGCACGGTCTCGATCTGACTCGGGAACACGTTGACGCCGCGGATGATCAGCATATCGTCCGTGCGGCCCTTCGGCTTGCCCATACGCACATGGGTACGGCCGCAGGGGCATTTTTCACGGGTGAGCGTGCAGATATCGCGGGTGCGGTACCGAAGCAGCGGGAACGCCTCTTTATCGAGGGAGGTGAACACCAGCTCGCCCTGCTGCCCTTCCGGCAGCACCTCGCCGGTAACGGGATCGATAATCTCGGGGATGAAGTGATCCTCGTTCACGTGCATGCCCTGCTGGGCGGAGCACTCAAACGACACGCCGGGGCCGGAAAGCTCGGTAAGGCCGTAGATATCGTATGCCTTGATGCCCAGCGTCTTTTCGATATCGCGCCGCATCTCTTCGCTCCACGCCTCCGCGCCGAAAATACCGGCCTTGAGCGGGATATCGTCCGGGCCGAAGCCCATCTCCTTCATGCGCTCGCCGAGGTACGCGGCATAGCTGGGGGTGCAGCACAGGATCGTCGCCTGCAGATCCATGATGAACATGATCTGCCGGTCCGTATTGCCGGAGGAGGTGGGCACGGTCAGGCACCCAACCTTATGGCTGCCGCCGTTCAGCCCCGGGCCGCCGGTGAACAGGCCGTAGCCGTAAGATACCTGGCACACGCTCTCGTTCGTGCCGCCCGCCGCGGTGATGGCGCGGGCGCAGCAATCCTCCCACAGATCGATATCGTGCTGCGTATAGAACGCGACCACGCGCTTGCCGGTGGTGCCTGAGGTGCTCTGGATGCGCACGCAGTCCTTCAGCGGCTTGCCCATCAGCCCGTAGGGATAGGCCTCTCTGAGGTCGTCCTTGCATAAAAACGGGAGTTTATGAAGATCGTCGATCGTTTTGATATCGGCGGGGGTCAGGCCCTTCGCCTCCATCTTTTTGCGGTAGTAGGGCACGTTATCCCAAACGTGCTGCACCTGTTTCACGAGCTTCTCGTTCTGGAGCTTGATCATTTCCTCGCGCGGGGCGCATTCGATCTCAGGCTGAAAGTATCTTTCCATGGGAATCACTCTCCTTTTTGATTCGATTTTTCCTGATTTTACTTTGTACGGTTTAATTACAGCTTAAACGCCGGCGTTTTTGCCGATCTCAAACGCCTTTTTGTTGATCTCGAGGAACTTCGGCGGCACGATGGCTTCGAGAGAGGCCAGCCACTTCTCTTCGGGAATATCGAAGTAATGCGTAAGGCGGCCCAGCAGCACGATGTTCACGGCTTTCAAAGAACCTGCTTCCTCCGCCAGCGCAAGGCAATCGAGCGCGTCAACGTTCACGCCCGCGGCCTTCATTGTTTCCACAAGACTCTCGGGGTAGGCGGCCGCGCCGGTGATCACCGGCATCGGATCGATCTGCTGCGTGTTGGTGACGATCACGCCGCCCTTTTTCAGATACGGCACGTACCGCGCGGCCTCCAACAGCTCGAAGGATACGATAAAATCCGCCTCGCCTTTATCGATCACGGGCGAATACACCCTGTCGCCCCAGCGCACGTAGGTGACCACGCTGCCGCCGCGCTGGCTCATGCCGTGCACCTCGCTCACCTTCACGTCATAGCCGCAGCCGAGCAGCAGATGGCCCAACAGCTTGCTTGCCAGCAGGCTTCCCTGCCCGCCGACGCCTACGATCATTACGTTTTTGGTTTCCATTCTGCCGCCCTCCTCAGTTTTCACACAGCGCGCCGAACGCGCAGAGCTGAGCGCAGACGCCGCAGCCCACGCACAGGGTGTTGTCGATCACGGCCTTGCCGTTCTTCATAGAGATCGCCGGGCAGCCGATGCGCATACAGGCCTTGCAGCCGCGGCATTTCTCCGGGTCCGCCTTGACCGGGGGCTTGTGCTTTACGTATTTGAGCAGCGCGCACGGGCGGCGGCTGATGATCACGCTCGGTTCGTTTGCTGCGAGCTCCTCTTTGAGCGCGGCGTCGCACTCTTTCAGGTTATACGGGTCCACCACGCGCACACGCCTGAAGCCCATGGCGGTGCACAGCGCCTCAAGGTCGATCTTACCGGCGGGATCGCCGCGCAGGTTGAAGCCGGTGGTGGGGTTCTGCTGGTGGCCGGTCATGCCGGTGATGGAGTTATCGAGAATGATCACGGTGGAGTTGCTCTGGTTATACGCGATGTTGGCAAGGCCCGTCATGCCCGAATGCATGAACGTGGAATCGCCGATCACCGCCACGGTGCGGCTCTCGTTGGACGGGTCGGCTTTATTGAAGCCGTGCGCCGCGCTCACGGACGCGCCCATGCAGAGCGTCATCTCAATGGCGGAAAGCGGCGCCACCGCGCCCAGCGTATAGCAGCCGATATCGCCCAGCACCGTGCATTTATTTTTGCTGAGCGTATAGAACAGGCCTCGGTGCGGGCAGCCCGCGCACATCACGGGCGGGCGAACGGGCACGTTTACGTCCAGTGAAACGCTCTCTTTGGTTTCATTGCAGAGCTTTTCAGCCAACAGCCCCTGCGAGAACTCATCCACGATGGGCAGTTTATCTTTGCCGTGTACGTTGAGGCCGAGGCTTCTGCAGTAATTCTCGATGATCGGGTCGAGCTCCTCCACCACGATGAGCTCTTCCATACCCGCTGCGAAATCGCGGATCAGCTTTTCCGGCAGAGGGTTCACCATGCCGAGCTTCAGAACGCTCACAGTATCGCCGAACACCTCTTTCACGTACTGGTACGAGGTGGAAGAGGTAATGATACCGGTTTTGCCCGTGCCGCGCTCCACGCGGTTCACGGACGCGGTCTCCGCCCACGCGGCGAGGTCGGCCATACGCTGCTCCACGATCGGATGGCGGCGCTTGGCGTTGCCGGGCATCATAACGTATTTCGCAATGTTTTTTTCATAGGCTTTTTCGGGCACGTCCCGTTCGCCCGGCTCCACCACGCTCTGGGAGTGCGCCACGCGGGTGCACATCTTGAGGATCACCGGGGTATCGTATTTTTCGCTCAGTTCGTACGCGAGCTTCGCGAAGAGAAGCGCCTCGGCGGAATCGGAAGGTTCCAGCATCGGCACCTTGGCGGCGATCGCGTGATGGCGCGAATCCTGCTCGTTCTGGCTCGAATGCATGCCGGCGTCGTCCGCAACGGCAATCACGAGACCTGCGTTCACGCCCGTATAGCTCATTGTGTAAAGCGGGTCCGCCGCCACGTTGAGCCCTACGTGCTTCATGCCGCAGAAGGCCCGTTTGCCCGCGAGACACGCGCCGAAGGCCGCCTCCATGGCAACCTTTTCGTTGGGCGCCCACTCGCAGTAGATCTCGGGAAACTTCGCGGCCTCCTCGGTGATCTCGGTGCTGGGGGTACCCGGGTAACTGGAAATAAAGCTGCAGCCGGCTTCCCAGAGCCCGCGCGCCGCGGCCTTATTGCCGAGCATTAACTCTTTCATAAAAATCGCCTCCGCGATAAGCATTGAAATCAATTGATTTTATCATATTCAAAAAATAAATGCAATAAAATTATAATGAAAAATTGACGAATAAAAAAAATAGTGCTAATATGAAAACATATTTATTTTCAATGCGGAGATTTTACAAAATGACGTTAAAAGAACTTGAGATCGGCAAAAGCGCGGTGATCACGACCGTCGGCGGCGCGGGAGCGCTGAGGCAGCATTTTCTGGATATGGGCATGATACCGGGCACCGTGGTGACGCTGGTAAAATACGCGCCGATGGGCGACCCGATGGAGCTGAAGATCCACGGCTACGAGCTCACGCTGCGGCTGGACGACGCCGGTCAGATCGGCATTGCGCCGGCAGAGCCCGCCGAAGAAACGCCCGTTCTCGCACAAAAACCGGTGGGCGCCGCAGAGCACCCCGGTCTCGGCGAGGGAGGCAAATACCACCCCAAGGGCAGCGGCGACCCGCTGCCGGACGACGAAGCGCTCACCTTTGCGCTGGTGGGCAACCAGAATTGCGGCAAGACCACGCTGTTCAACCAGCTGACCGGCGCAAACCAGCACGTGGGAAACTTTCCGGGCGTAACGGTCGACCGCAAGGACGGCCCCATCCGCGGGCACGCCAACACCCGCGTGACCGACCTGCCGGGCATCTACAGCATGAGCCCCTACACGAGCGAAGAGATCGTATCGCGCGATTTCGTGATCCGCGAAAAGCCGCGCGCCATCATCAACATTGCGGACGCCACGAACATCGAGCGCAACCTGTACCTCACCATGCAGCTGCTCGAAATGGACACGCCCATGGTTGTGGCGCTGAACATGATGGACGAAATGGCCAACAACGGCGGCACCGTGGACGTAAACGAGATGGAGTCGCTCCTGGGCGTGCCGGTGATACCGATCTCCGCCGCCAAGAACGAAGGCGTGCAGGAGCTGATCGACCACGCGCTGCACGTGGCGTACTATCAGGAAAAGCCCCTGCGGCAGGATTTCTGCGACGAATCGCAGCACGGAGGCGCGGTGCACCGCTGCATCCACGCCATCAGCCACCTGATCGAGGACCACGCCCGCCGCGCGGGGCTGCCGGTGCGCTTTGCCGCCAACAAGGTGATCGAGGGCGACGCGCTGATCATCGACCAGCTGCAGCTGGAGCAGAATGAAAAAGAGATGATCGAGCATATCATCCTGCAGATGGAGGCCGAACGCGGGCTGGACCGCAGCGCCGCCATCGCGGATATGCGTTTCCGTTTTATCAACGACGTATGCGCTTCGGCGGTAAAAAAACCGGTAGAGAGCAAGGAGCGCCGCCGCAGCGAAAAGCTGGACCGCATCCTCACCGGCAAGTTCACCGCGATACCGGCGTTCATCCTCATTATGGCGCTGGTGTTCTACCTCACCTTCAACGTGATCGGCGGCACCCTGCAGGGCCTGATGGAAACGGGCATCGACAGCCTCTCCGCCGCCGTGGACGGCGCGCTCACCGCAGCCGGAGTGAACGAGGTGCTGCACGGCCTGCTGATCGACGGCATCTTCGCCGGGGTAGGCAGCGTGCTCAGCTTTCTGCCCATCATCATCACGCTGTTCTTCTTCCTTTCGCTGCTCGAAGACAGCGGCTACATCGCCCGCGTGGCGTTCGTGATGGATAAGCTTTTAAGACGCATCGGGCTTTCGGGCAGAAGCATCGTGCCGATGCTGATGGGCTTCGGCTGCACTGTGCCCGCCGTGATGGCCACCCGCACGCTGCCCAGCGAGCGGGACCGCACAATGACGATTCTGCTCACGCCCTTTATGAGCTGCACGGCGAAGGTGCCGATCTACGCCTTCTTTGTGAACGCGTTCTGTGAAAAATACAAGGCCCCGGTGATGGTGGGGCTGTATCTGCTCGGCATCGTGTGCGGCATTCTGGCAGCGTTTCTGATGAAGGGCACCTTCTTCAAGGGCGCGCCCGCCCCCTTCGTGATGGAACTGCCGAACTACCGGCTGCCCGGGGCGAAAAACGTGCTTCGCCTGCTGTGGGATAAGGCGAAGGACTTTCTGCAGCGCGCCTTCTCGGTGATACTGATCGCCACCGTGGTGGTGTGGTTCTTAAACAGCTTCGACCTGCACTTCAGCCTGACCGATAACGCCGAAAACAGCATCCTCGCAAGGGCGGCGAGCCTGATCGCCCCCGCGCTCGCCCCGCTGGGGCTGGGCGACTGGCGCATCGTGGTATCGCTGATCAGCGGCTTTATGGCAAAAGAGAGCGTGGTTTCCACAATGGAGATCCTGTTCCCGCAGGATATCGCATCCATCCTCACGCCCTTAACGGCGGCCTGCCTGCTGATATTCTCGCTGCTGTATACGCCCTGCGTAGCGGCCATCGCGGCGGTGAAGCGCGAGCTCGGCAGGCTCTGGGCGCTGGGCGTGGTGGCGTGGCAGTGCGCGATCGCGTGGATCGCGGCGCTGATCGTACATCTGATAGGCGTACTTATCTGACTCAGTTTTAACACACAAAGAAATAAAGAAATCTTTCTGTTAATCGCATTTCATTACGATGAAGCAAAAACACGTTTCTATTGGAATCGTAGGGGCGGGCATGACCGCCCGCAGGCGTTGG
>JAFRSZ010000035.1 GCA_017439205.1 Clostridia bacterium
GATGGCCGCGCAGCAGATGTTCAACATCCTCAAGCTCCCCTCCGCCATGCAGATCGAAACCTTCGCCAACCGCAACATCGAAATGGTCCAGCTCAAGCTCAAACCGAACTCTCCGCTGCTGGACATGAGCCTTTCCGACGTGCGAAAAAGGTATAAGACCCCGTTTCTGGTGTGCACCGTGGAACGGGAAGACGACGTATATATTCCCGACGGCAGCTTCGTACTGCGAAGCGGCGATACGGTAGGGCTGGTGGCCGCCCCCACCGAGATCCAGAAGCTGCTGAAAAAATTCGACCTGCTGCAGAAGCAGGCGCGCAGCATCATGATCATGGGCGGCAGCCGCGCGGCCTATTATCTCGCGAAAAAGCTCTCGTTCATCGGCAACTCCGTGAAGATCATCGATAAAGACGAAAAACGCTGCCGCAACATCGCCTCCCTGCTGCCATCCATCTCGGTGGTACACGGGGACGGTACGCATCAGGAGCTGCTGTATGAAGAGGGCATCCGCAATATGGACGCGTTCATCGCCCTCACCGGCACCGACGAAGAAAACATACTGCTTTCGGTATTCGCATCTTCAATCGGCGTACCCACGGTGATCACAAAGGTGAACAGCGAAGAGCTTTCGCGCCTCGCGGCCCGTTTGGGCCTGTCGTGCATCCTTTCGCCCACCAAGGCCGTGACGGACGTGACCTCCCGCTTCGTGCGGGCGATCCACAATTCCGCTGGCAGCAAGATCGAAACGCTTTACCGCGTGGCAGGCGAAAAGGCGGAGGCGCTGGAGTTCCTTGTGGGCGAGGATTTCAAGGGGATCGGCGTCCCGCTGAAGGATCTGTACCTGAAAAAGAACACCCTGATCGCCGGCATCGTACGGGACCGCAGGAATATCATTCCCACCGGCGGCGACGTGATCCTGCCCGGCGACAGCGTGATCGTGATCAGCGCGGGCCACGCGTACAAGGATCTTTCCGATATTCTGAAATAACATACGGGAGACGTTTATGAACCGCAGAATGATCTTATATATGCCGATGCAGATCATGAAGCTGCAGGCGGCGGTCATGCTGATACCGGCGCTCGTGGGCTTTTACTACCGCGAGCAGAGCGCCATGAGCTTTGTGTTGTGCGCCGCCGGGGCGCTGCTGGTCGCCTTTGTCGCGGCGAAGCTGCTCCATCCCGAATATAAAACCATTTACGCCAAAGAGGGGTTCGTGATCGTAGCGCTCACATGGGTGCTGATGAGCGTGCTCGGCGCGCTGCCGTTCGTGGTCTCCGGCGAGATCCCGCGCTTTACGGACGCGCTGTTTGAAACCGTGAGCGGCTTCACCACCACCGGCGCTTCCATTGTGAGAGACGTGGAAGGGCTGAGCCACGCCGTGCTGTTCTGGCGCAGCTTTACCCACTGGCTGGGCGGCATGGGGATCCTGGTATTCGTTATGGCTGTGGTAAACATCTCCGACCGGCCCATCCACATCATGCGCGCCGAAATGCCCGGCCCCATCGTGGGCAAGCTCGCGCCGCGCGCCAAAGACACCGCCAAGATCCTGTACCTGATGTATATCGGGCTGACCGTGCTCGAGATCGTTTTTCTGAAGGCAGGCGGCATGAGTTTTTTCGAGGCTTTCGTCCATACGTTCGCCACGGCCGGCACCGGCGGCTTCGGCATCAAGGCCGACAGCATCGCGGGCTACTCCCCCTACCTGCAGTGGGTGATCACGGTGTTCATGCTGCTGTTCGGCGTGAATTTCAACATCTATTTTCTGTTGCTGGCGCGCAAATTCCGCCTTGCCGCCGCAAGCACGGAAATGTGGGTGTATTTCGGCATCTTTTTCACCGCAACCGCGGCGATCGTGCTGAACCTCCGCGAAATGTATACCAACGCCTCCGACCTGATCCGGACCTCCGCGTTCCAGGTGAGCTCCATTATGACCACCACGGGCTTCGCCACCACGGATTTCGACCTGTGGCCGGGGCTTTCCAAGGCCGTGCTGCTCTCGCTGATGATCGTGGGCGCATGCGCGGGTTCCACGGGCGGCGGGCTCAAGGTTTCGCGCGTGCTGATACTGGGCAAGGCCATCCACCGCGAGTTCAAAAAAATGCTGCATCCCCACAGCGTGACAGTGCTGCGGCTCGAGGGCAAACCGCTGGATGAGAACGTGATCAGCAACACCCTCACCTATTTCGTGGTCTACTGCCTGATCACCGGCGGCTGCTTTTTGCTGATCTGCCTCGACAAGTTCAATCTGGAGACCGCGGTTTCCGCCACGGTGGCGTGTTTCAACAACATCGGCCCGGCCTTCGGCGCGGCAGGCCCGGCGCGGAATTACGCGGATTTCTCGGTTTTCTCGAAGCTGGTTCTCTCGGGCGCGATGCTACTGGGCAGGCTCGAGATCTTCCCTCTGCTGCTGGCGCTCTCCCCCGTAACGTGGATCAAAAAATGAGAAATATCTCTTGACAATTTTTTCATATCATGTTATTATTACTGTAAATTAAAGGGGAGTAGCTTTAAGACAAGTTTTTGTCTGAGCCGACCGTCAACA
>JAFRSZ010000036.1 GCA_017439205.1 Clostridia bacterium
AAAAAAGTATGAAAGCGAGAGTTTGAAATATGGCAAGAGAAAAGAAAGAAAACGTGCCGGTATCGGTGCGCATGGAGAAGCAGACGTATGAACGTCTTGCGGATTTCTGCGCGGAATCCGGCCAATCCAAAACGGTAGCGATCGAACGGGCCGTAAATCTTTATATCGACGAGTATAACAGGAAAATGCAGCGGGCGGAAAAATAAACGTAAGGTATCCCCGAAAAATCAGATGGTGAGGTGTGTTTGATGCTGCTTGAAGAATTTGACAGGGAAGCCGACGCGGTGATCAATCCCGATATGGTTACGGAGAGAACGGAGGATTTCCCCGAAGTAACGGTATCCTGTTTTTCAAAGAAGCTGTTCGACAGTGTCCTTGAAACGTTTGACGCCCGAAAGATCACGGATATCCATTCCGCCGTGGGGCTTAATCCGGTATATGAAGTCGAATACAGAGGGAAGCGATTCGCTCTGTTTCAGTCGCTTGTCGGCGAGCCGCTCTGCGTCGCGCAGTATGAGGATCTGTTGGCGATCGGAAGCAAACGTCTGATCCTGCTCGGCAACTGCGGCGTTCTGGATAAAACGATAGAGGACTGCGGCATCATTATCCCGACCGCTGCGTTAAGGGACGAAGGGACGAGTTTCCATTACGCCGCGCCGGGCGACGTGATCGAAGTGAATAAAAAGTACAGAGATACATTCAGGAGGGTCCTGGCGGATTGCGGCTACCCGTACGTTGAAGGCATGACGTGGACCACGGACGCCTGCTATCGTGAAACAAGGGAAAAAGTGAATCGCAGAAAAGAACAAGGCGCGATCTGCGTTGAAATGGAATGCGCCGGCATGCAGGCGCTGTGCGATTTCAGAGGGACGGAATTCTTTCAGTTTTTCTATGCCGGAGACAATCTCGACCATTCCTCATGGGACCCGAGAAGCCTCTCGGGCGGCTCGCGGCTCGACGATAAGACCAAAATAATGTTTCTGGCGTTCGAACTCGGACGCAAGATCATAACCGATCAGGCAGAGGGTGTGTGAACACAAACCTGAACGCAGTCCTGAAAAAACGGCGCAGAAGGCAGAACCGTCTTCTGCCTTCCATAACAGATGAAAGGAGCTTTCTATGCAACCCTTATATAAATGGAATTACGACTACGGCAAAACGCTCTGGATGAAGATGTTTCTCGCGAAGCCCGATTTTGAACAAAACCGCAGCGACGTGCTGATCAGCTTCAAGCAGGCGTTGGATATCATCAGAGCGACCGATAACCTGACCGCCGGGATACGGAAGATCGTGTATCTCGTGGGCTGGCAGGGCCTCGGGCATGACGACTGTTACCCCGAAATGGAGGTCGTAAACGACGCGTTGAAGCTCGAATGCGACGCCGACGGCAGAGAAAGCCTTTTGTGGCTCTGCCGTGAAGCGAAAAAATACCATACGGCGGTCAGCTTTCACGGCAATCTGTCGGACGCCTACGAAGCCACGCCCTGCTTTCCTGCGCTCGTCAGGGAAAACGCCGTGGTGAAGGATAAAAACGGAGAACCCGCGGTGATCGAGGTCTTCAACGGCAGAAACGCCTATAAGGTCTCATATAAAGGGTATTACGAAAGCGGGCTGTTCAAAAAGAACTGGGACCGCTTCTGTGAGATCGCCCCGGTGCGCGAGGCGGGCACCGTTCATCTGGATAACTTCTGTATCGCGCAGAGCCTGAACCCCTGCACAAGCGTGGAGGACGAGGACGCGGCGCGCAACAAAATGCTGGATTACATCGCCTCCCTCGGCATCGACGTGACCACCGAATACACCTACCGCGAGCTGGAATGGCGCGCGGATTCGCCCGGGCATCCGATCCGCAGATTCTATGCCGCCGCTGAAGAGCCGCTGCCCGAGGGAAGGCCTGAAGACGCGCCGATCCGTACGCTCGGCAGGATCCCCGCCTCGTGGTGGACGAGCGGCATGACCGCGGAGGACTGCATGAAGATACCGCCCTCGCTTTACAGCGGCCATTTGACCGACCCCAAACTTCTGGCGGTATTCTACGGGGGGATGCACGGCGAGGATATCTGGATGAAGCACGGCGCAGACCCGGCGGACTGGGCGCCGGAATTCCTGCGTCAGTTCTGCACGCTGCAGCTGCCGTATTTTTACCTGAACCGGTATGAACGGCAGCGCTGCACCGAAGACGACGGCGGCTATACCGTGTATTTATCGGACGGCGTGGTCAGCCGCGGCAAAGAGGGGCGCATCACGAAAAACGGCGACGTGCTGAAGGACGGCGACGACGTGCTGCTGCCGCTGGACGCGGAAAACCGGACCTTTATCGCGTATTCCGAAAACGGGAGAACGGGCGACTGGGCGATCCCGGACGCCGCGTTCGCCGCCGCGGACGTGTATGAGCTCACGGCGGACGGCAGCATCCCGCGCGGGCGCGTCAGGATCGCAAACGGGACCGTAGGTCTCAACGTGCCGAAAGGGCGCGCGCTTCTGCTGAAAAACGAAGCATGACGGCAGGGAACGGCTCTCAGTTTTCATCCCTCAGGGCGGGAAACCGTCTTCTGTCTTTTGCGCAGGAAAAACCGAAGATGACTGCTGCAGAAAGAGACGTTATTTTCTGTTGATTCCGCGCGAAATATCTGATATAATAAACCCGATATTGAAACGTTTTTGTTGATAAAAAGGGCAAAAACGGCGGTTTGCGCCCGCCGTGCCGCCCACTTGCATCTTTCTTCTGAGCGGGCTCACATTGCGCCGCACGGACGACCGCGTGTTCATGGAACCGTTTCCGTCGGCGGCGAACGCCTGAGCCCCGGGAGGTTTTTATGCGTTACGACTTGCTTACAGGCACGATTTACGTACTCAACAGAGCCCTGATCACCGCCGCGAACGCCGTGCGGTTTGTGAAAGCGCCGGGGAAGGGCCTGTGCATAGACCACAGCTCGGCCAGAACGCGCTACCCGTTTGTGTTCGTTCACGGCTTTTTCGGCTGGGGACAGAATGAGCCCTGCAACGATACCTTTGCCTATTGGGGGATGTTCAGCGGCAACCTGATCAAGCGGATCAACGCTTCCGGCTTTACCGTTGTGGCGCCTTCGTTGGACCCCGTAGGCTCGGCATGGGACCGCGCCTGCGAGCTCTACGCGCAGCTCACGGGGACGCGCGTGGATTACGGCAAAGCGCACAGCGAACGCTTCGGCCATGCGCGCTACGGCAGGGATTACACCGGAAAGCCGCTTCTGCCCCGGTGGGACTCGGAGCATAAAATCAATATTATGGCGCATTCCTTCGGCGGCCCCACCTCGGCGCTGCTGGCCTCTCTGCTTGCCTACGGCGATGAAGAAGAACGGCGCGCTACCTTGGACGGCAGTTTGTCCGACCTGTTCCGGGGCGGCAAAACGGACTGGATCTATTCCATCTGCGGGCTTGCCGCCGCCTACAACGGCACCACGCTGCACGTGAACCATCAGGCGGTCACGGCGATAGAGACCCGGTGCTGTGAAAAGAACGGTCAAAAATACGGCGCACTCCCCGCATGGGCGCGTTTCCTGCCCGAAGCCGGTATGCATAAGATCGCGTACCGGGCGCGGCGGATCACCTCCGGAAACGTCGCCCTGCCGGATACCGGCCTTTACGATATGCACCCGGATCATTCCGTGCTGATGAACGAAAGGATCCGCATGGTGCCGGATATTTACTATTTTTCCGTCCCGTTCGACGCCACGCGCAGCAGCGACGACGGCAGTTACCGGGTCCAGGACCGGCGGATCGGCGACCCGTTCTTTACGCTTTTCGTGCACGTGATGGGGAACACGGATACCGTGACCGAGGGCGGCATAACGCTGGATAAGCGCTGGCAGCACAACGACGGGCTGGTGAACACGATATCGGAGACCGCTCCGTTTGACAAGCCGAGCGATACCGTAAGCGAAGCCCCCGGGGTCGGTCTGGCGAAAAAGGGCTTCTCGAAGGGCGTTTATCACGTTCTTCCCACTTACAGGGGCGCGCATATGGCGCTGCAGGGAAATATCTTCCGCCCCGAAAAGAAGGGGCAGATCGAGCTTTTCAGCCTGATGCTGATGATCGACGCGCTGTGACCGGCTGCGCGCCTTCAGACGATAAAACACACAGAAAAAAATTAATTTCAGTGGGAGGTACCTATGATCCATCTGATGCATAAAATGATAGACCCGGACGCCATGCCCGTGCTCTACGACACACCCTTTACCGCAGAATCCTTTGCCGCCGATTTTGAGGTCAGAGACGGCAACTGGTTCGTTCAGGACGGCTGGCTGATCGGCGAGAACCGCCGCAATTTTCCTTCCATGGCTTTGCTGAAAAAGCCCTTTTACGGCCCGGTTTGCCTTGATTTCAAAGCGAAAATATTACCGCCGTGCACCCACGATATCAACTGCATGTGGTCCGGCTCGTGGAACGAGGATACCAACACGCGCGCACTGGCCTATGTGGCCGGCGTCGGCGGCTGGTGGGACGGTAAGGTGGGCTTTGAAAAGAGCCCGGAATACAAACTGAACTGCGGAACAAAGCTGCTGGATTTCAGGCCCGATAAGGAATACCATATGCAGGCGGGAAGCATCGGCGGGCACGTGTTTGTGATCGTTGACGGTAAGCTCTGCATCGAGGCCACCGACCCGGACCCCATAGATCAGGAGAAATACGGAAGGATCGGTTTCGAGGCGTACTGCACCAGAGTGGCCGTTACCGATTTCAAAGTCCGGCGCGCGGTTTGGGAAGACCGCAAAGAAGGCTACGAGCCGGAGTTTTAACAGGCCTGTTTCACAATAAAAAAAATGCACCCTCATCGCGAGGGTGCTGATTTTTATGCGTTTGTTCAGCTGCAGATCCGGCTCCAGGCGGCGTCTACGCTGTCAGCCGTTCCGCCGAAGGGGTTTGCCGAAAGATACGCGTCCGTGCGTACGATAAACGAAACGGCCGCCGTGTTGTTCGTGTAGAATTCCGACGTGTACATCACCAGATATTCGGTGCCGTTTGCGTCTTTGATCCGCGCGGCGCCGGAACCTTTTTCGTCATAGGGATCCTTATGCGTATCAAGGATCTCCAGCCCGTCGAAGGCGGCGGAAAGTGCCGCCTGCCCGTCGGCATATTCGCCTTTTACGTTAAAGGCGACCGCCATTTTCGCGAGCTCGCCTTTGCCCGCAGCTTTGATATCCTCATAGCTGCGATAATCCGTGGGGCTGTTATACACCTGGATGTATTCGGCGAGGAAGCTTTTCTGGAAGCCGCTGGATTTGCCCTCGTCCGCAAAGCCGCTCATCACGTAGTCGTCATCGTACCAGGCATAGCCCTGCGCCTCAACAAGGGATACGAATTCCTCGCCGGGCAGTTCGGTGAAAGCGCGGAAAATAAGGGCGCCGTTTCTGATATAATCCGACCCCTCTGCGGGGAACTCTGTGATCTCGTCTGCAAGTGTGTTTTCTTCGTTGTTCTGCGCAGTGCCGGTTGCCGTATCGGCCGTGTCGGTATCGCCGTTTTTGCCGGAACCGCCGCATGCCGCGAGAGAGAGCAGCAAAGCCGCAGCGATCAGTAATGCGAGTATTCTTTTCATAGACGTTTGCCTCCCTGAACCAATGTTTCGTTCAGTGTGGTATTATACAGCATCTTCGGCAGAAAAACAAGAACTTATTCGTTTTTTTTATCGAAAGTATTGTATTTATTATCCCTTTTGTGTTATGATGAACGCGCAAAATAAAGTAAAATCGGAGGAAACACTATGCTAAAGTATCTGAAACCGATTTTGTTGGTCTTTCTGGCGTTGACGCTGCTGCTGACCGGGTTCGCCGGCTGCGGCAAAAAGAACGACGCCGACGGGCAGGGAAACAGCAACTCTTCTGCTGCGGCTACGGTCGATCCGGCGCAGCTCGCCGGTGCGAAATACGGCGATATCGTAACGATCGGCGCTTATGAGCAGGATACGAACGAGAAAAACGGCAAAGAGCCCATCGAATGGATGGTTATAAAGAAAATGCCGGGCAAGGTTCTCGTCGTATCCAAATACGTTCTGGAAAGAATGCCTTTTGAAGATGACGAATCCGTCAATTCCGTCACTTATCCGGATTCAACGGTCCGTACCTGGCTGAACGGCACGTTCTATGAGGAAGCCTTCACCGAAGAAGAACGGG
>JAFRSZ010000037.1 GCA_017439205.1 Clostridia bacterium
ACGCTGCGCGTTTTGATTATATAGGGGAACAGCCACAATATCAGAAAACACCTATATAAACCGATGGATTATAATCGGGTAAGGGCGGAGCCCTTCATCAATTGTTAATTGTTAATTTTTAATTTTTCATTGGCGCGCACCGCGCGACAAACTGTAATTTGAATACATCGTGCCGTCGTATATTTCTCCTTTTTTGCGCAAACAATACGTCCGTATACGTATAAGCAAAAAGGGGAAAGCGCATGATCCGTTCGCTGAAAAAAGCCGAAAAACGGCTGAAAACGCTGTGCCGCTCCGTCGGCAAAACAGGGGCAACCGCCGCCGCGGCGGAACTGCGGGAACATTACGTGATGCTCTCTTCCGCTCTGGAAGGGGGCGTGAGCGCGCTGCGCAGGCGCGCTTCATCCGACGCGGCGGCGCTGTGGCGGGCTTGCCTCGAGCTGTTCGACCGCGGCGTCGAGCCCACGCAGCAGAACCTTGCGTCCTTTTTTGCCTCTCGGCCCTTGGGGCTGTGGGCGGCGGGCGCGCTGCCCGCTTTTTTACCGGCGGCGTTCGCGCTGCGTGCCGTTGAAACCTTCAGCACGGAAAGAACAGAAGGGGATCCGCCCTTTTCGCGCGCGATCCGGGGCATGTTCCGGCTGCGCGAAATCGATCACGATGCGCTGATCCCCCAGATCTGCCCGGCGGAGCAGGCGCTTTGCCGGGACGAGGCCTATCGCCTCAGCGACGCCGAAACAAAAGCGGCGTACCGCAGGGCGGTGATCCGGCTCGCGGCTTCCCGGGGCGAGGCCGAAACGGATACTGTTGCCCGGCTGCTCGCTTCCGGGCGGCATATCGGTTTTTCGCTGCCGCTGCAAAAGCGAAGGCGGGGCGGCGCGGTTTTTCTTGTTTCGGAGGCGATTCTGCCGCTGCTGCTGGGCGCGGGGCTCGTATTTCTGCTGCGCGCTGAAATATCCGATCTCCGGTTTCCCGCGCTCTGCGCCGCAATGCTTGCCCTGTTTTTGTATCTGCCGCTGTACGCCGCCCTGAAACCGGCGGCGGAATGGCTCCTGCGCAGGCTCCGGCAGCCGTATTTTCTGCCGTCGCTGGACCCGGACGCAAACGTATCGCTGCCGAAAACGCTGATCACGGTGTCCAACATCCTGCCCCCGGCGGGGGAGGCGGCCGCCTTTGCCGCGCATCTTGCGTCGCTTGCGGCGTCGCACAGCGGTTCGTCCGCGGGGGTCGTGGCGCTCATGGATCTCAAAAACGCTTCCGGTCCCTCGCTGCCTGCGGACGCGGCCGATCTTGCCGCCATGCGCCGCGAGATCGACCGGCTCAACGCCGAGAACGGCGGCGGTTTCCTGATGGCGGTGCGGGGCAGGGTGTTTGCGCCCACCGAAAACGAATACACCGGCTTTGAGCGCAAACGCGGGGCGATCGAAGCGCTGGTGCGCCTGCTGCGCGACGGTACCGACTGTTTCGACGCGCTCTGCGGCGACCGGGACGTTCTGAACGACGCAGTCTATCTTCTGGCGCTGGACGCCGATACGCTTCTGCCCTTTGAAGAACTCAGAAAGCTTTTGTGCGTGGCGGCGCATCCGCTGAACCGCGCCGTGCTGAACGCTGAAAAAACGGCGCTTTTGTCCGGTTACGGCTGCTTTGCCCCGCGATCGGAGGTCAGCGTTTCCGCGGCGGGCAAAACGTTTTTCTCGCGCGTGATGACGTGGGGCGGCGTTTCCGCCTATTCGCCGCGCGTTTCGAGCCGGTATATGGATCTGTTCGGCACGTCGGTGTTCTCAGGCAAGGGGCTGATCGACGCGGACGTCTACCGCGCCCTGTGCGTCGGCGCTTTCCCTGCGGGGCGGGTACTCAGCCACGATATTCTGGAGGGCGCGCTTCTTCGCACGGCCTTCGTTTCCACGTGCGCGTTCACCGAGGGCTTTCCCGCTTCTCCGGCGTCGTTTTTCCGGCGGCAGAGCCGGTGGATCCGGGGCGACGTGCAGAATCTTCGCTTCCTCATCCGCCCGCTGGGTGTGGAGCCGGGCGCGCGTCTGCCCGCGCTGGCAAGGTTCCAACTGCTCGATAACGCGCTGCGCGCCGTGCTGCCGATCTCCTGCCTCGTGCTGATACTGGCTTCGCTGCTGTTCCCGTCGAAGCTCTCCCTGTGCCTGTTGATAACGGGCGTGCTGGGCAGAGCCTCGGGCGAGCTGAGCGCGGCGCTGTCGGTCTTTCTGCGGCAGGGAGCGTTCGGCTTCTCGCGCGCGTATTTTTCCGCCTGCCTTTCCTCCGGCATGCGGGCGCTGATGCGGGCCGTGCTTTCGGCAGGGCTTCTGCCCTATGAGGCCGCCGTGAGCGCGGACGCATGCTGCCGCGCCCTCTGGCGCACGCTGGTGAGCGGCAGAAAAACGCTGGAATGGACCACCGCCGCCCAGTCGGAGGGCCGGGGCGGCGCGCCCGTTCTCTGCGCGGCGGCGTTCCCCCTGCTGTGCGCGGGCTGCCTGCTTTTCGGCAGGGCTTACCATCTGCCGGTCGCGGCGCTGTTCGCGGGCACGGTCCCGTTTGCTCTTTCAAAGGGGGGCCTGGCGAAAAAAGCCGAAAAACGCGCGCCCACAGCGGGAGAGACGGAATCTCTTACGCAGTACGCCGCGGCCATGTGGCGCTATTTTGAGGAATACGCGGGCGAAGAAGACCACTTCCTGCCGCCGGATAACGTGCAGGAAACGCCCGTCCGTCGGGTGGCGCACCGCACCTCGCCCACCAACATCGGGCTGTATCTCACCTGCGTGCTCGCGGCGGCGGATCTGTCGCTCATCACGCCCGCGCAGCTCAGCGACCGGCTTTCGAAAAGTCTGGATTCTCTGTTTTCTCTGCCCCGCTGTCACGGGCTGCTCTATAACTGGTACGATACCCGCACGCTGCGCCCGCTTTCTCCGGCGTTCGTCTCGAGTGTGGATTGCGGCAATTATCTGGCGTGCCTTACCGCTCTCAGGGAGGGCCTGCGTGAGTACGTATCTCTCGGCCTCAGCTTCCGGGTGCTGATCGGCAGCATCGGCGCGGAGCTGGACCGGGCGCGGCTCGATGCGCTCTACGTGCCCGGCCGCAGGCTGTTCAGCGTCGGTCTGAACGTTTCCGCCGGGAAGCTTTCGGATTCTTATTATGATTCGTATATGAGCGAGGCGCGTCTGGCTTCCTATTACGCCGTCGCCCGCAGACAGGCGCCCGCGTCCCACTGGGCGGCGCTGGACCGCTCCTTCCTGCGGCGGGGCAGATCCGCCGCCGCGGCCTCCTACGGCGGCACGGCGTTCGAGTATTTCATGCCCGCGCTTTTTCTGCCGCTGTATGAAAACACCTATGCCGCCGAGGGGCTCGAAAGCTGCCTGTACGAGCAGAAGCGGCGCGCGAAGGGCGTGCGCCCGTGGGGCGTTTCCGAAAGCGCGTTCTATGCGTTCGACGCTTCTCTGAATTACCGCTACCGCGCCCACGGGCTGAAAGGCCTCGCATTGCGGGAAGACCCGAACGATCAGCCGGTGTTCGCGCCGTACGCATGCTTTCTGGCGCTGCCGCTGGATCTCAGGGGCGCCCTCTCGAATCTCCGGCGGTTCGCCTCTCTCGGGGCATACGGGGCGTGCGGGTTTTACGAGGCGGTGGATTTTTCCGCCGGGGATACGGGCGAGGACTATATGATTGTGCGCAGCTACATGGCGCACCACGTGGGCATGAGCATGCTTGCCTGTGTCAACGCCCTGCGCGGCAGCGTATTCGTGCGGCGGTTCATGCGTGATCCCGCCATGGCGGGGGCGGCGAGCCTGCTGATGGAAAAGATCCCCGCCGACGCGCCCGTATACCGGCCGCCGCGTTTCTCCGTGCCGAAAAAACGCCTGCCGGAACGCCGCGTCCCGCCGCCAGCGGGGGCGTTTACCCATGCCGCGGCGTATTCCAACGGCGAGGCGACCCTGATCTGCGACGAAAAGGGACGCAATTATTTCCTTTACGGCGGGCGAAGCCTGTTTTCGTATTCTCAGCGGGCGTTCGGCCTTTGCGCCGCGGTGCGGGCGGGAAAGGAATATATCCTGCCCGCGGCGGGGGAGGCTTCTCTTCTTCCCACGGGGTTCCTTGCGTCCTGTGAGGCGGACGGGCTGCGGGCGCAGTACGCCCTGGCGCTGGTGGACCGCGTCTCCGCCCTCGCTGCACCGGTAAAACTGAAAAACAAAACGAAAACGGCAGTCCGCGCGGAGATCTGCTTCTATTTCGAGCCGCAGGCGGAACCGCTGTTCTTTGCGTCGGAGCATCCGGCCTTTTCCGATATGTGCGTGCGTATCGAATATGTTGCCGCGCTGAACGCTTTGGTGTTCCATCGTGTGGAACGCGGCAACGATCCCGTCTGGTTCAGCGTGGGCTTCAGCGATTTTTCGCCGTTTACCTTTGCCTGCGACCGTGAAACGCTGCTCGGCACGCTCCCGCGCGAAACGCCGTTCGGCGCGCTCCCGAACGTATTTTCAAACGAAACGTGCTTCACCTTTCCCGCCGCGGCGATCCGTACGGAAGTGAATCTGTCTCCGGGCGCGTCCGCCGAAAAGGTGCTGCTGGCGTGCCCGGCGGCGACCCGCGAAGGAGCGCTGGAAAGCCTCTCCCGCCTGCGTTCCGGGCGGCTGCCCGATCTGCGAAAGGCGGTGCTCAGTCCGTTTCCCGCGGCGTCCGCGTCCATCGCCGAGCGCTTTCTGCGCACGGTGTTTTTCGGCTGCGCCGATCCCGATATCGCCGCTGCCGCCGCCCGGAATACCGCCCCGGCAAACGCGTTGTGGGAAAAAGGGATCTCCGGCGATCTGCCGGTGCTGCGCGTGCGGACCGACGGCCTCCCGCAGGAAATCGTCGCTGGGGTGCTGCGTTTTTACAGGGCGCTGCGTTTCAGCGGTATCCCGGCGGATCTCGTGCTGCTCACCGAATCGGCGGCGGAGTACGGCGGCGACGCTGCCGCGGCGCTCGAAAGCCTGCTTGCCCGCGAAAATCTCACATCGCGGCGGGACGTCTCCGGCGGCGTGCGCGTCTTGTTTGCCGAAAGCTGCTCCAAAGCCTTCCTAGGCGCGCTTGCGGCCTGCCCGGGACTCGGCTTCCCGTTTGAAAAGCCGCTTGAAACTGCGCCAGAACCGCCCCGGTATCTCGTTTCCTCGCCCCTCTTCGGCGGTGAGAACACCTTTGTGCCGAACGGCTTTTTCATTGGTAAAAGGCCGCCGCGTCCGTGGTGTCACACCCTCTCGAACCCCGCGTTCGGTACCCTGCTCGGCTTCGGCAGCCTTGGTTTTACCTGGGCGCTGGATTCCCGCCTGAATCAGCTCACGCCCTGGCATAACGATCCCTGCACCCCCTTCCCGGGGGAGACGCTGCTCTATATTTCCGACGGCGGAGCCTACGATTGCCTCTCCGGCGCGTCGGTCTATTTTCTGGACCACGCCGCGGTGTACGGCGCCGACTGCGGCGGGGCGCAGCTTCGCGTTACGGTGCGGGTGGATGCGAAGGCCATGAAGAAGCAGGTGCGCGTGCAGTTCCGCGGCGCGGGTGGGCGCGTCGTTTACCGTATCGTTCCGCGGATGTGCGGCGGTGAAAAACAGTCCTTTTACGTGCGCGGCGAAGCGGAGCGCGGCGTGCTTCGGTTCACGAACCCCGCCAATACGGATTTCGGCGGATATATGTGCCTGTATGCGGACCGCACCGGCGCGGCGTCATATGCCGAAGGCGCGGGCGCGCTGCAGGTCCCGCTGCGGGAGGGAAAAGACGAGGTCTGTTTTTATATGGCTTACGCGGCGAATGAAAGCGCGCTTGACGCCCTGTGCGCCCTGCCGTTTCGACCTTCGCATCCGCGCAGGGCAAGACCTGCCCTTGAAGCGCCCGAGATCTCCCGTTTCGCGGGGGCGCTGCTGCTGCACGTGGTTTACGATACGCGCGTGCTGGCGCGCACCGGGTTTTTCCAGAATTCGGGCGCTTACGGCTTCCGCGACCAGCTGCAGGATACGATGAACATTGCGTCCGTCTGCCCGGAAACGGCGCGCAGACAGATCCTCCGCTGCGCCGCCGCCCAGTTCCCCGAGGGAGACGTGCTGCACTGGTTCCACGCCGTCACGCGGCCCTCCCCGCATCTGAAAGGGGTGCGCACGCTCTGTGCCGACGACGCGCTCTGGCTGCCCGCGGCGGTCTGCCGATACGTGGAACAGACCGGCGACGAAGAACTGCTGAACGTCCCGGTGCCGTTTCTGGAGGGCGAGCCGCTTTCGGAAGGGGAGCGCGAGCGTTACGCCGATTATGATCGCGGCAAAACCGCCCGCAGCGTGTATCTTCACTGCGTATGCGCGCTGAAAAACGCGTTCCGGTCCGGTCCCCACGGGCTGCCGCTGATGCGCGGCGGCGACTGGAACGATTCCTTCAACGAGCTCGGTTTGCAGGGCGAGAGCGAGAGCGTGTGGCTCGGCATGTTCCTCTCGCTGGTCTGCGAGCGGTTCGCGCATTGCGCCCGCCTCAGGCGAGATGACGAAACCGAAGACGCGCTGCGTCTTATCTCCGCCGATCTCAAAGAAAAGATCCTGCGCCATGCGTATAACGGCGCGTGGTTCCTGCGCGGGTTCTGCGGCAACGGAGCGCCCCTGGGCGACCGGGGCTGCCCCGCCTGCGAGATCGACCTGCTGCCGCAGGCCTTCGCCGTGTTTGCCGGTATCGCTGACGCCGAAACACGCCGCAGAGCGCTTTTGGCGGCGTGGGAGAGGCTCTGGGACCCGACGTATAAGACGCTGCGTCTGTTTTATCCGCCCTTCGGCAAAAAGGGTCCCCGCGCCGGGTACGTGAACGATTATCCCGCCGGGGTGCGCGAAAACGCGGGGCAGTATACCCACGCGGCGGTGTGGTTCGCTCTTGCGCTGCGAAAAGAGGGGCTGACAGAACCGTACCGCGCGCTGCTCCCGGCGCTGCTGCCGAACCTGCGGTATCAGGACCCGACGCTTGCCGCACGGTTCCTGAACGAGCCCTACGCCGTCACGGCGGATATCTGCATGTCGCCCGGGCTCGAAGGCCGCGGCGGCTGGAGCCTCTATACCGGCGCGGCGGGCTGGCTGTGGCGCATGCTGAACGAAGAAGCGGAAGATCCGCGCTGAATACGGCGCGGTTTTCCGTTTTTATATTGACGGATGTAAAAAATCGTGCTAAATTAAAACACGGTATAACACAGCCCTGATACCGGCTGAAAGGGGGATCCGAAAATGGATAAGCAAACGCGCCTTGCGGCGAAACGGCTACAGAAAGAAACGCTGGCGTCGCTCACGCAGGTGGATCGGAACCTGTGGACGCTCGAATACAAATGCCCTTACGGGCTGGATGAACTGCTGCGTCGCGGCAGCAGGGGGCTGTTCGGTTCCATTGCGTATCTGCAGCGGCAGGTCGCCTTTCCGCCGATGCTGCCCGATCCGCTGAAGGAGCCGGGCGGCTGCTCCGCGTTCGGCGCGAAAACCCCGCAGGGCGAGTATCTGCTGGGGCGCAATTTCGATTATAAGCGCGCGCCCGCGCTGGTGGTCTGGACCGCGCCCGCTTCGGGTTACCGCAGCGTTGCCTCGGTGGACCACAACATGATGCTGTATTTCACCAAATACCTCACCCTTGGCGGCGCCGACAAACCCCGGCGCGTGCTCGCTTCACCCTACGCCTCTATGGACGGCGTGAACGAAAAGGGGCTTGCCTGCGCCATATTGCAGGTCGAAACGAAACCCACGAAGCAGAACACCGGCAAAACGCCGATCATGACCAGCGTCGCGCTGCGTGCCGCGCTCGATACCTGCGCCACGGTGGGGGAGGCGATCGACCTGTTCGGTTCTTACGATATGCACGATCTGCTGGGCGTGTGCTACCACTATGTCTTTGCCGACGCCGCGGGCGGCCTCGCCGTGGTGGAATATATCAATAACGAGATGCGCGTGCTCCGCCCAGAAACGCCGGGCGCCCCGTTTGCCGTTTCAAATTACTTTCTGAGCGCCGACGGCGACAACGCCAAGGCCAAGGGCTGGGACCGCACCGGCAGGATGTGTTCCGCGCTCGGCGCTTGCGGCGGCACGATGGACGAAACGGCCGCGATGGATCTGCTTTCGCGCAATCGGCTCTATTATCACCACAAAAAGCTGCCCCATCAGGTCACCACGCTCTGGAGCGAGGTGTTCAACTGCAGCCGCGGCGGCATGACGATCTGCGCGAACATGAACTACCGCGCGCCCTACCGGGTCTATGCGGACCGCCCGGGCGTGACGGAGCCGCTGCCGTGCGTGCGCGCCGAATGCAGCCCGCCCGAAAAATAATACATACGAAAAGCGCTGCGGGAGCCGGACGTCCTACGGGATGCTCCGGCCCCTTTTTTTGCCGTCCGAACGGTTCCGGAGGCGGTCGTGCGTACGCCGGAAAAGAATGAATTTGTTTAAAAATTATGCTATTATTTTCTTGTAATTACTGTGATTATAGTTTATAATAAATACTCAGAAACAACTTATCAAAGGGAGCAAGAAAAGATGCGCAGTAAAACCGTAAAACTGATTTCTGTTCTTTTAGTCATGTTTATGCTGGTGTGCGCGGCGCCGCTGCTGCACAGCGCGCCCGTGGCCGAGGCTGTTACAAGCACGTGGGACGGCACCGTTACCACCAGCTTCAGCGGCAGCGGTACCGCGTCCTCGCCGTATATCATCGATACGGCGGCAAAGCTGGCCGGTGTGGCGCAGCTTACCAATAACAATACCGGTTGGTCCGGCGGAAAATACTTTGTACAGACTGTGGATATCGATCTCAATAACCGGCAGTGGACGCCCATCGGCATCCAGCGGCAGAACGGCGGCTCCGCCACGTATTCGGAGAATAACGCCTGGTTCCGCGGATATTATGACGGCAACGGCCACGTTGTGAAAAACGTGCGCGTGGGTACAAGCACGTCCAACCGCGCTTCCGTAAAGCACGTGGGTCTGTTCGGTATCATCGGCGGCAGCGCGCAGATCGTGAACCTCGGTGTGGAGACCGCGCAGTATTACATTCAGCACTATTGCGACGACGAGCGCGTGGGCGGCTTTGTGGGCTACTGCAAGGGCATGATCCAGGGCTGCTACGCGCGCAACGTCACCATCAACCAGAGCGGCGTATGCGTGATCGGCGGTTTCTGCGGGCAGGCCACGAGTGAGTCCACGATCTACAAGAGCTACGCGTATAACGTGAGCCTTACGCAGGGCAGCGGCCGCAAGGGCGGCTTTGTGGGCGACGGCGCGGGCACCGTGGCGTTCAGCTTCGTCAACTATTATCCGTTCCACAGCGGGAACGACAACGGCTCGTTTATTTACGCTTACGGCGAAACGAACGTTACCGGAGAAATCGTGGGCAACGGCGGCAACACCGGCTACGGGCCGGAGAGCTTTATGGCGAGTTCCAACAACGGCGGCTGGCCGCAGCTGATCTGGCAGTCCACCGGCCCGCTGGATTACAACACCACGGACGGCTATATTGTGGACAGCGCCGCAAAAATGCGCTCGCTGGCGTGCTTTGTAAACAACGGCCGCAGCTATGCCGGGGCCAATATCGCATTAAAGGCGGATATCGACCTTTCCGCCTACGACTGGGCGCCCATCGGCATCTGGCAGACCAACCGCAACCGCGCGTTTTCCGGCACATTCAACGGTAACGGCTATATCGTTTCCAACATGAAGATCGGCACCTCCTCCAGCCGGAACACGATGTACGTGTATAAGGGCCTGTTCGGTTATACCTCCAACGCAAAGATCAATTGCATGGGTATGGTCAACGCGCAGATCTACGGCAACGGCCCCACGGATTACCGCTGCGGCGCGCTGGTAGGCCAGGCTGACGGCAGCAGCGGCAAGATATACCAGTGTTTTGCAAAGAACTGTACCGTGAATATGAGCGGCACCGGCGTTTCGGGCGTGATCGTGGGCGATGTCCGCCACAATATTACGGATTGCTACACGCTGAAGTCCTCCGCCACCGGCACCCGCGCGGGCAGCGTGGTGGGCGATATGAAGAGCACGGTATATAACGTCTATTCCGGCGAAAACTGCTCCTCCACCACCAACAGCTATACCTCCGAAAACAAGGGCACGCCGGTGAACTGCTATCATAAGGCCAGCGCCTCAGCCTCTGCCGGTTACGTCAGCACCTTCAACGGCTACGCCAACCGTACGAACTACTGGAAGAGCACCGGCGCGTGGATCACGGATATCTACGGCGTAAACACAAATTACGGCGGCGCATACGCCTGTCTTAAATGGGAGCCGCGGTTTACCATTACCTTCAACGGCAATTCCGGCTCGGTGAGCGCTTCCACCATTTCAGGCCGCTACCAGTATACGGCAACCACGCCCACCGCATCCCGCACGGGCTATACCTTTAACGGATATTTTCAGGCGACCTCCGGCGGCAGCTCCGTGATCGGGGGTAACGCCACCTATACCTTCGGCGCCACCGCGCCATCCGACACGGCGCAGACCGGTACGCTCTTCGCGCAGTGGACCGCCAACACAAACACCGCGTATAAAGTGAATCATTATCAGATGAACGTATCCGGCAGCGACTATACGCTGAAGGAGACCGAGAACAAGACCGGCACCTCGGACGCCACGCTGACGCTTGCCAATCTGAAAAAGACCTATACCGGCTTTACCTATAAAGAGGGCAAGGTAGGGAATACCGTCGTCACCACCACCACGGTTGCGCCGGACGGCAGCCGTGTGATCGACCTGTATTATTCCCGGAATCAGCTTGACGTTACCTTTACCAAAAACGGCACGGGATATACGAACACCACGCCCGCGGCAAAAGCGTATTACGGCGGCAGCGTCAGTTTTACCGTGACGCTCTCCACGGGCTATACCAACAGCCCGAACCCCACCGTGACGGCAACGAACGGCACGGTAAGCGCCACCAAGAGCGGCAACACCATCACGTACACGGTATCCAACATCACCGCCGCCACCACGATCAACGTAGGCGCTGCAACAATCAACAGCTACGCCGTCACGTTCAATAAAAACGGCACGGGCTACACCAACACCGCGCCCGCCGCTACCGTGAACCACGGCGGCAGCGTCAGCTTTACCGTGACGCTCTCCACGGG
>JAFRSZ010000038.1 GCA_017439205.1 Clostridia bacterium
TACTTCGGCGACGTTTACCGATACCTGCTGCGGCTTACGGGCAGCGACTCGCTCTCCGAAGAACTCACCGCGGATACCTTTTTTAAGGCGATGAAGTCGCTCAGCGGTTTTCGCGGCGACTGCGAAATACGCGTATGGCTGTGCCAGATCGCCAAAAACGCCTATCTTTCCTACCAAAAGAAAAACCGCCGCACGGCGGTATGGGAGGATGACGCCATGGCGCTGCTCCCGGACGACGCACCCGGCGCACCGGAGCTTGCCGAACGCAGAGAACAGCTCGATATGCTGTATTCGCTGCTGCATACGCTGCCGGAACCCTACAAAGAGGTATTTATGTGGCGCGTGTACGGAGAGCTCTCCTTCAAAGAAATAGGGCAGATCTTCGGAAAGACCGAAAACTGGGCGTGCGTTACCTACCATCGAGCACGAAAAACACTGATCGAGCGAACGGAGGAAACAAAATGAACAACGAATGCAGTATTGTAAAAGATCTTCTGCCGCTGTACGCGGAGAATATGACGAGTAAAGATACGGCGGAATTCGTAAAAACCCATTTGGAAGGCTGCGAAAGCTGCCGCAATGAATACACAAGAATAAAAGAGCCTCCGGCGGCACGGGCCGAAACAACCGCTGAAGCCGCGCCGCTGAAGGCCGTAAAGAAAAAACTGACGAAGAAACGCATCCTGATCGCCGTATGCGCGGCGCTTGCAACGCTGATCGTGGGGTTCGCGGCGTTTTTGTTTTTCGATTCCCACCCCGTGAGCCATGCGATCTATTTCGACTGGACCGGCTCCGATATCTATCCGAACGACGTGATTGCCGCGGCGGGCGACGCGCTCGTAAAGGATTTTGAGAGCCTTCATGGCTGCAAGCTCTATTCCTTTACCTACGCGGGAGACGAGATCAGCAAAGAAAATCTCGCCTATATCAACGAATTCGGGCATTACGACGAGTGCATCGTGTTTGAATCCGTGTTCCGGTCTCCCCTGTTCGGCGGCGGAGGCTGGAACGCCCACGAGATCTACACCTGGACCTGGTACCTCGGCCGCGTTTACGGCGGCGAATGGGAAGTGGTGCAGCGAGGGTATGCGTAAATTGCAGTTTAACGCGCCGTTGGCGCGAGTAGCTAGTTGTTAGTTGCTAGTAGCTAGTTTTAGGAATTTTCAACTAGCAACTAGATACTAGCTACTAGCTACTGGAATTTAGCGCCGTGCGCTAAATTCCAATTTACGCGCCCACGTAATCCCTTGATCTAACCATATACGTCTTCACCTCCGCGGGGTTTGACGCGTCCAGATCGAACACTCTGCCGCCGCGCAGGTCGTCGTGGCAGTAGCAGTCGTAACTGAGGCCCGCGTCGTAGGTGAGCTTTATGCCCATAAACAGGCCTTCGCAGTCGTTGATATGGTCGTGCCCCGCCACCACGGTCTTTACGTCGCCGCGGTTGACCAGAGCGTTGAGCATACCGGCGTTCACCGGGGAATTGCCCACGGTCTCGCGCATGATGCCCTTATAATAGCTCTCGGCGGGGTTCTGGTAGATCACGCGGTATTCGGGCAGCGGGATGTGCAGCCCCATCAGCCCCGGGATCTTATGCCCGGCGTCCTGTTCGAACTTGCGCGAACCGTTAAAATACCACATCACCTGATCGGTGCGCAGCGTATCGTAGCCCGCCGCCCAGCCGTGCAGGCAGCTGGGGTACGCGCACTGCATATCCCACTTGTTGCCAGGGTCGCCCAACTGATACTCGTGCATATAGTCGCCCAGCCAGTCGTGGGAATCGAGCAGCCACACGTTGAACAAAATCTCGTCGCTGTTCTCAGCCCTGATCGGCAGCACGTAATTGGTCACGCCGTGGATCTCCTGCGGCCCGCGCTTGCTGATGCAGTGGCTCATCTCTTCATACACGGCCATCTGCGAAAACGCGCGGTGGGCTTCGCAGTCGTGATTGCCGAAAACGTGCGCCCACGGGATATCCCGCGCCGCCATCACGGCGTTGAGGTCTTTCAGGTACCCGCGCAGGTTTTCGGCGCTCTCTACGGCGTCGTGGTCGGCAACGTCGCCCAGCACCAGCAAAAGATCGGGCTTTACGCCGTCCAGCAGCGCGCCGAGGTCGCGCGTGAGACGCTTATCGTAATTCACGATCCCGTGCAGATCCGAAACGGACAGTATTCTGAACTTCCCGCCGTGGAACCGCAGCGGCAATTTGTTCGGTATTTCATAAGAAGCTTCAAATTCAAACATCGGTCATTCCCCTTCTCTCGCGTTTGTTTTTTATTATATCATAAATCAGAATGGAAGGGAAGAACAAATTGGAATTTAGCGCACAGCGCGCGTCAATGAAAAATTAACGATTAACAATTAACAATTGATGAAGGGCTCCGCCCTTACCCGATTATACTCATCGGATAAGCAGGTTTTTCCAGCTTTCGGAAAACTTTTTTATAAAATCAAAACGCGCCAGCGTTTTCCGGAATTGTTAATTGTTCTTTGTTAATTGTTAATTGAACAGCGCGATAAACTGTAATTTGAACAAAGAAGGAACCTCACCATGCCCCACCCTCTTTCCCTCGGCTTCAACACCTTCGATTCCCACGTGCTGAACGGCGACGCGCATTTTACCGTGCCGCTTTCCTGCGGCGCGGATTTTGTGTTCTGCCATACCGATCCCACGCCGGTCGCGGGGGTGCGCGGCAAAGAAAAAGCCGCGCGGCTGGCGGACGTCTTCGGCGGTCTCGGCGTTCCCTTTATCGCGAATTTCGAGTTTCAGAACGTGATAAAACATCATATAGATGAGGACGGGCACGACTGGTGCGTCGCGCCCGACGGCGCGCACCGGCTGCATCCCAATCCCGCGTTCATTGAGGCGCTTTCCTCCCGCGGAAATCTTCTGGGCGTGTGCTACGACGAATTCGATTACTGCGTTTCCACCCGCAACCTCAGCATGTGGCTCACCGATAAAACCGTCTTCGGCGCGCCGTGTTTCCCGCCGCTGAAAACGAAAAACGCCCTGACGCAGGGCGATGCCGCAGATGAAACACTGAAAGCATACGTGAAAGAAGTCAAAGCCATAGGCGCGCCCTGTTTTGCCGGGGAGCACGTTTTTCCCATACTGTACCACGCGTTCGCGCGGGCGGGCATGATCCCCAACTTCAAGGCGATGAAGGAGAACCCCACCAACCTGCAGTTCGCCGTCGCCGCGGGCGCGGCGCTGGAATACGGGACGCCGCTCTGGAGCTGCGTGGACCTCTGGCACAGGCAGACCTTTCCCGGCCACAGCCCGGAAGACTGATACCGCAACCTGCTGTTCTGTTTTCTTGCGGGCGTGGATCTCGCCTATGTTGAGAGCGATCCCGTGCTGGTCAAAGACGGCGCCCTCTCGCCCCACGGCAGAGCCTGGGCGGCGTTCATCAACGATTTCCGCGGCAAACCCCGCGATCACAGCGCCGCCGATTACCGGCCCACCGTGGGCATTCTGCGCTATGACGACGCCTGGTGGGGCCAGAACGCGTTCTGGTACCGCGGCCTGTTCGGCAACCCCGCGCTGCATCCGGACGCGCGCAGCAAAGAGTGGCTGCGGGTGATAAATATGCTCACCTTCGGGCAGAGCGGCAAACAGAGCTTCAACCTCAACCGCATCGATCATACGCTGCTGAAAAAGCACCGCTCCTTCGTGCCGATGAACGGCCTCGCCGTGTTCGACGACCGCCCGGGAATGAAAGCCCTCAGCTCGCTGAAGCTGGCGTTTTTGTGCGGCCTCACCGTTGCGCCCGAAACGATGCGCAGCGTCAGAACGCTGGTACGCACGAACGGCCTCATCGCCGTGTGCCCGCCGCGCTTTCTGCCCGCGGAGCTTGCCTTTATGAAGGGCAAAACCTACGCCGAGATCCCGGACGGCAAAGGCCTCTGGATCATTTCCGCCGACCCAGCCGACGAGCGCGTATTCCAAAAGATCCGCCCGCTGCTCGGCGAAGAAAACGAGATCACATTGCCCTTCACCAACCGCACGGTCCGGCTGCGGATCGAAAAGGGCGGCGAAAGCTTTGCAGGATGAATGATGAAGGAATGAAAAGATGAATGTATAATTAATTCCGCATTCCGAATTCCGCATTCCGAATTAAAAATCATCTCCGCTCTGAATATAACTCCTCACTTTTTCTTATCACGGAGGCAATATGGAACACTGGATCTGGCTGCCTGAAAAACAATATCCGAACAAACAGAAAACAAAGCTCTCGTGCATGATCGACGGCGATACGAACTACACCGTGTGCGAACTCGTGAAAACATACGATTTCGGCGGCAGAAGCGTCAAAAAGTTCGATCTCACGGTGAGCGGCGACACCGCCTTTCTGCTGTTGATCAACGGCGCTCCGGCGCTGCGCGGCCCGGCGTGCGTGGGCGGCGACTTTTTGTATAACGAAGTGCTGCGCCCTGAATATTACGCGTGTTCCGTCGTCTTTACGCCGCAAGACGCTTCCTCGCCGCTGCGCTTTTCGGCGCTCGTGCGCATGGGGAGCGTTCGCATCTGCGAGTATTCCCGCGGGGTGGGCGGCTTTACGCTGTGCGGCACGGCGGAATTCGACGACGGAACCCAAGAAGAAATCAAAACGGACGAAAGCTGGCGCATCCGCCTGCTGCCCGGTTACGCCGCGCCGTACGTTTACAGCGGCGCGCAGCCTCAGGCGTTCATCGCCGCCGAGCCCAAAATGCCGCCGGTAAAAACCCTGACCGCACCGATCCCGCCCTGCGATGAGCGCGTTCTGCCGCTGGAAAACGGCGGGCGCATCACGCTTGCCGCCCCCGGTACGTACCGTAAAACGTATGAACTCGATAAGATCCGCGCCTGCCGTCTCACCGTTCGCCACACCGGCGCGCCGGTACGGGTGAAGGTGACCGGCGCCGAGCTGCCAGGGGGCGCCGACTGGAGCTATGACCTCGCTTTTACCGAAGACGGCGCGTATTACGGCATGGAGCTGCAGAGCGTGGGCGAACTGCTTATAGAGCTGCAAAAAGAAACCGACGCCCCCTGCGAAGTGCTTGTGGAGCTGTGCGCCTCCCACTACCCCGCGCCAACGTGCGCAAGAACCGAAACGAGCGACGAAGCCCTGAACCGGGTGTTCAACGTGTGCGTGCATTCGCTCAAATACTGCCGCCAGACCATCCATCTGGACAGCCCCCGCCACTGCGAGCCGCTGGCGTGCACCGGCGATTATTACATCGAAACGCTGATGACCGCCTTCACCTTCGGCGACCTGCGCCTTGCTGCCTTCGATCTGAGCCGCACCGCGAACCTGTTGCGGCAGCACGACGGCGAGATGTTCCACACCACCTACTCTCTCATATGGGTGCAGATGCTGTGGGATGTGTACCGCCTCACCGGCGATACGGCGATCCTTGCCGAAAACGCGGACGCGCTGCTCCTGCTTCTGCGCCGCTTTGCCGGGTACGTGGGCGAAAACGGGCTGATCGAAACGCCGCCGAATTACATGTTCATCGACTGGCTGAATCCCGACGGCATAAACCTGCACCACCCGCCGAAGGCGCTGGGGCAGACCTGCATGTGCATGTTTTATTACGGCGCGCTGAAAACCGCGGCAAAGATCTTTACAACCATTCGGAACGCCCCCGCCGCAGAAGACGCCGCCGCCCGCGCCGAAGCCCTGCGAGAGGCGACCGAAAAACATCTGTGGGACGCCGAAAGAAAGCTGTTCTTTGAAGGGCTGAACACCCCCACGCCCGAAGATATGATCTATAACTACATGCCGCAGAACACAGAGAAACGCTACTACCGCCTGCACGCGAACATCCTTGCGGCATATTTCGGCTTTTTCGGCGAAACGGAGGACCGCGCCCTTCTCAAACGCATTCTGGAGGCGAAAGATCTGGGCGAAGCGCAGCCGTATTTTCAGCATTTTCTGTTGGACGCGGTTTACCGCCGCGGCCTGCGCGAAGAATACACGCTGCGGCTTCTGGACCGGTGGAAGCCTCATATTGAAGAATGCCCCAAGGGACTGCCGGAGGGCTTCTATAAACCCACGCCCGATTACAGCTTTGACCGCAGCCACGCCTGGGCGGGAACGCCCGCTTACGCCCTGCCGCTTGCGATATCGGGACTTAAAATGATCGAATCGGGCTTCAGAAAAATCAGCCTCTCCCCCTCCTCTCTGGGGCTCGACTTCGCCCGCGCCGAAATCCCCACTCCCTATGGCAAAATAACCGTTACCGCATACAAAAACGGCGCCCCGAAAATCGAAGCGCCGAAAGAGATCGGGATTGCCGTTGAACGCTGATTCAGCGTTCCCCCAGATACAGATCCACAAGAATACCGGACACCGACCCCGTCTCTTTGGGGTGCACCAGCGTGAGCGCCTCGGCGGGATCGAACCACCCGGCGGCGTCCACCTCCACCGAGAGCTTCAGATCCGTATCGTGGGTATAGCCGATAAAGCCCACCATCAGCACCTGCGCTTTGGCGAACCAGCGGGTGAATTTCAGATCGAGCCGGTACATACGCAGGCCGATCTCCTCTTCCACCTCGCGCATTGCGCATTCCTCGGCGCTTTCGCCGGGCTTCATGTAGCCGGAAACGAGGTTCCTGTAGGTTGTTGAAATATAATTCTGGTTGAGAAGCGCAACCTTGCCCTCATCGTTCACAACAAGCACGATGGCCGCGCTTGAGAACATATCGAACCACGGCCGGTCGCACCCGGCGCACCACGGCACGGGCCCTTCGTCGCCGAGCTCACGCAACGTGAGCTTCTTCCCGCAATCGGGGCAATACGTAAAACGCATACCTTCGCCTCCCCTTTTACATGATTATATAACAAAGGAAGCTGTATTGCAAGCTTCCTTTTTTTGATATTTACAGCTGGTTCTGCGGGTCCACATACGGCAGTATCGCGATCTCAAGGTTGCCGTTTTTGGTGCGAAGCTCGTCGATGAACGCCTTTTCTTCGGCGGGGTCCTTCATTTTGATCCTGAACGACAGGCGGAACATCGAGCCCATGCCGGTGGTCTTCACGCCCACGCTCTCAAAGGACTTCAGGTAATGCCTGAAGGTATCGTCGAACACGTCGGTATAATCGAGCGATTCCGGGATCGTCACCTTCAAAAGCTTCTCCTGCGCGAATGTCTTATGCTCGAAGATCGGCAGCATGCTCAGCAGGAAGTAAAGGCCGGAAAGGCAGAGCAGAACGATCACGCCGTAGGCGATATAACCCATACCGAACGCCACGCCGGAGCACATCGCCATCAGAATGGAGGCAAGCTCGTCCGCGGTGCCCTGCGCCGAACGGAACCGGATCAGGGCGAACGCGCCGCCGAAGGCCACGCCCGCGCCGATGTTGCCGCTCACAAAGGTGATCACGGTGGCAATGGCAAAGGGCAGAATCGCGTTTACGATAAAGAACCGCTTGGTGGAACGCACCTTAAAGCTCATCAGCCACGCAAACACCACGCCGGAAAGCAGCGCCGCGGCCGCCATGGTAAAATACTCGGTAACGGTGACCGAAGCGGAATAAACGGAATCAAACATAAAAACGATCCTTTCTGCTCATAACTTGCGCTTTATACGCTTCCCCGTATTTTGAGAAGCCGGTTTTATAGATTCTGCCGCGGCTCAGGATATCCGTGAGCCATAGGGGCATCGCCTGCTGCACCTTGATTTCAAGTATGGAGCAGCCTTCGTCCAGCAGCGGCGTGCCGTCCATGGAGATCCTGAGGTCCAGATCCTCCATGCGGTAGCGCGGGTCGCGGTCCATCGTGAGCCGCAGGTCGCCGCCCGGTTCAAAATAGGCTGTGCGGTCGTAGATGACCATGCAGGCGGGGGCGAGATCTTTATACAGGTCTCTGAAATAGGTGAGCTCCGTATTGATCTGCCCTTCGGCGCAGATATCGGCGTCGCCGTCGAAAAACCGCTTTACCTGCGGGATCGTCGTCTGCACCCGGCGCTTGTAAACAAAGCCGTACGCCTTGCGCTTCATTTCGAGGAACACCGGCGAGGTATCGTCAGCCGGCCCGTAGCTGCGCAGCCGCAGCTTTTCTTTGAAAGCGGGCTTTTCGATGGAGGTGCGTATCAACCGGAAATCCGGCGTGTCATAGTAAAGCGACGCGATCGGCGTTTCGCCGTACTGATCCACCCGCATATGCCCCTCGAGTTCCCGCTCAAAGAACGCCCGCTGCTGTGCGGTGACGATATACTTCAGCTCGTAGCGCTGCATTACCACAATGGGCCCGGACATCCGCTCCACCTCCTTTGCCGTTTTTAAAATGAAAGATGAAAGATGAAAGATGAAAA
>JAFRSZ010000039.1 GCA_017439205.1 Clostridia bacterium
AGCTTTCGGAAAGCTTTTTTATAAAATCAAAACGCGCCAGCGGTGCGGGTCTCCGGTGGAGACCTCTGTGGCGCAAGCCACAGAAGCACCGACCGAACCGGCAGGTGAGACTTCCGAAATTGTTAATTGTTCTTTGTTAATTATTAATTGAACGGCGCGATAAACTGAAATTTGAAATCGTGTTTCCCGTTCCGCATACAGGCGAAGAAAGAGAGGGGTAATATGACCAAACGCATATCCGTAGGGTTGCTGGCGCATGTGGACGCCGGCAAGACCACGCTCGGCGAAGCGCTGATGTTCGCCTCCGGCAACCTGAAAAAGCCGGGGCGGGTGGATCACGGCTCCTCTTTTCTCGATACGGACGCGCAGGAGCGCGCGCGGGGCATCACGATCTTCTCGAAGCAGGCGATCATGCCTTACGGCGACGCCGTGTTCACGCTGCTGGATACCCCCGGCCACGTGGATTTTTCCGCCGAGACCGAGCGCACGCTGCAGGTTCTCGATTACGCCGTGCTTGTGGTGAGCGGCACCGACGGCGTGCAGAGCCACACCCTCACCCTCTGGCGGCTGCTGGAGCGTTACCGCGTGCCGGTGTTTCTGTTCGTCAACAAAATGGACCTGCCGGGCGCGGAAAAGGGGAGGCTCCTGCGGCAGCTTCAGGGCCGGTTCGGCGAGGGGTGCGTTGATTTTACAGAGCTCGGCGCCGCCTTTTACGAGAACGCCGCCCTGTGCTCCGAAAAGCTGTTTGACGAATACGAGAGAACCGGCGTTTTGTCGCAGGGGGCGCTCTGCGCGGCGATCAAAGAGCGCAGCCTGTTTCCCTGCATGTTCGGCGCGGCGCTCAGAAACGAGGGCATAGGGGCGCTGCTCGAACGCCTTGCCTGTTTTACCGAGACGCCCGATTACGGCGATTCCTTTTCCGGGCGGGTATTCAAGCTCGGGCAGGACGCGCAGGGAAGCCGCCTTACCTTCCTGAAGGTGACCGGCGGTACTTTGCGGGTAAAGGACGTGCTGCAGAGTCCCAAAAACGAAGCGGGCGAAAAGGTGCAGCAGATCCGGTTCTATTCCGGCGAGAAGTTTACCTCCGCCGACGCAGCTCCCGCCGGGAGCGTGGTCGCAGTGACCGGTATTTCCTTTGCCCGACCGGGCGACGGGCTGGGAGAAGCGGGCGACACTGTGAGCCCCTTTTTAACGCCGGTTCTCAGTTATAAAGTGAATCTGCCCGAGGGGGCGGATACGCACGGTTCGCTCTTAAAGCTGCAGCAGCTTGCGGCAGAGGACCCGCAGCTTCAGGTGACGTGGGACGAACGTCTGAACGAGATCCGCCTGCGTCCGATGGGCGAGGTGCAGCTTGAGATCCTCGCAAACGTGATCGAGACCCGCTTCGAGCTGAAGGTGACCTTCGGCAGGGGCGGCGTGGTATATAAAGAAACGATCGAAAACACCGTGGAGGGCGTGGGCCACTTCGAGCCGCTGCGCCACTACGCGGAGGTGCACCTGATCTTGAAGCCCGGTCCGCGCGGGAGCGGCCTGCGGTTTTCGTCCGCCTGCCGCGAGGATACGCTGGATAAGAACTGGCAGCGCCTGATCTTGACGCATCTGTACGAAAAAACGCATATCGGCGTGCTCACCGGCGCGCCGATCACGGATATGGAGATCGTGCTGGCCTCCGGCCGCGCCCACCCCAAGCACACCGAGGGCGGCGATTTCAGGCAGGCCACCTACCGCGCCGTGCGGCAGGGGCTGCGGGAGGCGAAAAGCCTGCTGCTCGAGCCGATGTACGATTTCACGCTGGAGACGCCCGCCGAAAACGTGGGCCGCGCGATCACGGATATCCAGAACATGAGCGGCACGTTCACCGGGCCCGAAACCTTCGGCGATACCGCCGTGCTCACCGGTACCGCACCCGCGGCGGCGCTGGCGGAATACGGCGCCGTTTTAACGGGATATACCCGCGGCAAGGGGAAGCTCGCCTGCACGTTCAGCGGCTACGCCCCCTGCCACAACGCCGAAGAGGTGATCGCGGCGGCGGGCTACGACCCGGACGCCGATCTTGCGAACCCCTGCGATTCGGTGTTCTGCGCCCACGGCGCAGGCTTCAACGTAAAGTGGAACGAGGTAAAGAGCCATATGCACCTGTCCGCCGCGCTCTCAACGCGGCAGGCAACCCCCGCTCTGCAGACGCTCGGCGGGCCGAAAGAAAAAAAGCGCTCCTCCCGGCCGGATATCTTCGCGGCGGATAAAGAGCTGATCGCGATCTTCGAGCAGACCTACGGCCCCATCAGGAGCCGCTCCGACCCGTTTGAGCTGCGGCGGCACGACGCGCCCGTAAAAAAAGAAAAGCCCCCCAAACCGATCGGGATCACCTACACAGGCACGGAATACGTGCTGGTGGACGGCTACAACGTGATCTATTCGTGGGAGGAACTGAGGGCTTTGGCTGAAGACAGCATGGCGGACGCCCGCGACGCGCTGATCCGGCTGATGGGCAGCTACCGGGGTTTCCGCGGCTGCGAACTGATATTGGTGTTCGACGCGTACCGTGTGCCGCACGGCGCCCGCGAGATCGAAACGGCGGGCGGAATCAGCGTCGTATATACCAAAGAGGCGGAAACCGCCGATACCTATATCGAGATCACCGCCCACGAGCTCGCCAAAAACCACCGGGTCCGCGTGGTCACCGGCGACGGCATGGAGCGGCTTATCATCCTCGGCGACGGCGCGCTGCGCGTTTCGCCGGAAGCGTTTTACGCCGAGATCGGGGAACAGCAGAAGGAAATGTTAACGTACCTCTCTTAATCAGGTGAGAAGTTGTTTCAGGCGCGGAGATTTTTTTAATTCGGAATGCGGAATTCGGAATGCGGAATTATGCCGGCCGGAATCGTTGATTGCAGTTTCATTTATCATCATTCATTTACTTCTGACTTATTCCAAGCTTTCCACCGTGATTTTGTCCGTCATATACTCAAAAATCACTCTTACCACGGTGTTGTCTTTCGGGATCACGAGCCTGCCCTTGCCGCCCGTGCCCGAGAACGGGAACGGGTTTGCGGTGCTCACGCACGCCGAGAGCGTGCCCCAGGTGGAAACGGCAAAGTCGTATTCCCCGGCATAGGGCATCACGAACGAAAGGCTATATTTCCCTTCGCCGATATAGTACATGCGGGTGATCTCGCTGTTGGAATCGTCCTTCACCGCGCCTACATACGGCTGGAAGCTGCCGTACAGCACCACCTTTTCGGGGTACCGCGCGCCGGTGGCGGGGTCGTCCTGATCTCTGCCGCCGTAATCGAGCATTGAGGGGTTGGCGAACGCGCGGTATTTTCCGTACCCTGTTTCAAAGATCTTTTTCAGCGCGTCCTCCTGCGAATGGCCCGCGGGGCAGGCTTCGGAGCGGTCGTTCAGCTTATAGTGTCGGTCCTGCCCGTCGCCGCCGGGGCCGATGCCCCGCATCAGCGGAAAGGCGAAAAAGCCGTCCGGGTTGTTCACGGCGGTCCATTTGAAGGTGTAATCCAGAAAAGCGTTGCGGCTCTCTTCGTCCTGATACGCGAACCACGAGATCTGGTCGCCGCCCCACCACTGGTTCCACGCGCGCTCCTCATAGCTCTGGTTTTCGTGCGCCCACCAGTCGCGGCCGCCCCAGTTGTCGTACTCGTATAAAAACGGCAGCGCGGTCTCATATACGCCCTCCGGCGAAATGCCGCCGCCGGATTTGCCCTCGCGCACCAGCACCAGCTTCTCGCCCGGGCGGTCCAGCACGGGGAAGCGCGTCAAGGGCATCGCGTTGTAATCGAGCAGGCTGACGCCGTTCACCACGAGCGAATGGCTGTGCGCGTCAAAGATCACCTTATGGCGTCTGGCGTGCTTTGCGCCGTATTCGCGCAGCAGCGAAAGCACTTTGCCGATGCCTTCATAGCCGCGGTCGCGCCCGGTGTACAGGTGGATCTGCCCCATGTGGAAGGCCTCGCACCCGCAGTCGATATACCGTCTGCCGCGGTAGTAGAACCACATCTGCGCCTCGGTCTGCGAAATATCGGGCATGCACTCCCACGTAGGGGTGCCCTTCGGGAACAGGCACGCGTCGTAATCAAAACAGCGATTCTCCGCCGGCAGCCCGAACGCCTCGAACACCCACGCGGGCACGGGCACGGTTTCAACGTCCTCGCGGTATATCGCCTCAAAAATGCAGGCCTGCAGAATCACCTCGGGGTCCGCCGCGTGGATCTTTTCCGCCGCGGCGCGCACTTTCTCAAAATGCGCCTCCTCCTGCCCGTCGCCCTTCCAGATCCCGGCGGCGCGGCCGAGGAATTTGACGCCGGTTTTCAGTATCACGCGGATGTCGTCGTCCAGCGTGTCGCTCAGGGTGATCCACTGCGCGCTGACGGCGTGTGAGAGATAGTATTCCAGTACCTCGCGCGGCATGGAACCGTCAAAATAACCGTTTGCCATTACAAAAGCCTCCGTTTCGGGGTTATGATTATTTATACCATTTTTTACGGAGAAAAGCAAGAATAAAGCGATAAACTGAAATCTAACGTAACAGGAGCCTTTTCCATGACCAAATCCGATCTCCGCAAAAGCCTTGCCGCCCGCGCCGCCGCGATACCGGCGAAAACCCGCCGCGCAAACAGCGAAAAGATCGCCCGCGCGGTGCTTGAAAGCGACGTCTACCGGCAGGCGAAAAGCGTTTTCATCTATGTCAGCATGCCGACTGAGCCCGATACCCGCCCCATCCTTGCCGACGCGCTTTGTTCCGGCAAACGGGTGTACGTGCCGAAATGCGCGGATAAGCATACGATGCTTGCCGTTGAGATCAAAAGCCTTGCCGACCTCGTTCCCGGCGTATGGGGCATCCCGGAACCCGCTCGCGTGCCCGAACCGTACGTACCGCCCGCCATCGATCTCGCCGTGGTGCCCTGCGTAGGGGCGTCCCCCAACGGCGCGCGGCTCGGCCACGGCGCAGGATATTACGACCGCTTTTTTGAAAACTGCGAAACGTATAAGCTTTGCTTGTGCTTTGCCGACCTGCTCACCGATGAGATCCCCATGCTGCCGCACGATACGCCGATGGACGGCGTGATCACCGAAAACACGCTGCCGTAAATATAACCCGGGGCCGCCTCCGCCGAGGCAGCCCCTTTCTTTTTCGGTATTGCTTCTGAAAGCTTATCTTTCGATCACGTACGTATGCTCGCCCGCGAGATTACGCTGATCGTCGTACGCGATCCCTCTGATTTCTCCGCCCCCGAAGGTGAGCATCGTGGCGATAAAGCCGTCGTCGTTCGTTTTGCCGCCGTCCAGCATCTGATAAAACGGGACGTTCAGTCTTCTGTATTCGAAATTCAGGCGGTGTTTGTGGCCGCCGATAAACAGGTCGGTCTTCAGGTCGGTGAGGATCGGCACCCAGTTGAAGCCGTAGCGGTTGTTGACGTTCGGCATATGGGCGATACATACCCTGTAATCGGCGTCTTCGTCGGGCGAAAGGGTTTTCATCCATTCGGTCTCTTCGGCGATGTACGAGGTGGAATCCACAAGTCCGGCGTAGGTCCAATCGGAATCGTCCTTATCCTCGCCGGAGTCGAGGCACAGAAGCGAGATCGGGCCGTAACTGCAGGTAAAATACTGCCCGCGTGTTGAGGTCTTGAAGATATCCACGGCCTCGGGGCCGTAGGTGCCGCGGTTCTCGTGGTTGCCGCGGGTATAGATGACCGGGATCGTGCCGCCGGAAAACCGGTGCGCGTACGAAAGGATCTGCTTGAACTTCAGAACGCTGGTCATATAGCTCACCAGGTCGCCGTTGAGCACGAGCAGGTCGGGCTGTACGGTAAAGTTATTCACCGCCTTCTGCGCGTTGTACGGGTTTTCGTGGATATCCGAAAGCACCAGCATGTTGATCTGCTCCTGCCCCGAATAGCCCTTGAATTCCACCGGGGCCGAGGTCACGGTGCGGCCCTTTACCGCCACGTAGGCGCGCCGCGTGCTGATCTGCTGCGAAGAATAGGTGTAGGCGTTATGGTCCAGATGCGCTTTCGGCACCCGCACGCTGTGCACCGTATCTTCCGTGCGCACCGCGGAATTCTGCAGGTCCTTCACAACGTATTCAACGCCGTCGTACGTGTAAGTCACCCAGCCCGTGCCGGGCAGGGACGTGGACCAGATCACGGTATACATTTCGTCGCCGCTCTCAAAAACGGAGGCCTCGTTGTCGATGAAGAACAGTGCGGTGTTGAAGGGGAGCGCGATCACGCTTTGTATCACCATGATCGCGGAGATGATGACGTTGAGCGCCATGTTGATCGTATACATAGATTAACCGCCTTTCAAAAACATTTTCTCTTTTTGCAATATTGGACCGACCTCATCGGTCAGGCGCTTTTCCCCTCAAGGATCCTGCCGATCCGGCGCTCGCCGGTCAGCCTTAAGAACAGCCCCACGGCCACCGCGAAGGTGATCCCCCACGAGAGGGGATACGAGATATACAGAAACGGCAGAGTACGGTGCATCGGCAGAAAGAAAAACACCCAAATGAGCCTTATCCCGCACGCGCCGAACAGCGATACCAGCATGATCTGGAAGCTCCTGCCGAGCCCTCTCACCGCGCCGCCGGTCACGTCAAGCAGAGAGCAGAAGATGTAAAACGGCATGATCAGCGCCATGCGTTCGGCTCCCACGGCGGCAACTGCGGGGTCCGATGTGAAAATACTTACAATTCTGAAGCGCAGCAGGAACCCGAGCGACGCGAGCACGGCGGCGGCCACGGTCGCGCTGCCGAGCACGGTCAGCCAGATCCTGCGGATGTTTTCTTTTTTCTTTGCGCCCACGTTCTGTGAGATGAAGGTCATGCCCGCCTGCGTGAAGCCGTTGGTGGCGGTATAGATATACGCGTCAAAGTTGGAGCCCGCCGAAATGCCCGCCATCGCGTCGGAGCCGAAGGCGTTCACGTTGGTCTGTATGATCACGTTCGAGACCGAAAACAGCGCGTTCTGCAGCCCCGCGGGCACGCCGATGCGCAGTATCTCGCGCAGCTCGCCGCCGTAAAAGCGGATGTTTTTCAGCGTAAGGCGCACCTCTCCGTCCGTTGCAAGCAGCCTTCGCACCGCCAGAATCGCCGTGAGGTACTGCGAGGTGATCGTGGCCGCGGCAACGCCCGCCACGCCCCAGTGCAGCACGATGATGGTAAACAGGTTCAGCGCCACGTTCACAAGCCCCGACGCCGCGAGGTATTTCAGCGGCCGCCGGGTATCGCCGGTGGCGCGTATGATCGCCGCGGCGAAATTGAACGCCATCGAGCCCGGCGCGCCCAAAAAATAGATGCGCACGTACAGCGTTGAAAGCCCGATGGTATCGGCGGGGGCCTGCATCCACCGGAGCAGCGTGGGGGAGAAGGCGACGCCGAGCCCGCAGATCACAAGGCCGCTCAAGAGGCTCAGCCCCATGGCGGTGTGCACGGTCCTGCTGGCGCCCTCGGCGTTTTTCGCGCCCAGCATGCGCGCCGTGAGCACGCCCGCGCCCATCGAAAGCCCGGTGAACAGGTTCACGATCAGGCTGATCATACTGCCGGTGGAGCCCACCGCGGCGAGCGCGGTCTTCCCGGCGAACTGCCCCACAACGGCCGTATCGGCGGTGTTGTATACGATCTGCAGAAGCCCCGTAAGCGTTACGGGGATCGCGAACAGAACGATCTTTTTGAAAAACGGCCCTTCGGTCATGAAGGGCGTATTCTGGTCTTTCATATTTTCTTCTGCACAAGCAAACCTTACGTAAGATACCGGAGCAGTATCGAAGGGATATACCCCTCTATAAAATGCTCCTGCTGAAAATACGCCTCGCAGTACGCGGGGTCGCGCAATATGATCTCGATCAAGAAAATGAGATAGCCGCAGGCAAAGCAGTTCACCGCATAGGTGAGCTGGGGCGTTTCCTGCAGGTCCGGGTGGTTCTGCCGCATGATCTTCCACAGCAGCCCGATCACGGAATCCCTGAACGCCAGCACCGACGAGTTCTGCCCGAAATACAGGCTGATGTTTTTCAGAAAGCCGCGGTGCTCCAGCAGCCACCGATAGCGGCGGCGGAAGTAGTTTTCGAGCGTGCCGAGCGATACCTCGGTATCCTCGTCCTGCATTTCGGGGATCGCCTGTACCTTCAGGATCACGTCGTATTTATCGTAATAATAATTATAAAAACTGCGTTTGCTCACGCCGCTCTCTTTGCAGATCTCGGTCACGGTGATCTGTTCGATGGGGTGATTCTCGAGCAGACGGATAAAACCGCCGAGTATCTTGTTTTCCATGTCGGTCATTCGTCCCGTCCTCCGGTTCCGTTTGAATAAAACAATATAGATTATGTTTTATTATACAGGGTCTTGTCAATTGTTTGCCGCTAAAATGCACATTTGTGCAAAAGTGTGCACCGCCCGCCGGGCCGGGTTTACGGATCGGCAAAACCGTGAATTGTTTTGAGATTTCCCCGTGTGTTAACATCAACTGGGGAAATTTTTATAGATTCGGAGGATTCCATCATGCAGAAAATACTGGCCATGATCCTTACCATCGGCCTGATGTTCAACACGCTGTTCGGGCTGCTGTCCCAGAAGTACGACGTTTATGAGAACGTCCGTTACGGCGAGGCCGAACGCGACCTCGTTACCGTATACGTGCCGAAAAACGCAGAAAAAAGAGAATATCACGGCTGCATCCTGTATATCCACGGCGGCTCGTGGACGGGCGGCGAAAAAGAGGATATGGCCCCGCTGTGCAAAAAGCTGGCGGGCAAGGGGTATATCACCGCCACCATGAGCTATTCGCTCTGCGCCGAGGGCAGCGGCGTCACCGTGTATACGATGCTGGATGAGATCGGCATGTGCATCGCCGCGCTCAAAGAATTCTCAGATGAAAAGGGCCTGAACATCACCAAGGTCGCCCCCTCGGGCTATTCCGCGGGCGGGCATATCTCGATGCTTTACTGCTATACGCGCGCCGACGCCGCCGCCCTTGAGATCGCTTTCACCGCGAACCGCGTGGGCCCCGCGGATATGACGACCGCCGCCTGGGGCGAATCCGCCTACCGGCTGACCTCGCAGCTCACCGGCGTTGAGATCACGAAGGAGATGCGCGAGAACGGCGAAGCGGACCGCCTTTGCCGCGAGATCTCGCCCGTGTTTTACGTGAACGAAAATTCGGTGCCGTCATTGTTCGCCTACGCCGGGAACGACCCCATCGTTACCAAGGGCAACCGCGAAGCGATGGAAAAAACCTTTTCCGAGGTCTTCGGCGAAAACGGCAACGGCTACCGGTACGTGTTTTATCCGCTCTCCGGGCACGGCCTGCTTCTGGACCCCGTGAGCGAGGAATGCTACTACGACGCGCTTTACGGGTTCTGCGAAACCTGTTTCGGGTATTGATATCGAAAAAAGCCTTCGGCGGACGCGTGAAAACGTCCGCCCTTTTTTATGCTTCCGTTTTTCAATTGCGCATTTACATTTTCATTATGTTATGTTAAAATAAAAAAAAGGAGAGTGTCGGTATGAATTCATTGGTTACGTGGTTTATGCGGGTCGTCAGCATTCTTGCAACGCTTTCGATGCTGTTCGCCGCGCTTGTGAGCGAGCACGCTCAAAAACCCGATTTCGTGCCCGGCGAGGCGCTTTCGCAAACGCCGTTCTCATGCGCCCCCGAAACCGAAGAAGACGCTGCCGCCGCCGAAGATCTCGCCCTCGCGTTCAACGCGGTCTATCACTGCTTCAGCGGCGTCGACAAAGAGCGCCTGCTTGTTTCCGAGCTCGGCAACGAGCCCACGTGGTACGAGTGGAACGCGCTGAAAAACGCCTGGTGCCGGGATGAAGCGCTGATCCGCGCGGAGAAGGACCGGATCCGCGATTTCCCGCAGACCGACAACGGCTATTTCTGGTCGTGGGGCGATTCCCCCTGCTGGCATTCCGGCAACGGCGTGCTGCATTACGACGGGCTTTTCCGCTACGTGGCGGCCGTGGCAGAATTCCTGCGCTGGAGCGGAGAAACCTCGTTCCTCGATGAGACCGATACGAATACCTTCGGCGACGACCGCGCAGTGGACGCTTCCGAGGGCAGAACGGTATACGAAAAGTGCGCTCTCGCGATGCGCTACGCCTATAACGAGCTGGACGGCAAAAACGGGCTCATCACCATCACCGAAAAATCCGCTTGTCTCGCGGACGGAATAACGCGCTTCGATATCGGCGCGGACGGTACGCCCGTATGGAACAACACCGGGCGCGCGGGCTCCTCGCCCTCCAATTACTGGGATAACCTCTGCTTCGGCAATCAGGACGCCTACGAGACCGCGCTTTATTTTAACGCCCTGAACGCGATGCGCGATATCGAGACCATGCGGGGCGATACGGCGGCGGCAGAAGCGTGCGAAGCGCTTGCCGCAAAGGTCAAAGAGAATTTCGACGCGGTCTTCTGGAACCCCGTAACGGGCAGATATATCGCCTGCGTCGACGTTGACGGCAAACGCTGGGACGGCGGCTTCACCTTTTTGAACGTTGAGGCGCTTGCCTACGGCCTCGGCGACGCTGAGAAGGCGGAAAAGATCTTTTCGTGGCTGGACGGCGAGCGCATCGTTTTCACCGATTCGCTGCGCGGCAGCGAGATCATGGATTACGCCGTGTTCCTGAACCGCAACCTCGGGCCCGGCACGGTGTGGGGCAAAATGCCGTTCGCGCCCGCTTCGAACACGCTCAGCATCGAGCGCCTTTCCGGCCTCGGCGAGCCGTGGTGGTGCAGTCTGGACGGCGCGATCAATACCGGCGTGCGAAATAACGCCTTTTTCGGCCAGCATCTTGAAAACGGCGGCTATATCTTCTATCCCGTGTATTATGAGCTTGCGGCAAGGCAGACGTATCTCGGGGCGGACAGCGTGCTGAAGCGCGCTCGGGAGCTTGCCGACGTTTACCGCTTCAACGGCTTTGATTCCGCCATTTCCTGGGCGGAGGGCCTGACCGGCGTGTTCCCCGAAAACGGCGTCGTTTTGCGCGCGTTCGTCTCATCGCTCGCGGGCGTCTCCGCAACGGTGGACGGCCTTACCGTGCGCCCGGATCTGCCCTCCGGCGTCAGAACGCTCGGCGTGGACGAAATGCAGTACCGCGGCGTGCCCGTTACAATATCGGTAGGCGCCGGTGGCCTCGGGCTTTCCGCTGCCGCGCCTCTCTCAGGGCTGCTGCGCTACTGCCCGCCCGCTGCGGGCGCTCACACCGTTACCGTTACCGCGGCGGACGGTACGACGCGCACACAAACGCTTACCTCAGACGCATCCGGCTTTATTGAGACCGATCTGGCGGGCGCCGTTTCGGTCGTGATCGGATAACAAAACGCATCAGTATAAAGGAGGTCTTCAACTTGGCGGCAAAATATGAAAACGCAGTCAAAAAACCCGGCAACCTGAGCCCGCGCGTCAAGTGGCTCCGCGATTATTATTTCGCGGGCACCAGGCGCAAATGGAACAACGAGTACAACCCCTACACCACCGGGACCCCGTGGGATACGCAGTTCGACGAGCTCACGTATTACATCGTTCCCGAAACCTACACCTTTTTGCCCACGTTTACGCAGTCGTTCAAGCAGATCTCGCAGGTCGTGCCGGTGGACGACGCGTTCTGGAAAAAGCCTCTGGTGGAGCGCAAGGCCGATTTTACGAAAAAATGCGTTGTGGAATACCTGCCGATGGAGATCCTGCCCGGCGATCTGCTCTGCGGCGCGCGGTTCAACATGATGTATTCCATGTGCCTCACCGAGGCGCAGCAGAAGGAGCGCGATAAGCTGGTGCTCGAAGCGCGTAAGAGCATGCTGTGGCTGTTCGACCACGGCTACGGCAACTCCGGCGCCACCAGCGGGCACCTGATCCCCGATTACAAAAAGATCATCGACAAGGGCTTCAAGGCCGAATACGAATATCTGGAGGGGCTTTACAAAAAGCTGCCGCAGAGCGATAAAAACGGCGCGAAGGGCGCGCAGCTCCGCGCGATGATGACCGCCTGCACAATGCCGAAGGAACTGGCGGAAAAGTATTCCGCGTTCTGCAGAGCGCAGGCCGAAAAATGCGCCGACCCGAAGCGAAAAGAAGAGCTGCTCGTGATGGCGGCGAACACCGCGAAGGTGCCGTGGAACGGCGCGGAGAATTTCTACGAGGCAGTGCAGTCGCTGTGGCTGACGCACATGCTCGTGATGAGCGACGAAAAATATCCCGGCCCCGGCGTGTCCTTCGGCCGGATCGACCAGTATCTGTATCCGTATTACAAAAAATCCATAGAAGAGGGCATGACCGAAGACTTTATGAAGGAGATCCTCGGCTGCTTCTGGTTCCACTGCAATACCGCCTACGACGCGCAGATCCGCGTGGGCGGCAATCAGGGCATCACCGCCGGTTTCGGCCAGCTTCTCACGCTCTCGGGCATGGATAAAAACGGGAACGACCTCACGAACGATCTTACCTATCTGTTCCTCGACGTGATCGACGATATGAGCCCCATTCTCGAGCCGAAGCCCAACGTGCGTCTGCACCGCGGCTCGCCCGAAAAGCTGCTCGATAAGGTGGTGGATATGATCTCATCCTCGCAGGGCGCGCCGTTCCTTCTCAATTTCGACGAACGCTCCATGGCGGGCATGATGCGCGAGGCAAAATACTTCGGCGACAAAATAAATCTCGACAACGTGTGCGAATACGCGCCGGTGGGCTGCCTTGAAAACACGATGGTGGGCAACGACCGTAGCGGCACCGTGGATAACAATCTGAACCTGCTGAAAGCTCTGGAGCTCGTTTACGCCAACGGCAAAGATATGGAGCCGTACGAAGACAAAATGGGAGGCCCGCCCACAAAACTCACGCAGGACGGCCCCGCCACCGGCGAGCTGAAGGACCTCGATACCTGGGAAAAATTCTGGAACGCCTATGTAACGCAGACGAAGTATATCATAAAGAAAATGGTGGATAACTACGAGCTGTCCGAATCCATCCGCGCGCGGTTCAACCCCACGCCGTACCTCTCCACGCTGGTCGCCGGCTGCGCCGAAAAGGGCGTGGACGTAACGCAGGGCGGCGCAGAGATCTCCTTCGTAACGATGGAGGGCGTCACCTTCGCCACCACGGTGGACAGCCTTCTTGCCGTGAAATATCTCGTTTACGATAAAAAAGAATGCACGCTCGAAGAGCTCGTGAAAGCCCTTCGCGCCAACTGGGAGGGGTACGAGGTGCTGCAGGCGAAGGCGCAGTTCCGCGCGCCCAAATACGGCCGTGACGACGACGAGGCGGACGCCCTTGCGCAGCTCGTGATGAAAACGTGGAGCGACGAGGTGTGGACGCATGAAACGAAGTGCACCCACCGCCGCTTCCGCCCGGGCATGCTCTCGTGGAACTACTGGATCGGTTCTTCCTATATCCTCAAGGCGAGCGCCAACGGCCGCAAGAACCCGCAGTTCCTTTCCAACGCGATCTGCCCCTCCAACGGCGCGGATATAAACGGCCCCACCTCCAACGCGAACTCCGTAGGCGTCGCGCTGGGCGGCAAAGCCGAACACGGCGACTGGGGCGAATATGTGAACTACCTGCCCAACGGCGCGAGCCACACCATCACGTTCAACACCTCTCTGATCCGCGACCCCGCCCACAAAGAGAAGTTCAAATCCTTCCTGAAGGGCTATATCGAAAACGGCGGCACCGCGCTGCAGATCAACATCCTCGATCCGGACGTGCTGCGCGACGCGCAGGCGCACCCGCAGGATTACCGCCATCTGCTGGTCCGCATCACCGGCTACAACGCCTATTTCGTGTCGGTGGGCAAGGAGCTGCAGGATGAGATCATCGCCCGCGAGAGCCACAAGGGGTACTGACGTGAAAATACTGGATATTCAGCGCATGTCCACCGAAGACGGGCCGGGCCTGCGCACCACCGTGTTCTTCAAGGGGTGTCCGCTGCGCTGCGCGTGGTGCCACAATCCCGAAAGCCTCTCGCCGGAAAGCCACGGGGAATGGCTCGGCGTGCGCTGCATCGGCTGCCGTACCTGCGAGCAGGTCTGCCCGCAAAAGGGGATCCGGCTCGATGAGACCGGCGTGCACACGTCCGAGAAATGCACCGCCTGCGGCGCGTGCGCCGCGGCCTGCCCCACGCAGGCACTGGAGCTGAAGGGCAAAAGCTATACCGTGGACGCGCTGTTCGGTACCCTGATGAAAGACAGGGCCTATTGGGGCGCGGAGGGCGGCGTAACGCTCTCCGGCGGCGAGGTCACCCTGCAGTGGAAGGAAGCGCTGGAGCTTCTCACAAGGCTGAAGGCCGAGGGCGTGAACACCGCCGTGGATACCTGCGGCTTTACGCGGTGGGAAACGCTGGCCTCGCTCCTGCCGGTCACGGATGTTTTTCTGTACGACCTGAAGCTGTTCGATAACGCTCTTCACGTCCGGTTCACCAGGCAGAGCAACGCGCAGATCCTTGAAAACTTCGAACGGCTTACCGAGGCCTGCGGGAAGGCGGGCAAGCGCATCTGGGTGCGCACGCCGGTGATCCCGGGCGCGACCGATACGGATGAAAATATCCGCAGCCTTGCTTTCGTCGTGCGCGACCGTGTCGAGAAGTGGGAGCTCTGCGCGTTCAATAACCTGTGCCGCGATAAATACGAACGGCTCGGCATGACCTGGGATTTCAAAGACGCGAAGCTGATGCCGAAAGCCCGTATGGAGGAGCTCGCCGCCCTTGCCGTGCGCAGCGGCGCGCCTGCCGCCGTGTGGAGCGGAAGCACGGCGATCGAATGAAAAGAATGAATGAAAAAGAAGGAGAAACCGGAATGAATAAAGTTGATCCGAAAGATATGAAGGATTTTGATAATCCGTATAAAATCGCGCTGATCGCGATGCACGACGGGCCCGACGACCTGCACATGTGCCTGGTTTCGTCGCTGTGCAACAAGGGCGACGATAAAATGATGTTCGGCGAATTCGTGCGCGGTATCAGCAAAAAGCTGATCTATGAGGATTCCCGGACCGGCTTCCTGATCATGTCGGTCAGCCGCGAGTTCTGGACCGGCGCGATGGATTTCACCCATTTCGTCACCGAGGGCGAGGACTACGTGAAAATGAACGAATACCCGCTGTTCCGCTTCAATACCTATTTCGGCGTTTCCGAGGTCCATTACGCCGACCTCAAGGAGATCTCCGAACGGAAAGCGCTGAACATGCCGGGCGTGATCGCCAACGCCGTGCGCGTTATGGTTCTGAAGGGCCTGAACGCGGGCGACAGGAAAAAACAGGTGCTGCGCCCGTGGGCGAAGAAGTTTTTGTCCGGCCTTATCACGCTCAAATTCATCGCGTACGTCGGCGAAAACGGCTACCCGAAGATCGTGCCGGTCATTCAGGCGCAAACTGCGTCCTCGAGCCGTGTCGTGTTCACGAGAGCGCCGTATTCAAAAATGCTTTCCGATCTCAGAGAAGGCGCGCGCGTCAACGTGTACGGCATGAGCCTCGATATGGAGGTCGTTCTGGTAAAAGGCAATTATCACAAGGGCAAAGCGGGGCTCGGGTACGTCGATATCGACAAGGTCTACAACTGCGCCCCGCCGAAGCCCGGCTATATCTATCCCGATCTGACGAACAAGGCGGTGGATTTCTCAGAGGAGCCGCTTGCCGACGCCGCGATATAACAGCCGTTACCAACGGATAAAGGAGATTTTTATGGGTAAAAAGATCCTCGTCGCCGGCGCGGGCCACGGCGGGCTCACCGCCGCCGCGCAGCTTGCGAAGGCGGGCTTTCAGGTGACCGTGATCGAACGGCACGAAAAAGAAAATCTCGGCTACGACTGGTTCGACGCGCTCAACCCCGCCGTTTTCGCCATGGTGGGCTGCCCCCATCCGGAGGCGGCCGGTATCCCGTGGCAGAACCGCGCCGACGTCACCTATTTCGGCCCCACCACCGACGAAGCGCACAAGATCCCGCAGCGGTTTACGAAGCCCGGGGATATCGAGATCACGATGGAGCGGCGGGACCTCTACAAGCTGCTCACCGGCTTCGCCGAAGACTGCGGCGTAACCATCGATTACGGCGTTACGGTGACCGGGCCGCTGATGGCGGGCGACCGCGTGGTGGGCCTTATCACCGACCGCGGCGATTACACCGGCGACCTCGTGATCGACGCGGCGGGGCTTTTCTCCCCCGTGCGCATGGGGCTGCCCGATTGCCTCGGCATTCAGAAAACGGTGCTGAAAAACGAGCGGATCTACACCTATCGCGCCTTTTATGATCTGCCGGTGGATCCCGGTACGGTCAAAGACGTGTATAAGGTGATGTTTCGCCCCGATCCGGGCCGTGATTTCAGCCTTTCGTGGATCTACACGCGCGATACCTATACCGATCTGCTGATCGGCCATATGGAGCCGCCCGGCGAAAAAGAGATCGAAGAGATCGCCGAACGCTACCGCAGAGAAAACCCGCAGCTCGGCAAAACGAAGCTGCGCGGCGGCCAGACCGTGCCCATTCCGTTCCGCAGGCCGCTGGCCGTTCTGGTGGCGGACGGCTACGCCGCCATCGGCGACGCCGCTTTTATGACGATGCCGCTCAACTGCTCCGGCATCAGCACCTCCATTGAGGCTTCCAAAATCCTTGCGGATGCGGTGATCGCCGACAAAACCGAAACCTTCAGCGCCGAAACGCTCTGGCCGTACCAGCTCGGTTTTTTCCGGCAGATCGGCAAAAACATGGCGCCGATCGCCCTTGTAAAGGATATGATCATCGGCCTCACCGCGGCTGAAACCGATTACGCCTTCAATACGGGCCTCATCACATGGCGGGAGCTCACCATCACGGCGGACCAGCACAGCATCTGGCAGTTTCTGCATTTCGATCCCAAGCTGCCGCGGCGCGGGCTGACCCTCGCAAAAGATCCCGTTCTGCTGAAAAAGGCGGCGGGCGCCGTAGCGGATACCGCGGCGTTTTATGCGTGGATGCAGCGGCTGCCGAAGCAGTTCTCCCGCGCCGCCGTTCAGAAGTGGGCGCGCGGATACGATAAGATCTTTACCCACCGCCTGTAGGTTGCGTATACGGAGGAACCGAACATGAAACTTCTTGAATCAACCGTTGAGATCGGCCTTGAAAAGCCCGTGAAGCTGCTGCACGTCACCGATACCCACCTCGCGCTGGCGGACGAACGCGACGACGAGCGCAAGCACGCGCTCGCGGGCCGCCTCGGCGATCCGAACAAAGAAAAATACCTGAAAGAGCATATCGCCTACGCCGAAGAACACTGCGACCTTATGGTGCATACCGGCGACCTGATGGATTTCGTTTCGCACGCGAACGTCGATTACGCGCGCGAGGTGCTCAAAAACGAAAAGATCTTCTTCATCGCGGGCAACCACGATTATTCGCAGTACGTGGGCGAGGCGTGGGAAGACAACGCCTACCGCATGAACAGCTATATGCAGATGGGTTACGGCCTCGGCGTGCCGATGTTCTTTAACAGCAGGGTCGTGGGCGGCGTGAATATCGTGGGTATCGACAACAGCTACTATCTGTTTGAGGACTGGCACCTCTGGCGTCTGAAAAGGGAAGTGGAGAAGGGCCTGCCGGTGATCCTGGCGTTCCACGATCCGCTGTTTGAGCAGTCGCTGTACGATTTTCACAGGCAGCGGGTCCCGAACGAATGCACCTATCTTGTGGGCTGCGACGAAGAACACCTGCTGCCGTACAGCGAGTTCCGCGCGGTGCAGCAGCGTCCGGACGCGTCCACGCTGCGCTTTATCGAATACGTCAAAAACGAGCCCGCGATCAGGGCGATCCTCACCGGGCACCTGCACTTCAGCTTTGAGAGCAGCTTAACGCCCACGCTGCCGCAGTTCGTCACCGGCGGCGCGTACGAAGGCGTGGCGAGGGAAGTAACGGTTCTGTAAAAGTGCTGTGTTGTGTTTTGAGTGTTGCGTGTTGTGTGTGAAAAATAAAATCAACCGGCGCAGGGCGGTCGAGAGATCCCCTGTGCCGGTTTTTCGGTTGATGCGGAAAAATCGATTCGTTTTTTTGTGACGATCCTTTTTTATCGCTCTTCACGGAACCTGTGGGATTTTGTGCTTCGCACTTAAGGAACCCCCGGCGAGGGTTCCTTAACAACCTCCTGCGCTTTTTGAAGCGCAGAGATTTCGCCCGCTGCGGCGGGCGACCAAAGGCGCCGCCTTTGGAAACCGCAAGCCTTTTGAAAAAGGCTTGACCGAAAACTTTTATTTGATCCCACAATTATCCGTGAAGAACCTTTTTTATGGGCGCGGCTTTTGCAGCGGTTTGTTCATGCTGCCGGTCACGTACCCGCCGAGATCCAGAGTCACGTATAAGAACCCGAGCCGCTGTAAAAAGGCGTTTACTTCGGCGGCCGTTTCCGGCTGCGCGATCTTTTCAAAGCCCTCCGGCGCGATCTCGATGCGGGCGATATTTCCGTGTACGCGCACGCGCGCCTGCCGGAACCCGAGCTCCATGAGCTTCTGCTCCGCCTGCTCCACCGCCGCGAGCTTTCCTTCGGTGATCGTTTCGCCGTAAACGAAGCGTGTGGCGAGGCAGGCGTAAGGCGGTTTGTCCCACGTTTGCAGGCCGAGCTCTTTGCTCAGGAGCCGTATTTCGGCTTTTGTGAGCCCCGCTTCTTTCAGCGGGCTTCTCACGCCGAGCTCCGCCACGGCGCGCATCCCGGGACGGTAATCGCCCGCGTCGTCCGCGTTCGAGCCCTCGGCAACAGAGCCGATCCCGATCTCTCCGGCGGCTTTCATGATTTTTGTTAAAAGGTTTTTCTTGCAGATGTAGCAGCGGTCCGGCGGATTCCCCGCGAACCCCTCTATGGCGAACACGTCCGCGTTTACGACCGTATGCCGTATGCCTTCCGCCGCGCAGAACGCCCGCGCCTCTTCCAGTTCTCTTGTCGGGAAAACGCATGACCGCGCCGTTACCGCCACCGCGTTCCCGCCGAGCAGGTCGTGCGCGGTCTTCAGCAGAAACGAGGAATCCACGCCCGAAGAAAAGGCGACGGCAACGCTGCCGAGGCCCTTTATGATCTCTTCCAGCCGTTCTTTTTTTTCGTATACGTTATCCATCGGCTTCTTCTTCGATCAGCGCCTTTGCTTCCCGCAGGCTCAGCCCGTTCTCCCTCGCGATGCGTGCGATATCTTCGTATTCGTATTTTGTCTTTTCCGCGCCGTAGCCCGCGGATCTTTTCACGCGCACTTCGCCGAAGCGCGTCTGTGCGGCGGCAACGCTTCGGTTCAGGATATATCGCTTCGTGAGCGTTTCCCGTACGCCGATGGTAGAGGTGTATTGAAAGATCAGCTTTATCATGCGGTCCCGGTCCCGCGGGGCGCACATCACGCGCAGCAGAACGCCGGGGCGGCTCTTTTTCATGCCGATCGGCACGGTGTACACTTCGTACGCGCCGCCTTCAAACAGCCGTTCGGTTGCGAAGCCCAGTTCTTCGCCGGTCATATCGTCAACGTTGCACGAGAGCTCCGATACCGTGTCGGTCTCGTCTGCGGTCTCGCCGAGCATCGCTCTCACGCAGTTCGCGGCGGCAAAGTCCTTTTTGCCCATGCCGTAGCCGATGCTCTTTACCGCCATCACGGGCATATCGCCGAAGCGCGTTGCGAAATGCTTCAGCAGCGCGGCGCCCGTGGGCGTGCACAGCTCGCCCTGTATCCCGCCGCCGTAGATCGGCACGTCCCTCAAAATCAGCGCCGTGGCGGGCGCGGGCACCGGCAGAACGCCGTGCGCGCATTTTACGCTGCCGCAGCCCACGTGCACAGGGGATACCACCACCTCGTCGGGCTTCAGCTCGTCCATCAGCAGGCATACGGCGGCGATATCGGCGATCGCGTCCATTGCGCCCACCTCATGAAAATGGATCTCGCTCACGGGCACGCCGTGCACCCGGCCTTCGGCGTCGGCGATGGTTTGATAAACGCGCATCACGTCGTCGGCGACCTTCACCGGCAGCAAGGCGCGTTCGGTCACGATATGCCTGATATCGTCCAGACTGCTGTGGTGATGGCACGCGTCGCCGTGCCCGTGTTCATGCGTATGTTCATGTTCATGCGCTTCGCAGCCCTCTTCCGCACCGTGTACCAGCACCGAAACGCGCGTGCCCACAATACCGCACTTTACGCTTTTTTCTTTGCGGAACGTTGTATCGGGGATCCCGAGCGCGTTCAGCTTTTCCAAAAAGAGATCGGGATCGGGCGTCAGTTCCAGCAGCGCGGCGGTCAGCATATCGCCGGCAGCGCCCATGCCGCAGTCCAGATACAGCGTTTTCATCTTTTTGCCTCCATATGGTTGATCTTGCTCGCAAGGTTTCCCGCGCCGAAGCCGTTGTCGATATTCACCACCGATACGCCGCCGGCGCAGGAGTTCAGCATCGCGAGCAGAGCGGAAACGCCGCCGAACGACGCGCCGTACCCCACGCTCGTGGGAACCGCGATCACAGGGCAGTCCGCAAGACCGCCGATCACGCTCGCAAGCGCGCCCTCCATGCCCGCAACGGCGATGATCACGGAGCTTTTCATGATCTCTTCGGTATGAGAGAGCAGGCGGTGCAGCCCCGCCACGCCCACGTCGTACAGGCGCGTTACTTCGTTCCCGAAGAATTCCGCCGTCAGCGCGGCCTCCTCCGCAACCGGGATATCGCTCGTGCCGCCGGTCGCCACCGTAACCACGCCGATGCCGTCCGGCGCGGGCATGCCGCCGATGATCCCGAGCTTCGCCTCGGGGTAATACCTGAACGCAGCGCTTTCGGCGAGCGTTTCGGCGGCCTCCTGCGGGAGCCGGGTGATCAGAATCCTGTTTTGCCCGCGGCGCAGCATCGCGTTTACGATCCCGCTGATCTGCTCCGGCGTTTTCCCCGCGCCGTAGATCACCTCGGCCGCGCCCTGCCGGATCGGCCTGTGCAGGTCGATCTTGGCGTATCCGATATCTTCATAGGGCTCGAGCTTCAGCTTCAGCAGGGCTTCTTCCACCGGAACGCTGCCGTCGCGAACGCCCTCGAGCAGTTTTTTTACGTCTGTTTTCATGCTTCCCCCGGTTAAAAATATCGGCTCTGCGGGTCAGAGCAGAACCGATACGTCAATAGAGTATTATTTCTTTTTGAAAAGCGCTTTCTTAACAACGCCCTTCGGGTCTTTGATCAGCAGAACGACCAGCCAGATAACCAGCCCGAGCGCCACCACGGAAAGGCCGAGGAAGGCGTCGTTTATCAGGTCTTCCAATGCGGGGGTGAAGTATTCGGCCTTCAGCTCCGCATATTCAAACACGGCGTCCACGAACCACATGATCGACGCGCCCCAGAACATCCAGCAGAGAACGCCTACCATCATCTCGCTTTTCTGCGCGGTCCTGTACCAGATCGCCGTGCAGATGACCGCCGCGAATACGGTAATCAGCAGCGTCATGCGAAGCCCCCTTATCCTTCGGCGGGCAGCGCTTTTTCTTTCTGCGCCCGTTTTTCGATCACAGCCGAAACGGCCAGCATGCCGAGCCATATCACCGTAACGAGAACGGCCATCGCAACGCCTACGGTCGCCATTTCATGCAGCATTTCGGCGGCGTCCGCCGGGTTGCTCGCCGCCGTGAGGAACGGGAACCACGGCACCACCTCTCCGTGCCAGACGTGCTCGAACGCCAGAAGCAGGGAACCGCCCCACAGCAGATTGCGGAGCCATTTCAGCTTTCTTGAAAACGGGATCTTTGCCTCGGTTTCGGTATATTCGCCGTCGGGCCTTACTTTGATCGCCCCGGCGCTGTTTTCTTTCTTTTCGATCATTTTCACCGCGACCGTGGTAATGATCGCCTCAGCAGCCGATACCAAAAAACATGCCATAGTATTACCTCCTTTTTTTTATAATTATAGCTTCTGCCGCGAATAAAATCAACCCGGTGCGCGTATTTTTTTCGTGATCCTTGCGTTTTTTTTTCGGAATATACTGGATTTATACACATTCCGGCGGTATAATGAATAAAAACGGATAAAGAGGGGATCCCATGAGTACGAAACGGAAAGTGCTGTTTTCAACGCTCCTGATCGTCGCCATCGTCGCCTCGATGGTGATCTCGCTGGGCGTGCTGGTGCGGCCCACCTACGAGTACGATACCGATAAAGAGACCGGCGAGACCGTATTCAGCGGCTTCCTCGGCAACGCCGGCATCACCGAGCTCACGGTGGAATATAAGATGGTCAGGGTGAAAACGGAGAACGGTTCCGTCTGGCAGCCGGATGAAACCGCGTACGTTTCTTCTGTGGAGCGGTATACCGTGCAGAACGACGAATACATCGAGGTCATCCGCATCGGCCCGCACGTGAAGAACATCGACGAATGCGCCTTCGTGTACTGCAAAAACCTGAAGGCGATCTACGTGGATAAAGAGAACCCGTACTACACGGACGTGGACGGCGTTCTGTTTACCAAAGACATGAAGCTGCTGGTCAATTACCCCGTCGCGCACGAAACGGACGGCGGGCGCACAAAGGAATATGCGGTGCCCGACGGCGTGGAGCGGCTGGCGCGCAACAGTTTTTACAAGTGCGATTCCCTTGAAAAGGTCACGCTGCCCGATACGCTCGCCGAGATCGGCAACATGTCGTTTTTCAAATGCACGTCGCTGAAGCTCCTGGACCTGCCCGAGAGCGTGAAAACCATCGGCAGCGACGCGTTCAGCTACTGTACCGCCATGAAGTATTCGTTCTACATCCCTGCGGGCGTGGAATCCATCGACCACCACTGTTTTTACAAGTGCGACAACCTCGAGAAATTCTTCGTGGGCTGCGGCAGGGACGAGATCTCGCTCGGCGGGCAGTGGATGCCGAAATCCGAAAACAGACTGAAGGCGGACGAAGCCGTGTTCAACGCTGCGCTGTCGGACCGGGACGCCTATAACGCAGAGCGGCTGGCGCAGGAGAAGCCCGAAGACGAAAAAAACGAAGAAGAGAAAAAAGACGAACCCTTCGGCATGAACAAAACCGCCGTGATCGTGCTGGTTCTGGGCATCTTCGTGCCGAGCGTCGCGCTCGTTGGCATAGAAGTGGTGCGCAGCCTCTTTAAGGACGACTTTATGATGACGAAACGGGGCAGGGCGCGGCTCAAACGGCAGCAGGACGACAAAGAGGCGATCCATCAGGCCTACGTAAACGGCGATCACGGAGAAACCGGCGGAGAGGAGGCGCAGAACAATGGCTGACAAAAACATCGGCGGCAAGATCAAAAGCTTTTTCGGCGAGTTCACCACCCATTGGTCGAAGCCCGCGCCGGGCAAATACGTGCCCTATAAAGAATACCTCTCGGTGTTTATCGGGGGCGGCGGCGATTACGCGCTGCAGCGCGTGCTGGGCTATCTCTCCTTCGGCACCGGCTGCTGGCTCGTGGTGTTCTATTACCAGATCCCGGTGCTCACGTTCTCGATCATCGGCACCTTCTTTATGGTGCAGGGGTATTTCTGGGCCATTCTGAACATGATCGTCAACGACAACCTCGGCTTTCTGCCGAAAAAGACCGAGCGGACGTTCAACCTGATCTACGCGGCGTTCACGCTGCTGGGGATACTGTTTCTGGCGCTCGATTTCTCAAAGATCATCCCGTTCCCGTCGGCGGTCGCCGATTACTTCAACGGCCTCCCGGGGCTCAGCCTGCGGGGCGCGCTGAAGATCTTTGCCGCGCACTGGGTGTGCGTCGGCTGGGGCGGCCTGCGCAATATCTTCATCCGCAAGAGGTGGCTCAAAAAGCTGGGACGGTATAAGCTGTTCGCCTATACGAACGTGCTGCCCTGCATGCTGCTGTACATACTGATCTGCTGGCTGCCGCTCTACAACAACCCGCTCACCGAGCGCGTATGGCAGCTCTACCTGCTGTTCAGCTTAAAGGATATCTTCGGCTATACCGGCTCCGCGCTGAACATCGCCAGCACCATTTCTCCCAACGCGCACGAACGCATGCTGGTGCGCGCCTACCCCGAAAAGCTCAGCCACCTGTTCAACTCCCTTCTGGTGGATACCGCCTTCCCGATCATCGCCGCGTATACCGGCGGACTTACCAACGTGAACACCTTCCGCTATATCATCCCGGTGATGATGATGTTCTGCACCGTGATCATGTTCAAGGGCCTCGGCTCCATTCAGGAGCGCATTCCGCAGCCGCCGGTGGAAAAGAAAAAATATATCCCGTTCTGGGACGGGATCGACGGCGTGATGAAGAATAAATACCGCTGGATCAACGCCATCTCCGGCATGATCGACGCGCTCGGCAACGGCGGCCAGAACATTCAGGATATGATCCTGATCTATACCTGGCGCGAGCAGGGCCTCGTGTTCGTACTGGTGAAAAACCTGATCAAATTCGTGGGCAATCCCGGCGCGTTCCTCGCCCCGTGGATCCGAAAACGGTTCAGCTACAAATCGATGATGGTGTTCAGGCGCGCCGTGCAGGCGAGCGAAAGCGTCGGGTTCATCATCGCCTGTACGGTGTTCAAAAAGGATTATTTCGTGAGCGGCCTCATCATGCTGATCAGCATCCTGATCTGCGACGCGCTCAACAGCGCGATCGGCCTTGCGATGAACGATATGAACGTGCGCATCAACGACTACCAGATGTATCTTTCCGGCGAACGGCTCGAAAACTACGGCGGCGTGGTCAACTGGTTCACGAACCCCGTGTCCGCCCTGATCAGCCTCATCATCCCGATCCTCTACTACAAGGTGGGCTTCAGCTCCGATTACGATATCCTGTTTTCCGACGATATCCGCACGCTGTGCATCGTGATCGGCGTGGCGTTCGACCTCGTAGGCCACATCCTCTGCGCGCTGCCGTATCTGTTCTTCTGGGATTATACGGACGAAAAGCACGAAAAGGTGATCAAGGTGCTCGAAAAGCGCGAAAAGCTCGCGCTCTCCGGCGCTTCGCAGGAGCAGATCTACGCCGTCACCACGGACGATATCGACGATTGATCTACGGGCGGAACGCAGATCCGCGTCCCTGCCCGAAGGGCATGCCCCAAACGGCGCCTTGTGATTTTATACAGTTATTCTCTATAATAATCATTGCGTCGGGCTGAAACGGTGTGATATAATCATCCGGAAAAAACCCGCGCATCAAAGGACGGTCCTCAATGAGCAAAAAAAAGCTGGTATTGATCGGCGCCGTGCTGTTCGCGCTCTGCGCGGCGGTGCTGATCGTATGCGGTCAGACCTATACGGTCCGCCTGAATTCCGAATCCATATCCGTGAATATCCCGGAGGATACAAGCCTGATCCGCGTTGAGGCAGAACCCGGCGGGTGCGCCGAGATGACCGGCCTCAGCGTGGAAGACGACGTGCTTTCGATCCGGTTTTCTTCCTTAAACCGGGGAAAAACGGACGTCACCGTTTTTTTCGGCGACGAGCCGCAAACCATGTTCCGTTTGTATACGCACGTCTTCGGCGTGATCACCTATGAGACCGCGTTCGGCGACAGCACAGGGGATATCGCGATACCGATCACCGTGCTGCTGTTTCTGGCGGCGACGCTGTGGTTCGTGATCGGGCGGTACCGGGCGGACGTAAAGCGCAGCATCTATCAGTACCGCAACGTGATGGAGCTGGGCCTGTTGATATTCCTCGGTTTCTGGGCTCTCGATCTGATCCTGCAGCTGATCGTTTATCGAAACAACGGGCTGCTCGATTCCGTCAACGGCTTCCTCGGCGCCCTCCATTCCTTCTCGCTCGTCGTTCTGCCGGTCGCGTTCGTTCTTTCGATATTGGTCACCATGAGCAATCTGAGCCTGATGCGCAAAGAGGGCCGTTCCTGGCGGAACATGCTGGGCGTCTTTCTCGGGGTCGGCCTTTGCCTGCTCACGCTTCTGCCCACCGCGCTCGGCGAATACCTGCAGTGGTCGCCGAACCCGATCATGGACGTGCACAACGAGCAGGGCGCGGGGCTGTATATCGAAACGTTCACCGAAGGCGTGATCTCAATGTTTGTTGCCTATCTCGAGTGCATTCTGATCGGCACGGTGATCTTCGGAATAAAAGCCGCGAAGCACATACCGAAATTCGATAAGGATTACATCCTGATCCTCGGCTGCCAGCTGATGGACGACGGATCTCTCACGCCCCTTCTGCGCTCGCGGGCGGACAGAGCTCTGGAATTCGCCCGCATGCAGAAAGAAAAGACGGGCAGGGAGATCGTGTTCGTCCCCTCCGGAGGGCAGGGCGCGGACGAGGTGATCGCCGAGGCGGACGCAATAAAAAACTATCTGGTATCGGTCGGGATCCCCGAAGAGCGTATCCTCTCCGAAAACAGATCCGTCAATACGAATGAGAACATCGCGAATTCGATGGAGCTGATCAGAGAACACGCGGACGGAAAAGACGTGCAAACGGCGTTTTCAACCACCAATTACCACGTGTTCCGCGCGGGGCTGATCGCCGAACGGCAGGGCGCGCATCTCGAAGGGATCGGCAGCTCCACGAAGCGGTATTTCTGGATCAACGCCTTCGTGCGGGAATTCATCGCAACGCTCGTTTCCGAGCGAAAAAAGCATATATCGGTAATTGCAGCCGTCACGCTGATGATCGCGCTTGCCGTGGTCGTCAAATACCTGTCTGCTGTTTTTTAAAAACCATTGCAAAAGGAGTTTTCAGATGAAAGCAAAAAAATGGATCGCACTTCTGCTCGCCGCCGTATGCGCATGCACCGTTCTGGCCGCCTGCGGAAACAAAACCGAACCCACCGGATCCACCGAACCCACGGGCGCCGAAGACACATTGAAGTTCAAAACGATCGGCGAAGCGCTCGCGCTCGACGAGGGAGGCTCTTACATGTCGGCCACCTACGAAAAGGCGTACGTATACGCTTTTGAGAACGACGGCGTCTATTGGCGTCTGGCTGCGGAACTGACGCCGGAGCAGTATACCGCGCTTTCGGAGCTGGATATCCTTTCCGACGATTATGAGGAAAAGGAAAAAGAACTGCTCTCTTCGCTTGCCGTTACGAAATGCGAGAACCTGAACGAAAAGAAGCTGACCGACGACGAGATGGCGGCGCTGGTCGGCAAAACGGGCAAAGAGCTTCTTGACGGCGGCTGGATGACCGGCTCGGGCTATAACCTCGACACCATGGAATTCTTTATGGAATACCCGCCGTTTGCGTATACCGTTACGTTTGAAAAGCAGGAACAGCTTGAAAACACCGACGATTTCGACGAGGAGGCCGCGATCTCCGGGCTGAAGGTCGTTTCCGTTGCGTTCGACGGTCTGGGCGACAGCTGTACGGACATGCCGGAGTATTACGACGATTGGTCGGACGATACGGATGAGGCGGGCGTCGACTGACCGTTGCTCATCAACAAGCAAAACGCCCTGCCCGAGGATTGGGAAGCAAACTCGGAGCCGGAAGACGCAAAATAAGGCTTCGCCGGCAACAGCCGTATATGGAAAAGCCTCTGAGAACGCCGTTCTCAGAGGCTTTCTTTTTATCTGAAAAACAGATCGGCGCTTTTGGGGCCGGGGCGTCAGATCCCTGCGGGGTACTCCGGCAGGCCGAGCGATTCCACCGTATCCAG
>JAFRSZ010000040.1 GCA_017439205.1 Clostridia bacterium
ACTATACTGTGGAGATCGAGAGCTTTCCGGACGCGCAGTCGCTGCTGGACGACCGCCTGCGTCTGCTTACGGACGTGCTTCGCAGGCTCTTGCCGGACGAAGGCCCCGTGCTTGTGGCGGGGCTGGGGAACCTGAACGCCACGCCGGACGCCCTCGGTCCGAAATGCGTTTCGCAGGTGCTCGCAACCCGGCACATCGCGCGTGAAATGCGTGAAAAAATGGAGCTGCCGCCGCTGCGCGAGGTGAGCGCGCTCACCCCCGGCGTTACCGGGCGCACCGGGATCGAAAGCGTGGAGCTGCTGAAGGGGATCTGCGATACCGTAAAGCCCGCCGCCGTGATCGCCGTGGACGCCCTCGCCGCGGGCAGCGTGACCCGCCTTGTGAAAACCGTTCAGCTCTCGTCGGCGGGGATCGAACCCGGCAGCGGCGTGGGCAACGCCCGACGCGCCCTCACGCGTGAAACGCTGGGCGTGCCCGTGATCGCAGTAGGCGTGCCCACGGTGGTGGACGCCGTTTCTCTGGCAAAAGACGTGTTCGGCGAAGCTGATCCGCCGGAAAACGCCGCTTATGCGGATCTGATGGTCACCCCGCGCGATATCGACGAGGTGATCGACGCCGCCGCCCGCCTGTTGGCGCTGGCGCTGAACTGCGCCCTGCAAAAAAATCTCTCGGCGCGGGAGCTTCTGGGGCTTATGTGAGCCGGAAAGCGCATATAAATATGGATGGTATCCCAAACTCCGCGCGCCAAACTGTAATAAACTGCTTTCCCGGAGGTTTTTATGCGCCGTTTTGTTTCCCCGTCTGTGCTGGCGTCCGTTAGCTGCCTGCTTTTAACGTTGTTTGTTGTGCTGCCGCACATATCAGATATCGCTGTGTTTTTCGCTTCGAGTCCCGACCGAACGTCGGGGGATACGGTGCTGCCGCTGAACGCCGCGCCTGCGGATATTTCGGAAACGCCGCGTGAAAACAGCAAGGTCGAACCTTTGGAAACTGTGGAGGAAACTGTGGAATACGAACCGGAAAAAGAATGGGAAACGCCTGCGGATATCGTGCAGCTGCGGGATACCTTCCTGAAAGAGGCAGAAGGCAAGACTGCCCGCGGTACGGTGCAGGAGCGCTTTTTCGTCAACGACGGCGCCACCGACGTGATCGGCAAAGTGGCGGTGCGGGACTGCGCCGAAGAGCATCATCCCGATTTCGCCGCCCTGCTGCGCGAAGGGGCGAACCTGAACGTTGAAAACAAAGCCGACCCGCTGGTGCTGATCTTCCATACGCACACCACCGAAAGCTTTCTCCCGGCGTACACCGGCTCGTTCTACGAGACCGCCGCCACCCGTTCCGAAGACCCCGCGAAAAACATGGTGCGAGTAGGGGACGCGATCTGTGAAGAGCTCGAAAAACACGGCGTCGGCTTTATCCACGATACCGAGATCTACGACGCGTCTTACGACGGCGCTTACGCCCGCTCCCGTAAGGCGGTGCTCGCTTACCTCGAACAATACCCCTCTGTAAAAATCGTTCTGGACGTGCACCGGGACGCCATCTATCTCACCGATTCGCTCGCCTGCAAGCCCACGGCGGAGGTCGGCGGGCGCAAGGCGGCGCAGATCATGATCATCACCGGGGTTCAGGAAGGGCCCGTTACCGATTTCCCGGGGTGGGAGGATAACCTGCGGTTTGCCCTCTCTCTGCAGAACGCCGCGCAGCAAAAATACGAAGGGCTGATGAAGCCGATCTATTTCTGCCGCAGAAAGTACAATATGGACGTCGTTCCCTGCGGCCTGCTGCTGGAATTCGGCAGCGATACCAACACGCTGGAGGAGGCCGTGTATTCCGGGCGGCTTTTCGGGAACGTCCTTTCGGAGCTGATCGAAAAATATGAATAAAACGAAAAAGAAAATCCGGGCGAGCAAAAGAAAGAAATACCGCGGCGAGAAAGCGCATATGCGGCGGATCCTGAGCGTATATTTTTCGGCGCATATCCTGCTGAGCGCTGCGTTCGGGCTTTGCGCGGGCACGTATCTGGCGCGGCGCGGCAGCGAAAAGATCCGTTCGGGAACGGAAGAAAACGGTATATATATAGAGGATTTAAACAAATGGTGCGGCGATTGTTTGCGCAAATTGTATATGTATTATAAGAATAAAGCCGATATTATTTTTTTTGAAAATACCCCTTGACAAAAATGAAAAAAGATCGTATTATTATGCATAATAAATGCATAAACATGCAACACGGAGGAATATAAAATGGATAAATCGAAGATCAAAAAAATCGTGCTCGCCTATTCCGGCGGTCTGGATACGTCGATCATCATCCCGTGGCTCAAAGAGAACTACAATAACCCCGAGATCATCGCCGTTTCCGGCAACGTGGGGCAGGCAGGCGAGCTGGAGGGGCTGGAAGAGAAGGCCATCAAAACCGGCGCTTCCAAGATCTACATAGAAGACCTCACCAAAGTATTTCTCGAAGAGTACGTGTTCCCATGCGTGATGGCGGGCGCGAAATATGAAGATTACCTGTTGGGCACGGCCTTTGCCCGTCCGCCCATCGCAAAACGCATCGCCGAGATCGCGATAAAAGAGGGCGCCGACGCCATCTGCCACGGCTGCACCGGCAAGGGCAACGATCAGGTCCGCTTCGAGCTTGCCATCAAGGCCTTCGCGCCGGACATGCCCGTGATCGCCCCGTGGCGCGAGTGGGATATCAAGAGCCGTTCCGAAGAGATCGACTACGCCGAAGCGCACAACGTACCTCTGAAGATCAACCGCGAAACCAACTATTCCAAAGATAAGAACATCTGGCACCTTTCGCACGAGGGCCTCGATCTGGAGGACCCCGCCAACGAGCCGCAGTACAACAAGCCCGGCTTCCTTGAAATGAGCGTTTCCCCCGAAATGGCGCCCGATAAGCCCACCTACGTCACCGTGCATTTTGAGCAGGGCGTTCCCACGGCGGTGGACGGTGTGGAGATGGACAGCGTCGCTCTGGTAGAAAAGCTCAACGCGCTCGGCGGCGCGAACGGCGTGGGGCTGCTCGATCTGGTGGAGAACCGTCTCGTGGGCATGAAGAGCCGCGGTCTGTACGAGACCCCCGGCGGCGCGATCCTTTACAAAGCGCACGAGGTACTTGAAACCATCACGCTGGACCGTGAGACCATGCACTATAAATCGCTGGTGGCGCAGAAGCTCGGCGAGCTCGTTTATACCGCCCAGTGGTACACGCCTCTCACCAAGGCGATCCTCGCGTTCGTGAAGACCACGCAGGCCACCGTGACCGGCGACGTGACGCTGAAGCTCTATAAGGGCAATATGATCAACGCGGGCGTTACCTCTCCGTATTCTCTGTACGACCCCGAGATCGCCACCTTCGACGAGGACGAGGTCTACAATCAGGCGGATGCCGCCGGCTTCATCAACCTCTACGGCCTGCCGCTGAAGGTCTACGCGAAGATGAAGGCAAAAAACGGGATCACCTCCTGACTCCTCACTCCTAACTTATCGAAAAGGAAGAATACCATCATGGACAAGATGTGGGCAGGGCGGTTCCTCAAGGCCCTGGATAAAGAAGCGGACGATTTCAATTCAAGTATCCATTTCGACTGCCGTATGTACCGGCAGGATATCCGCGGCAGCCTCGCGCACGCGAAAATGCTTGAAAAGTGCGGCATCCTCTCAACAGAGGACGCCGCTTTGATCCAAAAGGGGCTGAATGAGATATTGCAGGACCTGGACAACGGCGCGCTGCAGTTCGATATGGACGCCGAAGACATCCATATGTTCATCGAGGCGGAGCTCACGAAGCGCATCGGCGACGCAGGCAAGCGCCTGCACACCGCCCGCAGCCGCAACGATCAGGTGGCGGTGGATATCCGCATGTACCTGCGCGACGAAGCCGCCGAGATCAGGTCGCTCCTGCTGGCGCTCATCGGCGCGGTGCTTGAAAAGGCCGAGCAGTACAGCGGCGCGATCATGCCGGGGTATACCCACCTGCAGCGCGCGCAGCCGATCTATTTCGGTCAGCAGCTGCTCGCTTACTGCATGATGTTCCTGCGCGATCTCGGCAGGCTCGAAGACGCTGTGAAACGCATGAACTTTTCGCCGCTCGGCTCCTGCGCATTGGCGGGCACGTCGTATCCCATCGACCGTGCGTATACCGCGTCGCTGCTGGGCTTTGACGGCGTCACGATGAATTCGATCGACGGCGTTTCGGACCGTGATTTCTGCGCCGAGCTTCTGAGCGTATTCTCGATCGTTATGATGCACCTCTCCCGCTTTTCGGAAGAGATCATACTGTGGTCGAGCTTCGAGTTCCGCTTTATCGAACTGGACGACAGCTTCACCACCGGCTCCAGCATCATGCCGCAGAAGAAGAACCCCGATATGGCGGAGCTGGTCCGGGGCAAGACCGGCCGCGTCTACGGCGACCTCACGGCGCTTCTCACCGCGCTGAAGGGCCTGCCGCTCGCGTACAACAAGGATATGCAGGAAGATAAAGAGGCCGTGTTCGACGCGGTGGATACCGTAAAGAAGTGCCTGAAGGTGTTCGCTCCGATGATCGCCACAATGAAGGCGCTGCCCGCGAACATGAAAAAAGCGGCGCAGACCGGCTTCATCAACGCCACCGACGTCGCCGATTATCTGGTGGGCAATGGGATGCCGTTCCGCGCGGCGTATAAGATCTCGGGCCAACTGGTGGCCGAGTGCATCGAAAAGGATACGGTGCTTGAGGCGCTGCCGCTTGAAACCTACCTCAGCTTTTCGGAGCTCTTCGGCCCGGACGTATACGGCTTTATCAATATAGAAGCCTGCGCCGAAAAGCGTAATTCCGCCGGAGGCACCGGCAAAGAGAGCATGAAAACGCAGATCGAATACGTAAAGAATTGCCTTGCAGATGAAAAATAAAAGACGAACGATTCTGAAAAGGAGACTGAACTGAAAAGGAGACTGAACGGATGAATCCTTTATACGGCAGAGACTTTTTAACGCTTCTGGATTTTACGCCGGAAGAAATCGAATACCTCCTTTCGCTCGCCGCGCGCCTGAAGGCGGAAAAAAAGGCGGGCGTGCCGCACAACACGCTGGCTTCAAAAAATATCGCGCTGATCTTTGAAAAGACCAGCACCCGCACCCGCTGCGCTTTTGAGGTGGCGGCCCGCGATCTCGGTATGGGCAGTACCTATCTGGATCCTACGGTATCGCAGATCGGCAAAAAAGAGAGCATCGCCGATACGGCCCGGGTCCTCTCCGGCATGTTCGACGCCATCGAATATCGCGGCTTCGGGCAGGAGATCGTGAACGAGCTTGCCGCGTACGCCGACGTGCCCGTGATCAACGGTCTTACCAACGATTACCACCCGACGCAGGTCCTGGCGGATCTGCTTACGATACGGGAGCATTTCGGTACGCTGAAGAACATAAAACTGGTATATATGGGCGACGCCTGTTACAACATGGGCAATTCGCTGATGGTCGGCTGCGCCAAAATGGGCATGCGTTTTACCGTGTGCGCCCCGAAGCAGTTCTATCCGAAGCAGGAGCTGATCGATACCTGCTTGGCGATCGCCGCCGAAACCGGCGCGGTGCTGGAGTTTACGGAAGATCCGGCCGAGGGCGTGAAGGACGCCGACGTGATCTATACGGATATCTGGGTATCCATGGGCGAGCCTGTGGAATCGTGGGAGACCCGCGTGAAGCTGTTCATCCCCTATCAGGTGAACGCGAAGCTGATGGAAGCGGCGGGGGAGAAGGCGGTGTTCATGCATTGCCTGCCCTCGTTCCACGATCTGAAAACCGCCATGGGCAAGGAACTGGGCGAGCGCTACGGCTTCCCCGACGGCATGGAAGTGACCGACGACGTGTTTGAAAGCGAACGTTCCCTTGTATTTCAGGAGGCGGAAAACCGCCTGCATACCATCAAGGCCGTGATGAAAGCGGTGCTGGAAGAGCGCTGCGATGAACAAACGTATGAAACTGAGTGATATGAATAAAAAGCTCGTTCTTCCGAGCGGGCGCGAATATTACGGATACGCTTTCGGCGCCAACGCCGAGAGCGTTCTTGAATTAGTGTTCAATACCTCCATGGTGGGGTATCAGGAGATCGTTTCCGACCCCTCCTACACCGGGCAGGCCGTGGTGATGACCTATCCGCTGATAGGCAACTACGGCGTTACGGATGACGATTACGAAACCAAGATCCCGACCATCGGCGCGCTGATCGTGCGGGAGTATAACGATCTGCCCTCCAATTTCCGCTATACGAAAACGCTTTCGGAAGTGATGGAGGAATACGGCATCCCCGGTCTTTCGGGCATCGATACCCGCGCTCTCACGAAGTACATCCGCGCCGAAGGCTCCTGCAAGGCGCTGATCACCGATGCCGATAAGCCTGCCGAAGCGTGCATGCGGATACTGAACGAGACCCCGCTGCGGCACGATCAGGTCTCCCGCGTGAGCTGCAAAAAACGCTGGTACGCCCGCACCTCCAACCACCGCTTCAACGTGG
>JAFRSZ010000041.1 GCA_017439205.1 Clostridia bacterium
AAATTGTTTGAAACAGTTATCTAAAAAGGAATTACCTACATAATTGTTTGTAATTAATAGGTGTTGATTTCTATGCTTTTGCGGGGCGTCGAGACGCCGCCCCCTACGGAAGAATCAAAAAGCGCCTGCGTTTTCTGAAATCATTCATCATTCATCGTTCATCATTCATCAAACAGTGCGATAAACTGTAATTTGAATCGATCCACTTGAAAAGAGAGCGTTCCGCGGAGGAACGCTCTCTTTGATTGCAGCTCACGGCTCCACGTCCGCCTCGGCGTAAACGATCTTCACGCTCTTACCGGCGGAAAACGTGAGTTCCGGAAGGCTCGGCAGGCCGCTTGCGTCGCCGAGCGTAAACCGGTAAAAATGCGCGTTCTCATCTTCACAGTAGCCGCCCTTTACCGGTTCGACCGTGCTTTCGGAATACCCCATGAGCTCGTCTTCGCCCGCGAAGGCGCAGGCGCGGCCGTTCACGAGCAGGCTGAGCTGCCCCGCCTCCAGCGGTTTATCGGTACCGATCAGGAAAGACACTTTTGCCCCGGCCGGGATATACCCGGTTTCGATTTGCAGCGCTGCGGTTTTGCCGCTCTTTACCTTCAGAGGCAGCGGGCGGTAAGGCTCCCAGCCCTCGGGCGCGGTATCCTGCCACGTTACGACGTGGCGGCGCGGCAGCGAGAACAGCGTTTTCGTATCGCCGCAGGTATTGTACACCTCGCCGTTGCGGGGATTCACCGAACCCGCGCTCATATAATTGAACAGATACACGCCGTCCGCCCCGGCGTTGAGGTACTGCGCCGCATAGCCGCGGGCGACCTCGGGCGAGGCCATGGAGCCCTCCCCCTGCCGGTTGACGAGCGTTTCAAGCCCGGCCCAGATCTCAACCCCGGGCAGCTCCTTTTTCCATTCCGCCAACGGCATCAGGCTGTCGTTGGTGCCGAAACGGGGCGTAACAGTAACGACGTCCACAAGCCCCTCCTTCTGCCAAGCGCGGGCGTCGAAGCCGAACACGCGGGCCTGGTCGATATCGCGCGGCAGGCGCACCGCGAGCCTGATACCGTGCCCGTGCTTCTTTTCAGCCTCTTTCACGATCAGGGCCGTATCGCGCATATACCCGTTCATGATCTCCACGATCTCCTCGTTATCCGCGTGCAGGTAATCGAAGCAGTAGATTTCGCGCATGAAATCGAGCTCCAGCCCGTAAACGTCGTATTTCAGAAGCTGTTCGCGGGTGTAATCGAGCATCAGCCGCCGCACCTCGGGCACGGCGTAGTTGAGGCAGTTTCTGAAATAGCCGTATTCTTCGCCGATCATCCAGCCGTTTTCACGGGCGGTGTAAAACAGCTCGCCGCGCAGCTGGCTGGTCTCTTTTTCGGGGTCGTGGCAGTCGTTCATGCGAAGGCTCATCCACGGATTGATGTTGTTTTTGCGGCACGCGTCGAACCACGTTGCGAAGATATCCTTCTTCTGCACGTTATAGATCTCGTTGAGGCCCACATAGTTGCCGTAATCCACCGGTTTCCCGTTCTGCTCGGCCTGCCCGTACAGGTCGCCCCGGAAGGTCATTACCCCGCTCGGCACGTCGGAGCTCTGGCAGAAGATATTGAACATGATATCGGTCACGCCCGTGCCCGCGTACTGGTCCACGTAAGCGTTCATATCGGCGTCGTCAAAGGTCCCGTTTTCGGCGAGCTCGTTGAAAAAGCCCCACCAGTGCGAATCGTCCGCGTTCACGATCAGGCGGATATTTTTCTCTTCCATTTTTGATACCTCCGCTGCCGTTACCTTTTCGGTATACGGGTGTTCGTAGTGTACCGGCAAAACGGGGCCGAGCGCCGTAAAGCAGGCGTAGGCGAGCATCGCCGCCGCCGCTGAGATCACCAGAGCCTTCTCGTGGCGTTTCGGCACGCAGCATACCGCCGTAAGCACCGCCCCGGTGAGAAAGAACAGGGCGAACACAACGCTCATGACCAGCGCGGCGATATCCGCGTGGATCGCGCGCAAAATCACGTTGTTTACCAGGAACACCGCGCCGAACGCCGCGATCAGGAAACCGACCCCGCCCAGCAGCGCGGAGAGAGCCGCGTGCGGCAAATCCCGCGTTTTGCGGTACGTCCACAAAAGCATCCCCTCCGAAAGCGCGAGGATCGCCATGCTCAGGAAGTACGGTATCACGTTCCAAACCGGGAACACCCGCGCGAATATGACGATGCCGGAGGCCGCCGTTAGCGCCGTGATCACGGCGTAAAACCAGATATTGGACTTTTTGAAGCTGTTTTTCTTCACCCTGCTCACCTCTTTTATTGATGATAGCACATTTTTCGCGGGAATGCACGTGTTTTTTCAAATTTCAGTTTGTCGAGATGTTCAAGATACTTCCGTAGGGGGCGGCGTCCCGACGCCCCCTACGGACGAACGGCGAACGGCGAACGGCTGTCGCGCACAGCGCGACAAAATGCAATTTATTCTTGACAACGCTTTATATGAATGATAAAATTTTTCCAATAAATATTACGGAGGGAAAAATATGGACAGCAACGTAAGACCCGATACGATGCAGCGTATCACCACAAAAGAACTCGCCGAGGCGTTCATCGCCGAGCAGATCGCCGAGATCAAGGCCCAGGTAGGCGATAAAAAGGTGCTTCTGGCGCTCTCCGGCGGCGTGGATTCCAGCGTGGTGGCGGCGCTTCTGATCAAGGCCATCGGAAGCCAGCTCACCTGCGTGCACGTGAACCACGGCCTGCTCAGAAAGGGCGAGCCGGAGCAGGTGATCAGAGTGTTCCGCGAGGAGCTCGGCGCGAACCTGATCTACGTGGACGCGGTGGACCGCTTCCTCGACAAGCTCGCGGGCGTTTCCGACCCCGAGACCAAGCGCAAGATCATCGGCAAGGAATTCATCGACGTGTTCGCCGAAGAAGCCGGCAAGCTCGACGGCATCAGCTTCCTTGCGCAGGGCACCATCTATCCCGATATCCTTGAGAGCCAGGACGGCATCAAGGCGCACCACAACGTGGGCGGCCTTCCCCCCGAACTGAACTTTGACCTCGTTGAGCCCGTAAAGCTTCTGTATAAAGACGAAGTGCGCGTGGTGGGCCACACCCTCGGCCTGCCGGACAGCATGGTGGAGCGCCAGCCCTTCCCGGGCCCCGGCCTCGGCGTGCGGTGCGTGGGCGCCATCACCCGCGACCGCCTCGAAGCCGTGCGTGAATCCGACGCCATTCTGCGCGAAGAATTCGCCGCCGCCGGCCTGCAGGGCAAAGTGTGGCAGTATTTCACCGTGGTGCCGGATTTCAAATCCACCGGCATCAAGGACGGCAAGCGCACCTTCGACTGGCCCGTGATCATCCGCGCCGTCAACACGCGCGACGCTATCACCGCCACCGTGGAAGAGCTGCCGTGGGATCTGATGAAGAAGCTCGTTTCCCGCATCACCGCCGAAGTGAAGGGCGTGAACCGCGTGCTGATCGATATCACCCCCAAGCCCTGCGCCACCATCGAATACGAATAAGCCTTGTTGTTTCCGGGCACCCATCCTCATTCTGCAAAACCTCAATTTGGGGCAACCTCGATCAGCGTGTGAGGATTGCGCGATAAAGTCCGAATAATGGGACGGGATTCCCGAAAAACAGCTTCAATGTCCAACAACTAAAGTTAAGGGACATTGAGCATTCAGACAACCAAATCATAACGACAAAATCGACCTTGTAACGATCCGATTCAGGACGGCGTGAGGTCGATTTTTTTGTGCTTTTTTCGGGGAATGGAAGAGCAGTAAATGAACTCTTTCCGGCGGCGCAAAAAGTGCCGAAAACCATTGATATTACTTGGTATTCGGGAGATTTATTTCTGACAAAAATCACGAGAAAATCAGGCATCACTCGCTTAAAAATCCGGTACGCATCATCCTTTCTTTGCCATCCATATTCAAGCAAAAATCTAGCATCTATCTGGCAATCATCGCGGCCTTCGGGGCTGCGGGGCGCGGGCATAAATCAAGCAAAATCCGGACAAAAATCAAGCAGTATTCCTTCGTCGTTCTTTTGGTCATTCTTTGTTCAAGCACGGCTCGTGAATAGGGCCGGGACGATAAGCGAAAATTGCCTGAAAAAGGATGAACGACCCAGTCCTTTAACA
>JAFRSZ010000042.1 GCA_017439205.1 Clostridia bacterium
GGGCTTTATCGAAAACACGCTGGACTGCCTCGATATTTTAACGGAAGCGTTCACCGAAAAGAACGCGCTGCTCAGCGTGATGAGCCAGTATACCCCGCCGCCCTTCCCTCTGGAAGAACCCAGCCTCAATCGCCGCCTGACACAGGCGGAATACGACCGCGTGATCGATTACCTCTGCCTGCTCGGCCGCGACGACGCGTACATTCAGGAGCTCTCTTCCGCAAAAGAGGAATACACGCCGGCGTTTGATCTTACCGGCATATAATATCAGGAAGGAAGCGGGAGTTTTTTTCAGAGCGGAGATATGAGAGCGGAGAGCGGAGATTAATTCGGAATGCGGAATTCGGAATTATTTTTCAGAGCGGAGATATGAGAGCGGAGAGCAGAGATTTTTTCATTCGGAATGTGTTCAATTACTCATTACTTGCTGCTTGCTGCTTGATACTTGCTGCTTGATCTTCATTTTTTATCTTTCATTTTTCATTTTTCATCTTTCATCATTCATCCGCTCATCGCTTTTTGCCTGTTTTATGAACTATCTGACCTTAAACGACTACTGCCGGAAGACGTTCGGCAAAAAACTCTACAAGCTCTCGCTGGACGGGGGCTTTACCTGCCCCACGCGCGACGGGACGCTCGGCACGCGCGGGTGCATCTTCTGCTCCGCAGCGGGGTCCGGCGATTTCGCCGCCCGGGGCAAAACGCTCGACGAACAGATCGCAGACGCAAAACGCCGGGTGGCGGACAAACACAAAAACGGCGGGTATATCGCTTACTTTCAGAGCTTTACGGGCACCTACGCGCCGGTAAACGTACTGCGGGAGAAGTTTCTGCCGGTGATCAGCCGCCCGGATATCGACGTGCTGAGCGTCGCCACGCGGCCGGATTGCCTTGAAGACGAAAAAATTCAGCTCCTGCGGGAGCTGAACGCGCTCAAGCCCGTGTGGGTGGAGCTCGGGCTGCAGACGACGAAGCCCGAGAGCGTAAAGTACATCCGCCGGGGATACGAAAACGCGGTGTTCGCCGACGCGGTGAAAGCCCTGAGAGAAGAGGGGATCTACGTGATCGCGCACATCATTTTAGGTCTGCCCGGAGAAACCGAAGCGGATATGGAAAGCACCCTGCGCTTTGCGCTGGCGTGCGGCGTAAACGGCGTAAAGCTGCAGCTATTGCACGTATTGGAGGGCACGGACCTCGCCGACGACTGGCGCGCGGGCAAGTTCAGAACGCTTACGCTGGAGGAATACCTGCACATCCTCTCTGTACTGCTGCCGATGCTGCCCCCGGACGTGGCGGTGCACCGGCTCACCGGTGACGGCGCGAAAAAAGACCTGCTCTCGCCCCTGTGGAGCGCGGATAAAAAGACCGTGCTGAACGCCATCAACGCACTGACCGAAAACTGACAGAAGAATACGCTCCGATCAACGGGGAACCGGCGGAAGACGAAGCATCCGTTAACCGATGAAGAAGCTGAAAAAGTTTCCAAACATCGTCGCGAGCCGCCGGAAGAACGCGGCAAACCGTTCGGCGAGCGCCGAGAAACGGTTTGCGCCGCCGTACCCTTCGATCGCGCCGTTGTTGTCGTCCGGCGCGTCGTCCGACGTAAAGCCGTACACAAGATCGGATACCAGCGCGGCAACAAAGACCTCGTCCGGACGGACGCCGCCGAGCGTCCTGCGCGCCAGCGTCTTCGCGTTTTCAAGCCCCTCGCCGGAGAGCTCTTTCATAAAATCGGGCAGGGCGGACTCCAGCGCGTCGGCCGGGACGTTTTTCAGGATCAGGCTCGCCAGACGCAGCAGGGCGGTGATTTCCGGGCCGCGCAGATCAAAGGCCTCGCTGCCCGCGTAATGGGCGGCGACGAATTCCGTGGCAAGATCCCAGCCCGTTTCATACGGCGTTTCGGGGATCGTGATATTGTACTCCGCCGCGAGCCCGGCAACGCTGCCCTCGCCGTACAGCGGCATTTCCAGCAGCTCCTTCAGCCTGCCGTAAACGGAATCCAGCAGCGTATACAGGGCGCCGCCCTGCCTGAGACCGGATCTTTCGGCGTCGAGCTGCAGCGTGAGGCGGTATTGCACGCCCTTTTTCAGAAACTGCTTTGAGAAAGCGGAGAGATCCGATTCCATCGCGGAGAGGATCGGCTCCGTATACCCGGGCACGGCGGCGGCAAGCGCGGCGGTATCGATGCTTCCGATCTGCCGGGCTGCGTAGGAGATCTCCCGTTCGCCGAACGTGAACAGCCGGTAAGAAAGCGGGTACATCGTGAGCGACGTGGTGGCGAAATCACAGATGCGGTTCCCCAACGCCGAGATATGCCCCGCCGCGTCGGAGCAGTGCTCGTGTCCGGTGAGCGCCACGCGGATGCCTGCGTCCGCAAACAGCTCGGCGGTGGTGAGATGCGCCTTTACGATGAAATTGCGGCTCAGGATGCGCTGCGCGGGCAGGTGATCCAGCAGGTTATGGTGCATCATCAGGATCGGGCTCCTGCCGTCGGCCTTCGCGGCCTTTGCCTCCTTCAGCACCCACGCGATCTTTTCGGCGGTCATGCCGTCCGCAGTGGAAACCGTTGGGTCGCAGCTGTCCAGCGCGATCAGACGGTATTTTTCGCCCAGATCGGCGGTGTAGGAGCAATCCTCCGCCCGCATGGAAAGGGCGTGGTCGTAGCCGAGGTCTTTATAGATTTTTTTGAAATCTTCAATATCGGTGGCGCTGCCCGCGCCGAGATCGTGGTTGCCGTTGATCACGAACACCTCGACGCCGGTTTTTTCCTCAAACGCCAGCAGCCTGTCGCGCACGGCAAGGTGCTCCTGAGGCGTGCTTCTGCCGTTATCGGCCAGGTCGCCGGAGATCAGCACGTAATCGGGGCGGTGCCGTTCGCAGTCCGAAAGGAAAGCGTCGATGATAAAGCCGCTCTCGTTCTCCATCGCGGCGCGGCGGTTTGCGTAGCCGAACACCGGATCGGAAGTATAAAACGTAAGGCTTTCCTCCGGCAGGTTATAGTGCAGGTCGCTCGCCACGGCAAGGACCAGATCCGGCTGCTCCGCCGCAAATACAGGCAGCGCGGCACAGACAAGGGCCAGCATGAGGATCAGGCTGAGAATACGTTTCATAACGGCACTCCTTTTTTATAAGATGATCTCATCCGGGAAGTTTTCGGCGAACCACACGTTTTCGGCCTGCACCGCAAGGCCCTTCAGGTAATCCAGCGGCCCGGCGCCGGAGGTGAAGGCAAATTCCGTTTTATACGAATACAGAAACTGCTTTTTGTAGCCGCCGAACTTCGCGTTCAGCGCGTTGGCGCCGTATTTGCCGTCGCCCAGCAGCGGGCAGCCTATATGCGCCATGTGCGCCCTGATCTGGTGCGTGCGCCCGGTAAGCAGCTCCACCTCACACAGAGAAAGCCCCTTTGCGCTTTCGAGCACCGTGTAGCGCGTTACCATCGTTTTCCCGCCGGGCACGGGCGCGTCGTACACCGTGACCTTATTCTTTTTTTCGTCCTTCGTCATGTATGCCGTGAGCGTATCGGCGGGCTTCGGCGGGCGGCCGATCACCACGCAGAGATAGAATTTTCTGATCTCGCGGTCTTTGAGCTTCTGGTTGAGGATGCGCAGAGCCTCGGCGTTTTTGGCGGCGATCACGATACCGCCGGTGTTGCGGTCGATCCGGTTGACCAGCGCCGGGGCGAAGGAGGCCTCCGCTTTGGGGTCGTACTCACCCTTTTCGTAGAGGTACCGCTGCACGCGGGTGATCAGCGTATCGTTATACTCGCCCTCGTCCGGGTGGCTCAGGAGCCCCGCCTTCTTATCGAGCAGCAGCACGTTTTCATCCTCGTAGAGAATATCGAGCTGTTTGCCCGCCCGCAGGAAATCGTAGGAATCTTTCGCGGGGGCAAAGAACTCGTCGTTGATATAAAGCTGCAGCGCGTCGCCCTCGTTCAGCCGCGCGGAGATCTCGGTGCGTTTGCCGTTGAGCTTGATGCGTTTCGTGCGGATATACTTATACAGCAGGCTCTGCGGCAGCAGCGGCACGGCTTTGGTGATGAATTTATCCACGCGCTGTCCGGCGTCGTTTTTTTCGATCACGAATTCTTTCATACGGTTTTACTCATCTCAAATTCCAGCGTGCCGCCGGAGAGAAGCTCCTTTGCGGAAATACGGGAATCCGGCAGGACCTTGCCGTTGAACGCGACCCTTTTTACGTAGATATGTTCGTCGTCCGTTTCGGGGGCGAGCACGGTAAGGGCGTTCCCGTTGAAAAGATCGAGCTCCGCCTTCTTCACGAACGGCGAGCCCAGCAGGAACAGATCCTGCCCCGCCACAGGGAAGAGCCCCGCCGCCGCGAACACGTAATAGGACGAGAGCGCGCCGGTGTCGTTGTTGCCGGGGATGCCGCCGCGGCCCGTTGTGAACATATATTTCATGCCGGCCCGTACCACCTCGCAGGTGCGGTCCTGCCGCCCGGCGTAAATATAGGACCATGGCGCTTCTGTATCGGATTCGTTGTTGAAGCCCTCGAACCTGCCGAGCTTCATGCCCCGGGCAACGGGGGCGTAATCGTTCGGATCGGTGGGCTGCACGGTTTCGGGCGCGCCGTAGCCGAAAAAGCGGTCCAGAAGCTGCACGAAGCGCTCTTTGCCGCCCGCCAGCGCGATACGGGCGTCCATATCCGCCATCTGGCGGAAGGAATAGTTGTACAGCGTGCCCTCGTAGTAGCCGGTGTCGGACTTCAGAAGGCCGGTTCCTTCATCGTAGGCGGTTTCCCAGAGCTGCCCGAAGGGGCGCAGGAAGGTCTCGGTATCTTTATCGCCCAGCTCGGCGGCGAGATCCGCGCCCAGCGTGCAGATCTCGGCCATATCCAGCA
>JAFRSZ010000007.1 GCA_017439205.1 Clostridia bacterium
ACAAAAACCAACAAAAAGGGGAACCGTTCTTTGGTTCCTTTTTTTTGCGATTTCCGGTTGACGCGGCGCACGAAATGTGCTATTCTATTACTAACAAAGCACAGAAGATCTTTAATCCAATACAGAGAGATTGGCAAGATGGTAAACGATGCACTATATTTTCGCCTTGGGTTACCCTGCCAACACAGTATGGCAGGTATTTTTTTGTGTTTTGAAAAAGAAAAAGGGAGATAAATACGTATGAAACTCATCTATGACGTTCAAGACAGGCCCGCATGGAGCAAAACCGTCGTTTTCGCTTTCCAGCAGATGATCGCCATCATGGCCGCGACCCTGCTCGTTCCGATGCTTGTATCAAGCTATGCCACGGAAGAGGGTTATAACATCGTTGCGGATCCTGCCGCCGCGCTGTTCGGCGCCGGTATCGGTACGCTTGTTTACATTCTGTGCTCCAGAAAAAAGAGCCCCGTGTTCCTCGGTTCTTCCTTCACCTTCCTCGGCGCGTATGAAGCTTGCCTTCTGCAGAATTACGGCTACTGGGGCATGCTGATCGGCGTTCTGTTTGCCGGTCTTGTATATGTGCTCATCGCCGTCGTCATCAAATTCAGCGGTTCCGGCTGGGTCAATAAGCTGATGCCCGCCGTGATCATCGGGCCCATCGTTACCCTGATCGGTCTTTCGCTCTCCGGCACCGCCACGAGCTGGGCTATGCAGAACGGTTCCGTGGATCCCGCAGACTACAGCCTTGTTACGATCCTCGTGGGCGTGTTCACCTTCCTGATGATCGTGGTCGCCTCCATCAAGGGCACCAAGGGCATGAAGCTGATCCCGTTCATCGTAGGCATCGGCGCCGGTTACGTGCTTGCCCTGATCCTCACCCTGATCGGCAACGCCGCTTCCATCGAAGCCCTTCAGATCCTCTCCTTTGATTCCTTCAAGGCCGCGTTCAGCCCCTTCGGCATTACCTCCATTGTTGATTATCCCAAGTTCTTCTTCCTGAAGGCCATCCAGACCAACGGCCAGTATGCGCCCATCGACGGCGCTGCCATCGCGAATATCGCCATGATCTTCGTACCGATCGCCGTGGTTGAGCTTGCCCAGCACATCGCCGACCATAAGAACCTCGGCAACATCATCAATAAAGACCTTATCACCGATCCCGGCCTCGATAAGACCCTGATGGGCGACGGCCTCGGCTCCATCGTGGGCGCGACCTTCGGCGGCGCTGCCAACACCACTTACGGCGAATCCATCGGCTGCGTGGCCATCACCGGCAACGCTTCCATCCGCACCATCGGCGTGGCGGGCATCGGCTGCATGCTGCTAAGCTTCTTCACCCCCTTCGTGGCCCTGATCAACTCCATTCCGAAGTGCGTCATGGGCGGCGCGTGCATCGCTCTGTACGGCTTCATCGCGGTTTCCGGTCTGCAGATGCTCAAGCGTGTGGACCTTGGCGAGAACAAGAACCTGTTCGTGGTTTCCGCGATCCTCGTTGTCGGCATCGGCGGCATGACCCTGAATTTCGGCAAAAACGCTCTTACCGGCGGCCCCCTGCTTACCATCACCGCCCTTGCCACCGCTCTGATCGTCGGCATCATCACCAACCTGATCGTGAACAACGGCAAGCTCAAAGAGGACGAGCCCTCCTCCATTTCGGAGCATGTGAAGAGCATGAGCGAGGTCGATATCCCCGACGAGCCCAAAAAGGCGAAGAAAAAATAAACGGTTCCCATACGATAGAACGCCCTGAAAACGGGCGTTCTTTTTTTACAGCCCCTTATTTTACTCCCATTGCCTTCTGATTCCCAAATTGTAAAAATATTTTTTAAAAATCGCCCGTTTGGGGGAGAAATAAAATTTTGAATCGTGTAAAATACACCTGTAATTGAAAAACCGGCCTGTGCCGGAGAATTGCAGGAGGTATTTTTTTGGAGAGGGAAAGAGAAAACAACGGAAAGAACAAACCGGAAAAAAGGGCCTATTCGCCGCCGCGCACCGCGTTCACCGATCAGCCCGAAACGCTGTTCTGCCCCGGGTACGAATGCACCGACCGCGGCGTGCGTACCGAAAACGGGCAGCTTGTGTGCATCCATCCGATCATGCCGGTGGGGCAGCTCAGAAACGCGGACGATCTCACCGTGCGCATGAAGATCGCGTTCAACGCCTCGGGCCGGTGGGAAACCTGCTGTCTGCCGCGGGCGAAGCTTGCTTCGTCAACCGCGATACTGGAGCTTGCGGATATGGGCGTGGCGGTCACCAACGAAAACGCGCGGGCGCTTTCAACGTATCTTTCGCGCATATATTACGAGAACGACGGCATATTGAAAACAGATTTCTGCCTGTCGCGCCTCGGATGGCTCTCGCCGTATTCCGACCGTTTCGCGCCGTATGACGATAACATAGAGATCGACGCCGAGCAGGCGTTTGCCGAAAAAGCGAAGGCGGTGCGCCCGATCGGATTTGAAGAGAATTGGGTGGCTGCCGTAAAGCCGCTGATCGAAAAGAACCTCACGGCGCGGCTGGTGCTGGACGCGTCCTTTGCCTCCGTTTTGGTGCCGCTATTGCAGCTTCAGCCGTTCTTCGTGCATGTATGGGGCAAAACGGGGCTCGGCAAAACGGTGCTGTTGCAGCTTGCCGCAGGCGTATGGGGCGATCCGCGGCCCGGAAAGCTCATAGGGACCTTCAACGCCACCGCCGTGGGGCTGGAAACCACCGCCGCCTTTCTGCACCATCTGCCTGTGTGTATCGACGAGCTGCAGATCCTTTCCGCCATGGGACGAAGCGATTTTCAGCAGACGGTATATCTGCTCACGGCGGGCACGGGCAGGACACGCGGCGCAAAGGACGGCGGCCTCAGAAAACAGAACACCTGGAACAATATCTTCATTACCACCGGCGAACGGCCGTTGAACAGCGAGCTTTCGGGCGGCGGCGCGATGAACCGGAGCCTTGAACTGGAACTGACCGAGCCTATCACCGACGATTTCGCGTCCCTTGTGCGCAGCATGCAGAACAATTACGGCTTCGCGGGCTACCGCTTCGTGCAACTGGTGAAGCAGAGGCGGGGCGTGCTTGAGGAGTTGTATACGAAACACCTTGAAGAGCTGCTCGAAAGAGGCGTTACCGGCAAACAGGCCTTTGCGATGGCGGTGCTGCTCACCGCGGACGATCTCGCGCTCTTTTCGGTGCTGGATAAAGAGGGGACGATCCCGCCGATCTCTTACGATACCGCCGCCGAACTGCTTCTGAAGGACGCCGACGTATGCCGGGAGGCGCAGGGCGTGAACTATCTGTTCGATATGATCGCCGCCAACCCGGCGAAATTCCCCGAGAATAAAAGCCCGTATCAGAATTATGAGATCTGGGGTAAGCCGAAAGGGGAGTATACCGCCGTGATCGGCACGGTGTTCGATAAGCTGATGCGCGACGGCGGCTACGATCCGAAGGCGGTGCTCAGCTACGCAGCAAGAGAAGGCATGCTGCAGACGGGAGAGAACCAAACAAAAAAGAAGGTGCGCATCGGCAGCCGGAATGTGAGATGCGTCGTGATAAAACAGGCGGCCGATTCTGAAGATGCGTGTGAAGAAGAAACCGAAACAGAAAAAGGAATTCTCCGATCATACGAACCATAATGATTCTGAAAATGTTCCCGTTGTTCCCGTTGTTCCCGGCAGAAAATACATACCTCTGAAACGCTTATAATATATGATATGAAAAAAAACGGGAACAACGGGAACATTTATAAAGATTTGTTGATATATAAAGGAATTCCGGCATTTATAAACGGGAACAAAAACGGGAACAGACGGGAACAAACGGGAACACCCGGAATAAACCGGGGTGGCATGAGACGCGGATGAGTTCAAATTGCAGTTTGCCGCTTTCTTCCCGGGGCATAAAAAAAGACAGGGAACCGTCGCCTGTCATTTGTACAACATTTTTTTCAATCAATTGTTTTTGGAGAACAGAAGCACCGAGGGCTCCACGTTATCGTAATCGGGGAAGGTGACCTTTATCACTTCGTTCAGCGAGGTCGGCACGTTTTTGCCCACGTAATCGGCCTTGATCGGCAGCTCTCTGTGGCCTCTGTCCACCAGCGCCGCGAAGCGAATGGCCTTTGGCCTGCCGAGGGAAAACAGCGCGTCGATGGCCGCGCGCACGGTGCGGCCGGTAAAGATCACGTCGTCGGTGAGGATCACGGTTTTATCGGTGATATCGAAGGGGATATCGGTATTGTTGAGCGTGGGCTCCTTCTGCTTCTCCGAGAGGTCGTCCCGGTAAAAGGTGATGTCCAGCTCGCCAACGGGCACGGTGATGCCTTCGGTCGCGGCGATGTTTTTCTGCAGCTCTCTGGCGATGCACACGCCCCGGCGGCGGATCCCCACGATGCAAAGGTCGTTTGCGCCGCGGTTCTTTTCGATCACTTCAAACGAGATGCGCCTGAGCGCTCTGCCTACGGCGGCAGAATCCATCAGGGTAGACTTTAAGGTCATGGGGCCCCCTCCTCCTGTATAAAATGCGGAATTCGGAATGCGGAATGCGGAATTATTAATTAAGTGCCGGAAATTGTGAATGAAAAATCCCGAATCAGTAATCAGGAGTTGGAAATGAACTGAATAAATACGCTCCCGCCGATTCTTTCTATAATCAAAACACGAAGTGTTTTCCGAAATTCCGCATTCCGCATTCCGAATTATATATTTCTCCGCTCTGATTTAAAGCATATACACGCCCGATTCCAGTACTGCGAACTCGTAGCTGCCCACGCGCAGGTACTTGAAGATCGGTTCGTCGAATTCCTTATATTCGTCCACGGTGAAATCGCTCAGGCGCACGCGCTTTATTTTGCGCATATCCTTGCAGCAGACGTAGAGGTACCCGTCGTATTCCTCCACGGCAACGGGGTTCACAAACGTGGTGGAGTTATCGCCGCCGATGCGCATCACAACGCGGTTCTGCAGCAGCGAATATTTCACGATCAGATTCTTTGAGGGCACGGCGCTCCAGATAAAGTTGTTATCCACCGCCACGTCTCTTGCAGGGGCGCCGTTGTACATCAGGTCGCCGGTGCGCACGAGGGCGCCAGTATCGTCGAAGATGCCCATCTCGCCGGTGGAATAGATGATAAAGGTATTGCCGTTCCAGAGCTTCGCCGTATCGCACGATACGTAATCGCCGAGCTGCTTCGCGATGGGGGTGTAGGCCGCTCCGAATTTTGTGAGCAGATAGGCGTTTTTGGTAACGGACGCTATGGACTTTGTCGCGATATCAAAGCTGTAAAAAGAGACCTTTACAGCGCCGTTTTCAAGGTTTTCTTTCAGTACGAACAGTATGCCCGACGGAAATGAAAGAAGATCCACGATATCAAGGCTTACGATTTTCAGCATACTTTCACCTGCTTTCAGAATTCTTGATCTTATACGAGAGCGTCATCAGCGAATCGCTCAGATGCACGTTCTCTACGTTTGCGCCGGGGTATTTCCCGTGGATGTCGTAATGCGAGAAATTCCAGAAGCTGTCGATCCCCAGCAGGATCAGTTCGTCCACAACGGCCGGCGCTTTGCTCTGCGGCAGGCACAAAATTGCCATCTCGGGACGGTGCTCGGAACAGAACGGATACAGCTCCCGGTCGGTACGGATCGGTATGCCTTTGATCTTGAGCCCCTGATAGGTCTCGTCGATATCGAAAATGCCGATCAGGTGAAAACCCATGTCGTCAAAGCGCATCTGCGCGGCCACGGCTCTGCCGAGGTTGCCCGCGCCGATCAGTATGGCCTTTTTCGGGGTGTTCAGTCCCAGGATCATCGCCATTTCGTTCTTGAGCTGTTCCACGTTATAGCCGTAGCCCTGCTGGCCGAAGCCGCCGAAGCAGTTGAAATCCTGCCTGATCTGCGACGCGGTAAGCCCCATGCGTTTCGACAGCTCGCCGGAGGAGATGCGCTCTGCGCCGGCGCTGCGCAGCTCGCATAAAAAACGGTAATAACGCGGCAGCCTTCCGATCACGGAAGACGATATTTCATTTGCAGCTTTCATTTATACGGTCCCAACGTAAGGGGAGAGCCCCGGTACGTCCTTTCTTTTTTGAATCATTGCGCGGTCAGGGTTTTGAGCGTGCGTTTCACGTATTCGCCGAATTCGGAGCAGGTGCAGCCGTCGCTTCTGCCGGTGATCTTGTATTCGCCGCTCGCCATGCAGATATCGAGCGCCTTGTCGAGCGCCTCGCTCTCTTTCACGTAGCCGATATGCGACAGCAGCATCGCGCTGGCGCGCAGCATGGAACACGGATCCGCGTACTGCGCGCGGCCTTCCTCCACCATTCTGGGGGCGGAGCCGTGGATGGCCTCGAACATCGCGTATTTCTTGCCGATATTTGCGCTGCCGGCGGTGCCCACGCCGCCCTGGAATTCAGCGGCTTCGTCGGTGATGATGTCGCCGTAGAGGTTCGGCAGCACGAACACCTTGAAATCCTTGCGGCGCTTGGGGTCGATCAGCTTGGCGGTGGTGATGTCGATATACCATTCGTCGGTGGTGATCTCGGGGTACTCCTTGCCGATCTCTTTGCACAGGTTCAAAAATTTGCCGTCCGTGGTCTTGATTACGTTGGCCTTCTGGATGATCGAAACGCGGTCTTTATGATTTGCCCGGGCGTAATTATACGCCAGCCGCGCGATGCGCTCGCTGCCCTCGGTGGTGGTCACAACGAAATCGAACGCCACTTCGTCGGTCACGTTCACGCCGTCGCTGCCCACGGCATAGGCGCCTTCGGTATTCTCACGGAAGAATGTCCAGTCGATGCCCTCTTCGGGGATGCGCACCGGGCGCACGTTTGCGAACAAATCAAGCGCTTTTCGCATCGCAACGTTCGCGCTCTCGATGTTCGGGCGGCCGTCGCCCGCCTGCGGGGTGGTGGTGGGGCCCTTTAAGATGACGTCGCATTTTTTGAGCTCTTCGAGCACGTCGTCCGGGATGGCCTTCATATGGGCGATGCGGTTCTCGATCGTAAGGCCGTCGATGGTTCTGAATTCGATTTTGCCCGCGGCAACCTCGTCTTTGAGTAAAAACGCGAGCACGTCAGCCGACTGCTTCGTGATCACGGGGCCGATGCCGTCGCCCCCGCATACGCCGATCACGATCTTGCCGAGCTTGCCGTAATCTTTGAAATCGCCCTGCGATTTGATTCTTTCGTTTCTTTCGAGCTGGCGCGCGAGAAGCGCTTTGAAGTGTTCAGCCGCCGCTTCGATCTGCTTTTCGTACATTTATTAATACCTCCGGAGTTGTTTCGATGAATGATGAAAAATGAATGATGATGTATGATAAAAAATGAATTCAAATGAACAGTGGATCAATTAATTCCGAATTCCGAATTCCGCATTCCGAATTATTTCCGCTTTCCGCTCTGTTATCTGTTCTGCGCCGTGTAGTTGAGTTTTCCGCCCGCAAGAAGGATGCCGATCTCGCGCTCGGAGAAGCCGGTTTTCAGCGGGATCTCTCTGCCCGCGGTCTTATCAACAAGGATCGCGTCCGCGCCGGAAATCACAGCGTTTTTGATATCTTTCAATTCTATTTCATCGCCCTGCGCGATCAGGTCGTAATCCGCCGGATCTTTGAACGTGAGCGGCAGAATGCCGGAATTGATCAGGTTCGCCTTGTGCATGCGGGCGAACGAAACGGCGATCACGGCCTTCACGCCCAGATACAGCGGCACCAGCGCAGCGTGCTCGCGCGAGGAACCCTGACCGTAATTCGCGCCGCCCACCACCATGCCGCCGCCGGCCTTTTTTGCGCGCTCGGGGAAGGTTTTGTCGCAAACCCCGAAGCAGAACTGCGAAAGATAGGGCACGTTGGAGCGGTAGGGCAGGATCTTTGCGCCCGCGGGCATGATATGGTCGGTGGTGATGTTGTCGCCCACCTTCAGCAGCACTTCGCCGGAAACGGTATCCTCCAGCGGTTTGCCGGTGGGCACGGCCTTGATGTTCGGACCGTACAGGATCTCTCTCTTTGCCGCGTCGGCGGGGGCGTCTGGCAGCAGCACCATATTGTCGTTGATCAAAAAGCGTTCGGGCAAAGCGAAGTCGGGCATATCGCCGAGGGTGGTGGGGTCCGTCAGTACGCCGGTGACCGCGCTTAACGCTGCCGTTTCAGGGCTCACAAGGTAGATGCCCGCGTCGGCGGTGCCGGAACGGCCTTCAAAGTTGCGGTTGAACGTGCGCAGCGAAACGCCCCCGGAATTGGGGCTTTGCCCCATGCCGATGCACGGGCCGCAGGCGCTTTCGAGGATCCTCGCACCGGCGGCGATCATATCCGCCAGCGCGCCGTTTTCGGCAAGCATCGTAAGCACCTGCTTGGAGCCGGGCGCAATGGAAAGGCTCACGGTGGGAGCCACGGTCTTGCCCCTGAGGATGGCGGCGACCTTCATCATATCGTAAAGAGAAGAGTTGGTGCAGGAGCCGATGCAAACCTGGTCGATTTTGATGGGCCCGATCTCTTCAACGGTTTTCACCTTGTCGGGCATGTGGGGCATCGCCGCGTTCGGTTTGAGGGTTGAGAGGTCGATCGTGATCTCTTCGTCGTATACGGCGTCCTCGTCCGCAGAAAGGGGCGTAAAATCGTCTTCGCGGCCCTGCGCCTTCAGAAACGCGCGGGTGATTTCGTCCGACGGGAAGATCGAGGTGGTTGCGCCGAGCTCTGCGCCCATGTTGGTGATGGTGGCGCGCTCCGGTACCGAAAGGCTTTTCACGCCTTCGCCGCAGTATTCCACGATCTTGCCTACGCCGCCCTTTACGGTCATGATGCGCAGTACCTCGAGAATGATATCCTTCGCCGCCACCCACGGGCGCAGCCTGCCTTTCAGTTCGATCTTCACGATGGTGGGCATCGGGATATAATAGGTGCCGCCGCCCATGGCCACGGCCACGTCCAGCCCGCCCGCGCCCATCGCAAGCATGCCGATGCCGCCCCCGGTGGGGGTGTGGCTGTCCGACCCCAGAAGGGTCTTGCCCGGCACGCCGAAGCGTTCAAGATGCACCTGATGGCAGATGCCGTTGCCGGGACGGGAAAAACGGATGCCGCGTTTGAGCGCCACCGACTGGATGAATCTGTGGTCGTCCGCGTTCTCGAAGCCGTTCTGCAGCGTGTTGTGGTCGATATATGCCACGCTGAGCTCGGTTTTGACGCGCTCTATGCCCATGGCTTCAAACTGCAGATACGCCATCGTGCCCGTGGCGTCCTGGGTGAGCGTCTGGTCGATGCGCAGACCGATCTCTTTGCCGGGGACCATTTCGCCGCATACAAGGTGGTTCTTTATGATTTTTTGCGCTAACGTATAACCCATATTTCTACCTCATTATTAAATATATTATATAATAAACCATAAAAAGCCGCATTGTCAATTGAATGCGTCTATTTTTTTCATAAAAATTTATTGCAGGATGTTTCAGCGCACGTTATCTGCAAATACTAAAGAAAAACGGGAGCAGGTGCGCACGATCGGTGCGATAAACTGAAATTTGAAACGAAAAAGGAGCCTGAATTATGAAAAACCAATCAAGCGAAGCGCGGGAGCGTTCCGATTTTACCGCTCCGGGCGCGCCGGAAAACGAGCCCGACGATCACGAGGCGCAGCGGCAGGCCGAGGAGGATATCCTTGTCGGCTTTTCGGAGGGCGGGCGCGTATTCTGCTGCATGACCGT
>JAFRSZ010000043.1 GCA_017439205.1 Clostridia bacterium
CCCGCAAATAAAACACGAAATGATCATCTGCAAACGATTGCATTGGGAATTCTCTTTAGATAATGGTTTCTAATAATATACGGCGGGGCGTCGAGACGCCGCCCCCTACGGTGAGGTGGTTCAAACCGCCCGACAAACTGTAATTTGAAGCGATCCCCGCAAAAAGCAACCGCACCGTGGTTTCCCACGGTGCGATCGCTTTGAGGAGATAATTTATGAAGAAAAACGAGGTAGCTGTCAACTGTTTACATTTCAAAGTATATACGGGTTTGCTTAAAACAGCCTTAATTATTTGCGGTCGTCCAAAAAATTTTTTTGACCGTTTTTGCACTTGTTTTCCGGGGCGGAGATATGGTATGATGATACTGTGAACCGCCGGGCGGGACGACCGTTTTCCGGCGCGCAAAACCGGAAAGGAGTTTTGTAATGAAAAAACACGCCGTATTCTTTCTGATCCTTGCGCTCGTGCTTACCGTGGGTATGCTGAGCTTTGCCGCCTGCGGCAGGCAGGAACCGCCCGTTCCCTCTACCGACAGCCCCGGTACTTCCGACGCTTCCGACGTTGCCGAGAGCGGCAGCAATACCTCAACAACCGAAGGCGTCACCGATGCGGCGACTGAGACTGCCGCGCCCGCCGATGAACAGCCCGACAAGCTTTTTGACCGCTTTGTAAGCGCCCTCGAAAAAGGCGCCGCAGGCGAGCTGAAGGCCGTGATCGACCCCGTGTTTGCCGACCTGGTAGAAAGAGGAAAGAACGCCGACTTTTTTGCCGCGTCAAGATATATTATTTGCGATAACGCGTCGGTGGACGAATTCTTTGCCGGGTTCAATAAAAGCCTTGCTGATAAAGGTATTGCCGATTTCCGTCTTTCCTACACGGTTGAAGACGGCGAGACCTTTGATCTTACCACCGAACAGGGGCGCAAGGACGCCTTTGACGACGTTTTATCGGATTTCCCCGATTATCAGATCCCCGATATCCTGAAGCTGCACGCTTCGAACATCACGCTTACCATATATCCCGGCTCCGACACGGAGGGAGATTCCGTTTCGGTGGGGATGGCCACCGTATTGGACGATACCGGCTGGAAGATCGGTCTGATCTTTTTTGACATGGAGGAAAAATAACGCTTATGTACGAGAAATTCAATCTGACCGAGAGCGCGCGGCTGGTGCACCATTACATCACCCACATGGTGGACCCCGCTTACGACAACCTGCCTTACTGGCTTCTGCTTCCCAACAAGAAGCCCGCCGAGGCCGCCCACTGCCGTGTGGACGACGCCGAGCTGGTTGGCTCGTGGTATGAGGGGCTTTGCTGCTGCATGGATATCCTCGGCACGAAAGAAGGGGACGAGGTAAAGCAGAGCCTGAGGCGGCACCTGATGAAGAGCTGGGGCGAGCACGGGCTGCGCTTCTGCGAGCCCTACCCGTGGACCCACACGGTGCACGCATCCTTTCACGAGATGGGCTACATTCTGCCCGCGATGAACCTGATCACCGAGGAATACCCGGACGACGAGCTTGCCGAGATGCGCACCGCCGAGCTGGTGCGGGGCATGCGGTCGCTTGTGATCGAGCGCAAGGTGCGCACGTTCTGGAGCGGCGACAGTGAAGAGCCGGTGCCGGTGTACGAATTCCCGAACGACGTGTACCTGAAATACGGCGGCTTCGATCTCACCCGCCACACCGGGCGCGGCGAACAGCCGATCCGCAACGCCGTTTCGCTGCTGGCGCTGGTGCGCCGCTGGGAGCTGAAGGGCGACGAGGTGGCGCTGGACCTGGCGAAGGGCCTCGCAAACCACCTGTTGGGCGTATCGCGCTATTTCAACTACCGCATGGAGTTTTTCGGCCACGTGCATTCCGCCGTGTGGTTCGCCGCCGGCATCATCAAGCTCGGCCGCCTCACGGACGACAAAAACTATATCGAGAAGGGCAAGGGCATCTACGATTACGCTCTTTCGCTTTCCTCCTCGTTCGGCTGGCTGCCGGAATACGCCCAGTGGCACCCCATTGAGGAAGAGCACTGCGAGACCTGCTGCATCAAGGATATGATCGTGGGCGCGCATGAGCTGATACAGTGCGGTTATACCGAATACTGGGACGTGATGAACCGTTTCGCCCGCAACCAGCTGATGGAAAACCAGGTGCGCTACACCGGCTATGTCACGTGCGACAACACCCTGCCGGACGGCGACGGCATCACCTACCGCGATATCGACAAGCGCATGCGCGGCGGCTTCACCGGCGGCAGCGAGCCGAATTCCATTTCGCTCACCCGCTTCCGCTCCATCGCCGGATGCTGCGTGGGCACCGCCCCCGTTGCGCTGAAAACCGTGTGGGACGACGCCGTGACCACCGAAAACGGCGTGCTCACCGTGAACATCCCGCTGGATAAAGATACCGCCTGCTATCGGCTGACTTCCGAGATCCCGAACGAGGGGCGCGTTTCGCTTACGCTGAAAAACGGCGGCAGGGCGGGTTTCCGCCTGTATGCGTGGATGGGCGTTCCGAATATACTGAAAAACGGCGATCGGATCGACGCGCCCATCGAAAACGGCGTTCTGGTTGCCGACACGGCCCCCGGAGACACGCTGGAGCTGACCTTCAACATTGAAACGCAGACCCACAGCGAACACGTGCGCGGTACCGATTACACGGTGTTTACCCGCGGCTGCGACGTGGTGAAGCTCGATCCTCCCGGCGAACACGTGCGGCTGTACCAGCGCGACCTGAGCGTGCCCAAAGTGTATCCCTCTCCCGAGGACGTGGAGTATACCGGCGCGGCGAACTACGGCCCGACGCAGCAGGGAAGCAGGAAATAAATTGGAATTTAGCGCACTGTTCAGGATTTCTCCGTAGGGGGCGGCGTCCCGACGCCCCGCGTACCTTTTCCTTCATTATTACGTTATTGAGAAGGAAACGTTTTATACGCAA
>JAFRSZ010000044.1 GCA_017439205.1 Clostridia bacterium
CCGCCCCTACGAATAAACCGAAAACATCTTCAGATCCGATGTGTAAATCGGCACGACGGCGTGTTCCGGCATCGAATAACCGAGCGACAAATCCCAATTTACAGTCTTACCGGAATCCGGTTCTCTTTCATCAGCCGCTTCAGATCGCGGATCTTCACCTCGCCGAAGTGGAAGATGGAGGCGGCGAGGCCCGCGTCCACCCCGGGCAGCGTTTTGAACAGCGTGATAAAATCCTCGGCTTTGCCCGCGCCGCCGGAGGCGATCACCGGAATGCTGACAACCTCGCACACGGCACGCAGCATTTCGATATCGAAGCCCCGCTTCACGCCGTCGGTATCAATGGAATTCAGCACGATCTCGCCCGCGCCGTTTTCCTGACCGCGGCGCAGCCATTCGAGCGCGTCGAGCCCCGTATTCTCACGGCCGCCCCGGGCGAACACCCTGAAAACGCCGTCCACGCGTTTCACATCCGCACTGAGCACCACGCACTGGGACCCGTATTTTTTTGCGGCCTCATAGATGAGATCCGGGTTTTTGATCGCGCCGGAATTCACGCTCACCTTATCGGCGCCGCATTTCAGCACCCGGTCGAAATCATCCACGGTGTTGATGCCGCCCCCCACGGTGAGGGGGATAAACACGCTCTTCGCGGCTTCGCACAGAATATCGGTAAAAATCTTCCGTTCCTCAACCGAAGCGGTGATATCGTAAAACACCAGCTCGTCCGCGCCCGCGGCGCTGTAGTATTTCGCCAGCTCCACAGGGGAATCCACGTCGCGGATCCCCTCGAAATTGACGCCCTTTACCACCCTGCCGTTTCGCACGTCCAGACAGGGAATGATGCGTTTTGTCAGCATTGCGCCAGAGCCACCGCCTCTCTCAGCTTCACCGCGCCGATGTAATACGCCTTGCCGATGATGGCGGCGTACATGCCGATGGCGGAGAGTTTTTTTACGTCCTCCAATGAGGAAACGCCCCCGGAGGCCGTGATGTTCACGTGATACTTCCCGCTCAGTTCTTTATACAGCGCGTGGTTCGCGCCGCGCATCGCGCCGTCTTTGCTGATATCGGTGCAGATCACGGTTCGCACGCCCAGCGACTGCATCTTTGCGAAGAAAGCGTCCGCCGTGAGAGCGGAGGTTTTAAGCCACCCTTTTACGGCGATGAAGCCGTCCTTGATATCGGCGCCGACGGCGATCCTGCCGCCGTACTTCTCTACCGCGGCCGCCAGAAACGCCTCGTCCTCCACCGCCGCGGTGCCCAGTATCACGCGGTCGATCCCGACGGAAAGGTATTTTTCCGCCGCCGCCATATCGCGGATCCCGCCGCCGATCTCGCAGAAGAGGCCGCTCGCCTCTTTGATCGCGCAAACGGTACCGAAATTGGGCGTGCCGCCGTTTTTCGCGCCCTCGAGGTCCACGATATGGATGTACCCCGCGCCCTGCGCTTTGAAATCGCGCGCCACGGCGGGCGGGTCTTCGGAATACACGGTCATATCCTCATATCTGCCCTTATACAGCCTTACGGCCTTGCCCTCATACAAATCAATGGCGGGAAAAATCAGCATACCGCGCCCTCCTTCATCTCGCAGAACGCCCGCAGGATGTTCAGCCCAACGTCGCCGCTCTTCTCGGGGTGGAACTGGCAGCCGCTCACGTTGCCCTTCGCCACGGCCGCCGTTACGGGCGCGCCGTATTCCACCGAGGCGATCAGACTTTCCTCACACCCGGCGGCGTAGTAGGAATGCACGAAATAGACGCAGTCGCCCTCGCTGACATACCGGAACAGCGGGTGTTTCTCCCCGTGGAACCGCAGGGCGTTCCAGCCCATCTGCGGTATCTTATACCCGGGGGGAACAACGTCCGCCAGCGGGCGGATCTCGCCCTTCAACAGCCCGAGGCCCTCGTGCTCGCCGAACTCAAAGCTTTTCTGAAACAGCAGCTGCATGCCGAGGCAGATGCCCATCAGCGGCTTGCCGCGGCGCGCCTCGTCCAGCACCGTTTCACACAGGCCCGAAGAGCGCAGTTTTTCCGCAGCGTCCCCGAACGCGCCCACGCCCGGCAGAATGATCTTATCGGCGGCGGCAAGCTCGGCGGCGCTGTTCGTCACCGCGGCCTTCGCCCCGATGTATTCCAGAGAGCTTTGCAGCGAAAACAGGTTGCCCACGCCGTAATCCACAATGGCGATCATCACAGAACTCCTTTTGTGGAGGGGATCTCCCCCGCCAGCGCGGGATCGACGCGCACCGCTTCTTTCAGCGCGCGGGCGACGCACTTGAAAATTCCCTCGATGATGTGGTGGGAATTCACGCCCTCGAGCTTGCGGACGTGCAGCGTGCACTCGGCGGCGCGGCAGAAGCCCCAAAAGAACTCCTCCGCGAGCTGGGTATCGAAATCGCCGACCTTCTCGGTGGGGATCTCCGCCTTGAAAGAGAGATAACACCTGCCCGAGAGATCCAGCGCGCACTGGATCAGCGCCTCGTCCATCGGCAGAAGGAAGCTGCCGTAGCGCCTGACGCCGCGCTTTTCGCCGAGCGCCGTTTTGAAGGCCTGCCCCAGCGCGATGCCGATATCCTCCACCGTGTGGTGGTAATCGACGTTTGTATCTCCGGCGCACTTCACGGTGAGATCGAAGCGGCCGTGGTTTTTAAAAAGGGTGAGCATGTGGTCCAGAAAGCCGCAGCCCGTGGCGATCTCGCCCGCGCCGGAGCCGTCCAGATCCAGCGACAATTCAATGTCCGTTTCGTTGGTCTTGCGTATGATCTCTGCGGTTCTCATCCGATCTCCTCCAGAATTTCTTTCACGGCTGTGAGCAGCGTATGCATCTGTTCACGGCTGCCGATGGTGATGCGGTTATAATCTTTGATGCGAGGCTTTTCAAAATGACGGATCAGCACGCCGCGCTTTTTGAGCTCAAGATACAGCTCCTTCCCGCCGATGGCGTCGCTCTTCACGAAGATGAAATTCGCCTTGGAGGGCGTGCAGGTAAAGCCGAGCTCCTGAAGCGCCTCAACCGTATAGGCGCGGTTTTCCATGATGGCGCGGCAGTTATGGCGGGTATATTCCTCGTTTTCAAGGATCGCCACGCCCGCAGCGGCAGTCATGCGGTTGATGTTATAGGGGTTGGTGGAATACTGTATCGCGTTCAGGTCCGCGATCAGCGCCTCGCTGCCGATGCCGAAGCCGAGCCGCCCGCCCGCGAAGGAGCGGGATTTTGAGAAGGTCTGCACCACCAGAAGGTTCTCGTAGCGGTCCACGAGTTTCACCGCGCTCTCGGCGCCGAAATCCACGTACGCCTCGTCCACCACCACCACGTTGTTCGGGTTGGTTTTCAGGATCTCCTCGATCCCGCCGAGCGGGACCGGGATGCCGGTAGGCGCGTTGGGGTTGGCGAGGAACACCGTTTTGTTCACGCCGCAGTATTTTGAAACATCCAGCGTAAAATCCTCTTCGAGCGGGATCTCGGTGTACGGAGCGCCGGTGATCGAAGCGAACACCGGGTAAAAGCCGTAGGTCAGATCCGCGAACACGGCGGGGTGCGCTTCGTCGCAGAACGCGAGAAACGCGAAATACAGCGTTTCATCGGAACCGTTGTTCACGATGACCTGCGAGGGGCGCACGCCGTAGACCTCGCTGAGCTTTTTCACAAGCGCGGTGGAATCCGGGTCCGGGTACAGCATCAGGCTCTTTGCCGCCTGCGACGCTGCCGTCACCGCCGCCGGACAGGGCGGGAACGGGTTTTCGTTGGTATTGAGCTTGGTGTAGACCATGTCCTGCGGCTGCTCGCCGGGGGTATACGGCTCAAGGCCGTCAAACTTTTCGCTGCGGAACCTGCTCATTGTTTCTCCTCCGTACGGATCACTGCGCTTGCCGCGTGGCCGGTAAGCCCCTCAAGGGAGGCGAAATACGCGATATCCCCGGCTACCTCCGCCAGCGCCTCTTCGGTATAATAGGTAAACTGGGTCTTTTTCACGAAATCGTCCACGCTCAGGGGGCTCGAGAACCGCGCCGTGCCCGAGGTGGGGAGCGTATGGTTCGGGCCGGCGAAATAATCGCCCAGCGCCTCGGGGCAACTGCGCCCCATAAAGATGCTGCCCGCATGGCGGATCGCATCCAGATACATAAACGGCTCGTCCACGCACAGCTCCAGATGCTCGGGCGCGATCTCGTTCGCGATCTCAATGGCGGAAGCGATGCTCCCGGTCACGATGATCTTGCCGTTGTTGTCGATGGACGCCCGCGCGATCTCTTCCCGCAACAGCTTCGGCAGCTGCGCTTCGATCTCCGTCTGCACCGCGAGGGCGAGAGGCATGGAATCCGTGACCAGCACGGCGCTCGCCATTTTATCGTGCTCCGCCTGCGAGAGCAGGTCGGCCGCCACGTGCCGCGGGTTGCTTTTGCCGTCCGCAACGATAAGGATCTCGCTGGGCCCGGCGATCATATCGATGGATACCGCGCCGTACACCTGCTTTTTGGCCTCCGCCACGTAAGCGTTGCCGGGACCCACGATCTTATCCGCCTTCGGGATGCTCCCGGTGCCATAGGCAAGCGCCGCGATAGCCTGCGCGCCGCCCACCTTGTAGATCTTATCCACGCCCGCAACGCGCGCCGCGGCGAGGATCACGGGGTTCACTTTGCCGTCTTTGCCGGGCGGGGTGACGATGCACACCTCTTTCACGCCCGCGATTTTGGCGGGGATGGCGTCCATCAGCACGGTGGAGGGATACGCCGCCGTGCCGCCGGGCACGTACAGACCGGCGCGGTCCACGGGGATCACCTTCTGCCCGATCACTACGCCGGGCGTATCGCTGATGAGAAAAGAATTGCGCACCTGCCTGGAATGGAATTTGCGGATGTTTGCCGCGGCGCGCTCAAGGACGCCGATGAATTCCGGCGCGACAGAGGCCATCGCCCCGTCCGTCTCTTCTTTGGTTACCGCAAGGCTCGTGAGAGACGCGCCGTCAAACCTTTTCGTATACTCAAACAGCGCCTCGTCGCCGCGGGCGCGCACGTCCGCTATGATGGCCGCAACGGTATCCGCCACGTTCGCCGCGGGCACGGCGCGGGCGAAGATCTCTTCGTTTTTCACTTCTCCGTATTTCAGTATTCTGATCATCGGGTTGCCTCCGTAAGGGCCCTGAGCCCCGCCG
>JAFRSZ010000045.1 GCA_017439205.1 Clostridia bacterium
GATATGTTTGGTTATCGTTGTTTCGAAATCCCAGTTCCATACGGTATCCAGATGCGCCGTTGCCGCCGTGCGGATCACGGGCTTGGTCTTTTTTGCCACAGTATATCCCTCTTTTTCTGTTTTTTCATATTGTACCACAGGAGAACGTGATATGCAATCTTAACATTTCAATTTATCAATAATTTCACAACCAGTTATATATCTTGTTTTCGTCGACCGTAAGCATCTGCAGCTCCTTCTGATGTACGGTAGGCGTATACCTGTCGCGCTTTACGCGGTTCTCAAGCGGCCAGTGACGGATCACGATGATACCGCTGCCGAACTGCAGCACAAACCCCGTTTCGATCAGCGTATTCAGAACGGATGCGTCGTAACCGTACATTCTGAGCAGCGCTTTCGGGTTGCCGATAAAGCCGTCGTCATCCGCCATGAGATGCAGGTGTATATAAAACACCTGACACCGTTCGGGAAGCTCCAGAAAATCGTCCTGCTCCATAACGTCCACCGAGATCATTCTTCGTTTTGCCATGTAATAAACCGTCCTTTTCGTTTGATCGGCTCCATTATACAAAAAACAAACCGCCGATTTCACCCCGAAAACGCCGATTTTAGAAAATATTTTTAAATAATTACGGTTCCGCATCAAAACGGAACCGTATATAACAATACTTATTTATGCATGCATGATATTTTAAATAATTAATCTATACTATACTGAACTATTCTTTTCTGCTCTGTACTTCTCTTTACTATACTGTGGATCCACAGTATTATAAAGGCAGAGCATCCGTTCAGCCGATCACCGGATAGCTTTCCAGCGGACGGTCCGTGCGTTCGATCACGTATTCATGTCTTGCCTCGGTATTGAATACGAGATTTTCTTTTTCGCGGGTAAAGGCCACGGGTTCGCCGGTTTCGAGATCGCGCACGCGGGTCCCCTCGCCGAACGGATCGCAGAAGCGGCACACGTTTCCCGCCAGACTTCTTACGATCGCATAGGCCGTTTCGCCGCCGCGCAGCTCGGCGCTCACAAGGAACGCGCCGCAGGCACGCAACGAATAAAACGCGGCGTCGCCGATCTCTTTATCCCACGCCGGAAACACGCGCAGCACGCCGCCCTGGCTCTGCAGCAGCATTTCGCCGATCACCTGCGCGGTAGCGGCCGTGCCCTTGCCGACGGAATAATCGCAGTCGAACGGCAGAGGCTCTTCCAGATTGCCGCCCACCTCGCATTCCAGCGGGATCAGCTTCAGTATCCGTCCGGCGTACGCGGCGTCGCCCATACGCAGGCGCGCGAGCATGCCGAAGGAACGGTCCCACGGCACCTCGTTATCCGGCACAAGCTTCATCACGGTTTTTCTCGCAGCTTCCATGATCTCGGGCGTATCTCCGTGCCATGCGTCCACTTCGCCGGTATAGCACACGGGCGCGAGATCGGACACCGGCGGGTAACCGTAATCGAGCGTGGTATCGTCCGTATCCGCCGCTGTCTTCCATGTGCCGTCCGGCCACACGGCGTAATCGTGCCGCAATGCCGCAAGATCTTCACGCCATGCCTTTACCATATCCGCATCCACGTCCAGAAGCTCCGCCGATTTCGCGGCTTTATCGAGCGTATTGCGCACCATGCAGAGATCGATGAGAGAATCGGTCATGAATTCGTTAGAAAGCCCGACCGTATTCACGAATTCCTGGCTGCGGGACGGAAAGATATACTTTCTGCCGTCTTCATCTGTAAGAAGATATTCATGATAGAATACGGCTGCGTCCTTCAGAATGGGATAGCCCACCTCGCGCAGGAAATCGAGGTCGCCGGTACAGTCGAAATAATCCCAGCAATACTTTACGGTCTCCCCCGCCGTTTCGATGTTCATCTGGGTGCCGTTGAGCGTAACGGAGGATGCGGTCACTGTGCCGGAATTGGAGATCGCGTGCGGGTACGCGGTGCCGTTCATACGGTAATAATCCCGCGTGAATTTCATCAGTTTTTCTCTTGCGTCCCGCAGCATGCGGAACCACGGCTCCAGCAGCTCAGCGTGGTTGGTGGGCAGAATGCCGAGATTCGTTTTCGCCTGTTCATATGTGAGCAGGTGGTGCCCCCAGTTCGCAAGGGACGACTGGTACCACGGCGCAAGATACCCGGCGGGCTGCCTGCCGGGGCGGCGGGAAGACATGGCCTGATATACCGCCCAATACCACGGGCGGGAATAATGAATTTCGGGCAGACGGATCCAGGAGCGGTTCCACTGATGCGCGTACCACGCCGTACAGTTGCTCACCATGACCGGCGGATCATAGGCGTATACGCGCTCAAGCCGCTTTTTTGCTTCCGAAACGGTATCTTCCGCGTCGAACGTGGATACCACTGTGAGAAGGAACTGCGCACCGGCGCCCTCGGGCCTGCCTTCGGCGATCACACGCGAACCGGCGGCATACGCTTTCATGTTCTTATCACAGGCGAGCATCATCACTGTGTAATGCACGTCCGGCGAACGCTCGGGATCGCGCCCGGTTCTGAGGCGCATCGTAAAGCCGAAGTATTGCCCGTCAACAAACGGTTTGGGGGTATAGTATTTTTCTATTTCATCCTCAAGCGCACGGATCTCGGCTGCGGTAAGCCTTTTCTGATTCCTGCAGACCTCCATCGGGTCTTTGGTGAGTTCCAGCGATACTTTTCCGAGGTGGCCCGCCTGCGCCGACGCAGCACACCCGATATACAGCACGTCTTCGGCGGGAGAAATACAGCTCACCGTGGAAAACCCGCGCCCGCATATGATACCGTTCTGATCGCCGCAGCCGAAGGTCTGCGTTACAACGCCCGAGACGATATCCATTCGTTCCGCGATATTCGTCTGCACGCCGCCGCTGATCAGATGCAGCGTGAGCCGGGCGGCGGAGGTCTGCGTGGGTGAGTTGTTGCGGTTGTTCGCCGCCGCGTAGATATCCTGCTTCACCGTGGGATCGCCCGCTTTCACACGTTGGCGCAGTTCTTCGATCCCGCCGGGAAGATAACAGGGCGGATCGGAATCGAAATCGTCCCACCACAGATCGTTTTTGCAGATATGATAGGTGTAATTATCCGGCGTGCCGTGGATGGCCGCGCCGATATCCCCGTTGCCCACGATATATGCCCGGCGGAAATCGTAAGCGGTGCCCTGCCGCTCGTAAAAGTGCTTTTCGGCTTCCTTTTTGCCGTTGGTATCGATGCGCATGCGGCCCGGCATCATGGTCTCGTCGGGCAGATGCGGCAGGATCCCGCTGAACGGCTTTTTACGGTACATCTTCTCTTCTTTCATATCATTCTCTCCCGTTTATCATTATCTAAAATCATATGATGAAATGAATTTACTGCTGATTCGCAAGTGAAAAATGACCTTTTATGCCGTTGCGAAGTTGTTATTTCTCCAACATGGCAACGGCTTCTTCAATGGTTACGGATTCGACAAGTTCTTCCCAAACATCCTCATTATAATAACGGACAGTTGTTTCGCCGGTCATATAGTTATTATCAAACGTCGAATTTGTTCCTTCCGGAATGATCACCTCAAAGCCTCTTTCGAATGCGGATTTCACGGTTGCGTCAATACAGTAATTCGTCTGTAGGCCGATGATCATCAGCCGCTTGTCGGTCTGATGCTTCAGGTAGTGTTTCAGGTCTTTGTTTCCGAAACAGCTGTTGATCGTCTTAACGAATACTTTTTCACCGTCTAATGGCGATATCCGATCTATGATTTCAAAGGCTTCGTCTCCCACAGTCATGCCGCTGCCGGGTCCTGCATCGTGCTGAACAAAGATAACTTCAACTTCGTTTTTTCTGGCGGCGCCGATCAACTGCGTTGTTCTTTCTGTGAAAGTATCAAACGCATACAGATCCTCGTCAACCAACCCTTTCTGCATATCAACAACCAACAAAATCATATATTTTCTCTCCTGTCATATACCGTTTTCATTCCTTATCTGAAAAAAAGCCTTCTGTACGAATGATAATAACAGATCGGTCGTCTTCAGAACCATGTTCCAGTGCGGCGGAACAAAGCATTTTTGCTTTATCCTGCATGGATGCATCGTTATTCAGTATCTCCTCGATCTCATTCTGTGAAAGGGAGTCATGGACCCCGTCCGACGTCAGTAAGAAGGTTGATTGGATCAGGGGTTCAGACAACTGCTTGACTGCCAGGGTCCTCATCCCTTTCGGCCTGCCCCCTCCCATGGCGCCGTATATAACGTCTCTGCTGCGTTCTTTGGCAAACACCCTGAGTCTGTGATCCATAAACCATTGAAAAAGAGTCTGATCCGCCGAGAGCTGAAAAACGGACGCGTCATGCTTTACGTAAAGCCTTGTGTCGCCGACATGAGCCATAAAGGCAGAATCATCGGAAAGAAACAGCGCAGTTGACGTTGTAGCCATTCTTTTATGATCTGCCGTCATCTGAGCCCGTTCGTTCAATCTGTTGTTGACGTCGGTGAAGAGTGCGCTGATATCATTGACGCTATGCGGAACATCGGCGGAACCCAGCTCCCGAGCGACGAACAAAGAGGCTTCCTGTCCGCCGTTATTCCCGCCGACTCCGTCGCAAAGGCATATCCGGCAGGGCGTCTGCAGTTCTACGGTTCCGGCTTTTTCATTGATAACATGACTCCCGATCAGCGCGGAATCTTCGCATTCCTTTTTGTTTTTCCCTCGCTCCGAACAATATGAAACGATAACTCTCACAGCAGCCATACCGTGCCCCTCCTTGAAATGTGTCCAAGAATATGTATTTATTTTACCATAAAGCATCCGGTTTTTCAAGATTTACGCGAGAATAACAAGTTATAATGTGCCTTGCGGCATATTTATATTACATTCGCTTTTAAGCTGGCGCTTCGCGCTAATGAAGTCAGTACCTTCGGTGCTTAATGAAGACGGCGCAGCAATCTGCGCCTGATGAAGCGAAGTCGCCCCTCAGGTAATCAGCTCCGAAGGAGCGTCTTCATTTCTTCATTAGCGAAACGTCTTCATTAGCCCCGCAAGGGGCGACTTCATTAAAAAAAGCACGCCTGAGCGTGCTTTTTTCTGGTACGAGTATTCATAACGGATTTGATTAAACACTATAATATCAATGGCCTCGTCGGTACATATTCATTTTGACAAAAATCTTATGATATACAATGCTTTTTCACATAATAATACACCTTTGCATTTCATAAAACATCGTAAACCATGTGTAGACTAAAAACCTACAAGTTGTTTTCTTAACATTAATTATGATTGTATAGTTCCCAACATTTATTGTCATAACTGAAGATAGAACGAACCCTGCCGTTCTTCAATTCCTCTGGAGCTCTTCCTAACTTCGCATAAACAGTACCGGTTTTCTTTAGAGAATCTCTTGGATCTTCTTCAAGCAATACGAACCAACCACTATAAATATTGTGTGCTATTATACTTTTGCGCTCTTTTTCATTCCATAACTGTAATAATGTTTTTCCCGGCAATTGAACTTCTTTGTCAAATATCTTGTTAATTTCTTTCCCATTTATATTGTAAGTAATGCTAAGTATCCTCTCATCCTCTTTTATAACATTGATTATCGATAAGATATCTTGATATGTTTGAACTCCCGATTTTCCAAAGCAGAAATCACAATTGATTCCTTCGTTACTAATACGGTAGTTACAATACCAGCAATCGATATCTTGAACACTATCTGAAGAAAGAGGACATGCAAAATATGAATGTGCAACACCATTGCCTGCACTGGATATGGGTTCACAAATCTGAAGCAATTTCTCTTTTGTTTCAAGGATAAGTTTGTGATATACCCATTTCTTTTTTGTAATATCAGTTTGAAGA
>JAFRSZ010000046.1 GCA_017439205.1 Clostridia bacterium
CATCTCGAAGGTACTCTATCCCAGCGATAACCATTACGAGGGCAAGAGCCTTCGCCTGAAGCAGCAGTATTTTCTGGTTTCGGCTTCGGTACAGGATATCATCCGCAACCATCTGCACCACGGCGGCACCATTGAGAACCTCTCGCAGAAGATCGCGATCCATATCAACGATACCCATCCCACGCTGGCGATCCCCGAGCTGATGCGCATCCTTCTGGACGAGTGCGGCTACGGCTGGGACGACGCATGGAACGTGGTGACCAGCACGGTGGCGTACACCAACCACACCGTGATGGCGGAAGCGCTTGAAAAATGGCCCGAGAGCCTGCTGCAGAAGCTCCTGCCGCGCATTTACCAGATCATCAAAGAGATCGATAACCGCCTGCGCTCCTACGTATGGGAGAGCACGCACGACGCGGCCTATGTGGAACGTACCGCCGTGATCGCGGACGGCGTTGTAAAGATGGCGAACCTGTGCGTGGCGGCCTGCCACAGCGTGAACGGCGTATCGGCGCTGCATTCGCAGATTCTGAAGGACAGCGTTTTCAACGACTATTACCGCCTTACCCCCGATAAGTTCACAAACGTGACCAACGGCATCGCGCACCGCCGCTGGCTCTGCCAGGCAAACCCCCTGCTCACCGCCTACCTCACCGATAAAATCGGCGGCGGCTTCGTTTACGACGGCGCGGAGCTGAAAAAGTTCGCCGCATTTGCCGACGATAAACAGGTGCTTGCGGACATCGAAAAGATCAAGCGCCAGAACAAAGAGATCTTTGCGAAGCACATAAAATCCACCACCGGCGAAACGCTGGATCCCGATTCGATGTTCGATATCCAGGTGAAGCGTCTGCACGAGTACAAGCGGCAGGAACTCAACGCTCTGAGCATCCTCGCCAATTATATTAAGATCAAGAACGATCCGAACGGCAATTACGTGCCGCATACCTATATCTTCGGCGCGAAAGCCGCGCCCAGCTACGTGATGGCGAAAAAGATCATCTCGTTCATCTGCGCGTTGGCAAAAACCATCAACAACGATCCCGAGGTCAACAAGTACCTGAAGGTGATCTTTATTGAGGATTACAACGTGACCGCGGCGGAGCGCCTGATGCCTGCGGCAGACATCAGCGAACAGATCTCGCTCGCAGGCACGGAGGCCAGCGGCACCGGCAACATGAAGCTGATGATCAACGGCGCGGTGACTCTCGGCACGATGGACGGCGCGAACATCGAGATCTACGAGAACGTGGGCGCAGACAACATCATCATTTTCGGCATGTCAACGCCCGAGGTCAACGAGCTCAAGCGCATCGGCTACGATCCGATGAACTATTACCGCAACTCCCCCGAGCTCAGAGAGACCATTGATTACCTCAACAGCCATAAATTTGACGGCAAGAGCTTCCCCGAGATCGGTGAAACGATCAAATTCCACGATCCCTATATGGTTCTGGCGGACTTCGCCGATTACCGCCTCGCGCAGGAGAAGGCCCTGAACCTCTTTACGCAGAAAGAAGTTTTTGACCGCATGAGCCTGATGAACATCGCCTGCGCGGGCTTCTTCGCGGCGGACCGCTCGATTGCCGACTACGCCAAAAACATCTGGCATGCAAAAGGAATCAAAAAATGATCCCCTTTGACGCAGGAAAAGACTACCACAAATCCATAAGAGGCGCGATCGCCGCAGGTACTCCCCTGCGGCTGCGCGTTTTATTGCCCCGCTCGTTCGGGGTTTCTTACTGCACGCTGCTGCTCACGAAGGACGGCTGCGATACGGAGTATATCCCGATGCAGTGGGAACAGACCGACGGCATCGAAGAATGGTGGCAGAAAGAACTCATTGTAAACGAGCCCGGCCTCTATTTCTACCGGTTCGAATACGTCACCGCATGGGGCACCAGCGTTATACGGCGCGTGGATAAAAGCCAGCGCGGCGGCATTGAGGGCTCTGAGCAGTGGCAGCTTACCGTGTATCCCCCCGCGTTCCAAACGCCGGACGTCTTTGCGGGCGGGCTGATCTACCAGATCTTTCCGGATCGGTTCTTTGATTCCGGCACGCCGAAAAAAAACGTGCCGCGCGACCGCATTCTGCACAAGGATAAGCACGATTTGCCCGTTTATCTGCCGGATGAGAACGGAGAAATACGCAACAACGATTATTTCTGCGGCGATCTTGCGGGAATCACCGAAAAACTGGACTATATCAAAAGCCTCGGCGCCACCGTAATTTACCTGAACCCGATCGCGGAGGCGCATTCGAACCACCGCTACAACACCGCGGACTACAAAAAGGTGGACCCGCTTCTCGGAACGACGAATGATTTCAAAACCCTCTGTGCCGAAGCGCATAAGAAAGGGATGAAGATCATCATTGACGGCGTTTACAGCCACACGGGTGACGACAGCGTCTATTTCAACAAATACGGCCGTTACCCGAGCCTCGGAGCGTACCAGAGCAACCGCTCGCCGTATTACAGCTGGTACACCTTCGGCGATATGAAGGACGATTACCTCTGCTGGTGGAACATCGACACGCTTCCCGAAGTCAACGAGAGCGACCCCGGCTACGTCGCGTTCATCACCGGCGACAGCGGCGTTCTGGACTTTTGGCTTGACCTCGGCGCGGACGGCGTACGGCTGGACGTTGCCGATGAACTGCCGGACACTTTTCTGGACGCGATCCGGCAGCGCGTGAAAAAACACGGTGAAGATAAACTGCTGCTCGGCGAAGTGTGGGAGGACGCCAGCAATAAGATCAGCCACGGCGGTCGCCGCAGATACTTTGACGGGCGGCAGCTGGACTGCGTGATGAACTACCCCTTCCGCACCGCGATCATTGATTTCGCCCTCACCGCCAACGCGGAGCGCTTTATGCGGGAAGTGAGCAGTATTGTGGATCACTATCCGCCGCAGGCAATGCGTCTTTGCATGAATCTGCTCGGCACCCACGATACGGAACGCATCCTAACGGCGCTGAGCGGCGTTGACCTTTCAATAAAATCAAGAGCCGCGCAGGCGGAGCTCCGGCTGGAAGGCGAAGACCTGCACGAAGCGAAAACGCTTCTGAAAATGTGCGTTGCCGTCAACTACGCGCTGCCCGGCATCCCGAGCCTTTACTACGGCGACGAAGCGGGCATGACCGGCGGAAAGGATCCGTTCAACCGCGGGTATTACCCCTGGGGCGAAGAGGACGGAGAACTGCTTGCTTTCTTCAGAGAAATGGGTGCATTCAGAAAATCGTTCGACGTGTTGAAGGAGGGCGGATTCTATCCCCTATCCGCCGAAATGGGCTGTATTGCCTTTTTGCGGTATCAGCCAGGCATGAAGCGCGTTGCGGTGATCGCCAATAACAACGACCACGCCATAGATTACCGCCTGAACCTCGATATGCGTGATATGAGCGTATACAGAGGCGGTGAAAAATCCAACGGCGCCGTGACCGTACAGGCGCACAGCGCGGCGATCCTGACGGACACAACGCCCTGCGCCGCACAGTAAAATCAAAGAACGCTTCAGCGGCGTCGCTTACAGCGGCGCCGCTTGCTTATTGTTTACATAAATAAAGGAAAAGGAGTTGTTCATCAGAACAACTCCAAATCCCTCAATTAAAACTGCAAATTGTATTGCTTATTTAATCAATGATTATTTTCTTTTCTTGGAGATCACGAATGCAGCACCCGCGAGAACTACTACGGCAGCAGCAGCGGCAAGAGCCATGTTGTCACCAGTGTTCACGTTACCACCCTTGTTGGTGGGGTTGGGCGTATCAGTGGTCTTCTCGCCGCCCTCAGTGGGTTTAGGATCGGTGGGCTGAGGATCGGTGGGCTTAGGATCGGTGGGCTGAGGATCGGTGGGCTTGGGCTCATCCTTCAGAACAGCAGTGCAGCCCTGGCCGGCGAACTCAACACCGCTCTGAGCGGTAACTTCGATCGCGAAATCAGCCTTGGTGGCGCTGGCATCCTTAACCTCAAAGGCAAGAACGATAACTTCGCAGGCTTCGGCGTTCACTTTCGCAGGATCAGAAGACTTCTTGGAATCAGCTTCAAAGGTCGCAGCGTCGGTGAGCGTGGTCTTGAAGTAACCGGAGGTCTTCACAAGGCCAGCGGTATCGCCGTTGTAGTCGGTGGTGATGGAATTGCCCTTGGTCTTCGCAACCTGAGCTACGTCAGCGCCGTCTTCAGCATAGGAGAACGCAAGAACAGAAGCATCATAGGTGACGTTAATGTCCCAGCTCTTGGCGCCGATGGCGTCTTTCAGAACTACGGCAACATATACGTCAGTACCGTCGACTTCAGGAACAAGAGCGATTGTGGGGCTGGCAGCGAAAGCCATAGCGCTGAGGCCGGCGATCATGGCGATAGCCATAAGAGCTGCAAGCACTTTCTTTGCAAGTTTCATTTTTAGGACCTTCCTTTTTCTTTTTTTATATTAAACCTTACGGCATAATATACCTGTAGTGTTGTACTATTGGGGTTCAGTACAAACGCTATTATACAGGATAGCACCTGATAAGTCAATACTTTTTCAAAAAAAAGTTATTACAAATTGACATTTTTTTAATACCATTATATAATATTAATAACAGTACCGGAAAAGAACGGCAGTGCGCCGGCTGGCGGACTACTTATCTTTTTTGATAGTATATCACATTTTTCTTTATATTTCAAGCGGTAGCCTCATCAAATCATGCAACAAATGCCTGCCGTTTTTGTTAAATTTAAACAATACTCCGGAGGATAAAAAGATGACGGATTTTTCAGAGATCAGAAACGCCTGCATGCTGTGCACGAACTGCCCGCTTCACGAAACGCGTACCAACGTGGTGTTCGGCGTGGGTAACCCTGACGCAAAGATCCTGTTCGTAGGAGAAGCGCCCGGCGAAAACGAAGATCTGCAGGGAGAACCCTTTGTGGGCCGCGGCGGTCAGCTTCTGGACCTTTACCTGAACGGCGTCGGTCTGGACAGAAAGAGCAATATCTACATCACCAATATCCTGCGCTGCCGTCCGCCGCACAACCGCGACCCGAGACCCGAGGAACAGCAGGCCTGTTTGCCCTTTCTCAGGCAGATGGTAAAACAGATGCAGCCGAAGATCATCGTATGCGTGGGCCGCATCGCCGCACAGGTGATCATATCCAAAGATTTCAAGGTATCAAAAGAGCACGGCGTATTCTACGAGCGCGGTGGGATGCTGCTGATGGGCACGTTCCACCCGGCGGCGCTGCTGAGGGATCCCCGCCGTAAAGGCGATTGCTTTGAGGATTTCCTGAAACTGCAGGATAAGATCAAAGCCCTCGGCATCGAGATCTGATTTTGATACGCACAATTATAGTTTTTACCGATCGAACGCCGTCTGTACTGAGAAATTCAGGCAGACGGCGCTTATATTTCAGTTTATCGCGCAGTTCAATTAACAATTAACGATTAACAATTAACAATTTCGGAAAACGCTGCGCATTTTGATTTTATAAAAAAGCTTTCCGAAAGCTGGAAAAACCTGCTTATCCGATGAGTAAAATCGGGTAAGGCATCAATTGTTAATTGTTAATTATTCATTGTTCATTTCGTTGGAATTTGTCGCATCAAGCGACAAATCCCAATTTTGCGTTCCGCGCAAAAAAAGAGCTCCGGTTGCCCGGAGCTCTGGGGTGATTCAGTTTACCACTGGAAATCGGTGAAGCTGATGGTGTCAACTCTTTCAACGGTGCCGTCGCCGCGCTTGAAGCCCTTGGAAGAGATGTCCACGCCGTTTACTCTGCCGTCCACAGCGAACTTGTAGGTGCAGGTAAGGGTGATGGATTCACACTTGTTGGTCTCGGCGTCGATCACGATCTTCACGGTGGGAGCGGCGTAGGTAAGCGCATACTTTCTTACGCAGTTCAGCGTGCGGTTGTCGGAATCGTCAACCAGCTTGTACCAGCTGTTGGAGGAAATGGCATCATAGAATACCTGGCCGTTCACAACAGGCATAACCTTCTTCAGGTAGTTGTCCTTTGCGACGTACTCGGGATTCGCGAGCGTGATGTTGGCGTCTTCGATATCTTCGAACACGATGGTGATGTAATATCTGCCGTCGATGATATCGTTGGAAGCGCTCTTGATGTTGGCAGTGGAGATCAGCGAGGGAACGATCAGGTTATCGAGCGCAGCCTGCGTATCGTTGAGATAGGTGTTCTTGCTGTTGGTCATGTTCTTGCTCGCAAGGTTCACCAGCTTGCTCTTGTGCATCAGGTTCACATCGGTATCGGTGATGGCGTTCTTGACCGTCTTGGTGTAGCCGACGTTGTCAACGGCAGCCTTCTTCACGGCGGCGGTGTAGGCCATCAGGATCTCAACTTCCGTTCTGGGGGTGTAGAGCAGATCTTCAGAGGTGAGGGTCTCAAGCTCAACAGCCATTCTCAGAATGAATCTGGCGTCGGCAGCGGTCACCATGGTGTCGCCGTCCACGTCGGCGGAAGCCTTCATGATATCGTCGGCCGGATCCAGTCTTACGGCGATTCTCAGAGCCATACGGGCGTCGGCAGCGGTCACCTGACCGTCACGGTCAAGGTCTGCGAACGCGGGCATCTCGGTCACAAGATAACCGGCATCGGTGAGAGCGTCCATCGCGGGCGTGCCTTTATAAGCGTAAATTCTGGGGCTGTAGGTGCTGCCGTCTTCAAAGGTGGCCAGCGCGAAGCAGTTGTCGCCGAACTGGGTCACGGAAGCGGGAACCACGATCGAGGAAATAACGAAGGAATAGCCGTCTTTCTCGTTGTAGGTGTAGCAGCCGTCGAACGCGTCGTCAGCGATCTCTTTCACGGTGTTGGGGATGCGGACAAAAGATACGTCGTCGCCCTTATACTTCACAAGGATGTCGCCGATGATGAAGAACTCGCCTTCAAAGTTATCATAATAGGGGGTGTTCAGGAAAGCGTTGTCGCCCACTTCGGTGATCTTGCCGATATCGGAGAACACGACCTCTTCAAGAGAAGTGCAGTCCGCAAACGCGTTATTGCCGATGGAGTCAACATAGCGGGAGAAGATGATCTTCTTCAGCGTGTTGTTGCCTTCAAAAGCGCAGGCGCCGATGGAAGTGATGTTCAGCGGGATGGTCTCTTCTTCATCCGCGCCCTTATAGGCGATCAGCGTGGTGCCTACGGTAACGAAATCCACCGTGTAGTTCTTAAACCATGCGGTGTCGTTCAGCGCGCCGCGCTCGGAATCAAAAGCCTTGCCTTCAACGGTGATCAGTTCTTCGAGAGCGGTGCAGCCCTTGAAAGCGTACTCGCCGAGATAGGCGGAGCCGTCGAAGGTGACCTTCTTCAGGGTCTTGCAGCCGGCGAATGCGTTTTCACCGAGTTCGACGTCGCCCTTGAACTCCACGCTCTCAAGCGCGGGAAGGTTCGCGAAGGCCTGGCTGCCGATCTCTTTCACGCCGGCTTCCACAACGATGGAAGTAACGTCGGCCAGGAAAGCCAGATCGGAATTGCTGCTGTCATACGAAAAAGCAGCGGGAGCCACAGCCGTAAGGGGGAGCTCAAGGAGCTCGTCCATATCGTCGATGGTGAACACGCCGTTCTCAATCGTGCCGTTGAAAACGGTGATTGCGCCCGTGCCGTCTTCTTTTACGTCGTAGGAGAAGTCACCGATACCGGCGAAAGCGGTAAAGGCGGCACCCATCAAAAGAACCAGCGCGAGAACAACGGAAATCAGTTTTTTGCTTGCCATTCTCATAGAAATTCCTCCTGTAATTAAACATATCATTATTTTGCATATTACCGCATAATGATACTATTTACCCGATCATTATACCGCATATTAAAATTGATGTCAATCGTATTTTTCAGATTTTTTTGCGGTTTTTGTAAAATAAAAATTAATAAATCAGCCTGTTTTCCGCAGGAGCAGCGAGACCTGCGAATCCGCGCGCGTCATCGAGATATTGTTGCAGTAAAGCACGTCCGTGATGCCGTAGGTATCCACGAGCTGCGCCGCCGTGCTGTCGCAGTAGCGGTAGTCCATCACGTATACATATTTATAATTGTATATAAGCAGCGGCGCGATGGCGTTGCCGTAGCTCTCTTTGATCAGCAGGCAGCTCTCGCCCGCGGGAACGCTGTGGTTCTCGATCACGGAGAAGGGGTTGTCGCCCCAGATATAGGCGCCGTACTTGTTGTAGGTACTGTTGTTGGTCTCGTCGTAGATCACGGGGCCCGTAAACGTGACGCCCGACATATCCGTGATCGTGATATCGGCGTTCACCCGCGGCAAAAAGGTTTCAACCACGTCGGGCGTGTCGCCCAGCGCCGGCGCGCTGCCGGAATCGGTATAGAACGACCCGCGGAAATCGTCGAACGCACGGTATTCGCAATCGTTCAGCAGAACCGGGGCGACGCCCTTGGCCTCGCAGAACTTCACGTAGGCGTAATAGGCGCCGAGACCGGTCCAGTGGTGATCCGTGCGGAAATAGATATATTCGTTTTTATGCGCCTTCAGCGTGTCGAAAACGCTCACACGCCGCACGGTGGGACCCATCAGCGCCTCCATATAGGCGATGGCCTTCGCCTGATCGGAAGAGGAGATGGACGCCTGCACCTCGTCCGGCAGCATAACGCCGGTGCTGTTGGGTACGATCATCGCGTACACGTTTGCCTTTCCGGCAAAGAGTTCGGCGGCGCGGTTCACGGCGGACGCGTACTTTTCGGAGGCCGCCTGCACGAAATTATAATATTCGTAACCGGCGTTGCCGTAGATCATGATATTGGAGAGCCGCTGCATCTCCGCGGTGGGTTCTTCGGTGGGCGCTTCGGTAACGGGCTCCGTTGTTTCCGAAGACACGGGCTCGGCGGAAGGCAGGGTATCCGTTTCGCCCGGCGTCGGGATATCGGGGATCTCATCCCCCTGCACGCCCTCGTTGAAGCCGGAGAGCGCCGTGCCGGTGCCCAGCCAGTGGTGCAGGCGGGAGCTGAGGTCGGTGAAAAAATCGCGGAACGGCACGGGATCGGAATACCACGCGCCGATCTCTGAAAAATACCGCCCGCTGAACAGCGATTCAAAGCTGAACGCGGGGAACTGCGCAAGCTCGCGTTTTTCCGCCTCCGACACCGTTGGGCGCAGCGGCAGGATGAATGAAACAAAGGTCATGCACAGCAGCACCGCGGCGATCACGCTCAGTTTCAGTCCGAGGTACCGGCGCGAGGGCCTGTCCTTTTCCGGCGCGGGAGCGCCTGTGTTGTTGTCGGTTCGTTTGTCGTCCATAGGTTCCACCTTTGATGCTCAGAAACGGAAATAGAGGAAGGGGTTGTACGAATCGCCGATCAGGAAGAGCACCGATACCGCCAGCAGGCACACCGGCAGCACGATGTTCACCGCGCCCGCGAACGCAGCGGCGGCGCCGCCGTTTTTTTCTCCCTTTTTGCGCAGCGCGGCGGAAAGCGAGCGTATCAGCGGCGTGCACGCCAGAACGCAGATCGCGAAAAACAGAACGTATTTCATAAGGAACTCTTTGCTCTCGTACGTGGCGAGCGGGTTGCCGTTGGCGCAGAACATGCCGCGCAGCACCGTGAGGATCTCGGCGGTGGAGGTAAATTTGAACAGCACCCAGCCGAAAAAGACGACGGCGAGCAGGTAGACGTGCCCGAGCACCTTCGTTTTTTCGAGCAGTTTTCCGAGAAAGAGCTTTTCGATCACGAGGAACACAAAGAAATACAAGCCCCACAGCACGAAATTCCAGCTCGCGCCGTGCCACAGACCGGTGAGCGCCCACACGACGAACAGGTTGAAGATCTGACGGGCTTTGCCCCTGCGGTTGCCGCCGAGCGGTATATAAACGTAATCGCGGAAGAACGTGCCCAGCGAGATGTGCCAGCGCCGCCAGAACTCGGTGACCGAGCCGGAGATATAGGGATAATTGAAGTTCTCTTTATAGTGCAGCCCGCAGATGAGCCCCATGCCGATGGCCATATCGGAATAGGCGGAGAAATCCAGATAGATCTGCAGCATGTAAAACGCCATGCCCGCCCAGAGCGTGAGCGCGCTGCGCCCGGAGAGCAGCGCCACGTTGCCCGCGAGGGCCGAGGCGTCCGATATGGCGGCGTCCGAAAGCAGAAGCGCGTCCACCGCCGCGCCGCAGCCGTTGGCGAGCACCGCCTTTTTGGCAAGGCCGCACAGAAAACGCGTCGCCCCGCGCGAAGCCTCGGCAAGGTCGGTCCGGCGGGAGGAGAGCTCGTTTTCGATATCCCCGTAGCGCACGATGGGGCCCGCCACGCACTGGTGGAACAGCCCGGCGTACAGCAGCACCCGCCAGAAGGACTTCTGCGCGGGCACCTCGCCCCGGTAAACGTCCGTAACGTAGGTAAGCAGCTGGAAGGTATAGAAAGAAATGCCGATGGGCAGCGTGAGCGCCGGCACGGGCAGCAGCGCGGCGCCGGCAAGCCGGTTCACGTTTTCAGCCAGAAAGCCCGCGTATTTGAAAAAACCGATGGCGCCGATGCACACCGCCGCCGAGAGGAACATCAGCAGCTTCCTTATCGCGGCGCGCTCCCCCGCGCGCTCCAGCAGGCGGGAGAACAACCAGCATAAAAAGGACATGCCGATGAGGATCAGCACGTATACCGGCTCGCCCCAGGCATAAAAAACCAGCGAAAACACGAGCAGCACCGCGTTTTTCGCTTTTACGGAATCCACTAAAAAATAGAAAAACAGATTTGCCGGCAGGAACACCAGCACGAAGAGCAGACTTGAAAATACCATCGTTTTCCACCGAACCGTTATTTCCCTTTTATTATCCGCTGAGGAACGGAAAAAAACAAGCTTTTTTTTATAATCGCCGTTTTTTCAGAAATATATACAATTTTCTTTTTGTTTTTTTGAACGGGTCGGCGGCGTCCGAAACAAAGAAACAGGTTGTATTTTTTGCGCGCATGTGGTATTATGGATTATCATACCGAAAAGGAGACCGAAAATGAAGAAGGTTCTGAGCCTGCTCGGTCCGTACAAATGGCTGCTGCTGCTTTCCATTCTGTTTGCCACGGGCAATACGGTATTGCAGCTTGCACTGCCGTATTTTACAAAAAACATCATGTCTTCCATCCTCGCGTACGACCTGCAGGGCATTCTGCGCTGGGGCATGATCATGCTCGCCCTCACGATGGCTTCCGTGGTCACCTCGATCGCGAACACGTATTTCTCCACAAAAACCTCGGTAGGATATTCCATCGCGCTGCGCAACTACATTTTCAACAAGGTTTCGCACCTTTCGCAGAGCAACGTGGATAAGATCGGCGTTTCGTCCCTGGTGACCCGCACCACCAACGACGTGCGCCAGATCCACGATATCGTGCTGAACACGCTGAAATCGCTGTTGCCGATCCCCGTGATGCTGGTCGGCGGCATCGTGATGGCATACCAGACCAGCGCCGAAGTGCTGAAAACGAGCCTCTCCGTAATACCGATGCTCGCTCTGCTGGCGGTGCTCATTCTGTTGATCATCATGCCGATCCAGTCCCGCGTGCTGAAGATGGTCGACCGGCTCAACCAGATCATGCGCGAAAAGATCGGCGGCATCCGCGTGGTGCGCGCGTTCAACCGCACGCAGTATGAAGACGACCGCTTCAACGAGACCAACAAAAAACTCACCGGTCTCTCGCTGCTGGCAGCCCGTCTGATGGCTGGGCTGATGCCCGTATTCACCGTACTGCTCGGCGGACTCGTTTGCATCATTATGATAAAGCTCATCAACGGCGTAAACGCATTGGATCCCGCTACGCAGGCGGATGAGATCTCTCAGACCATCCCGAGCATTTCGGCGTTCATCGCCTATTTTTCACTGATCCTCACTTCGCTGATGTCCGTGGTGAGCATCATCTCTTCCATTCCCGGCGCCGTGGTTTCCGGCAAGCGCGTAAAGGCCATTATGGAAGCGGTCTCCGATATAGAGGAACCCGCCTCCCCCGTTACGCCCGCGCCCGAAGACCTCGGCTGCGTCGAATTCAGGAACGTCAGTTTCAAGTATCCGAAACACGAACCCGAAGCAAAAAAGAAACGCGCGAAAAAGAAAAAACAGGCGGACGAGCCGGAGAAAAAAGCGCCGGATTTCGAGCTGCAGGACGTCAGCTTTTCGTGCCGGCCCGGCCAGATGACGGCGATCATCGGCATCACGGGTTCGGGCAAATCCACGCTGCTCAACCTGATCCCGCGGCTGTACGACGCCACCGAGGGCGAGGTTCTGGTGAACGGCGTCAACGTAAAGGACCAGTCCACACGGGCCCTTTCCGAAACCATCGCCGTGGTGCCGCAGCAGGCGTTCCTGTTCAGCGGCACGGTGGCGGACAACGTCCGTTTCGGCAACCCGGACGCAACCGACGCCGAGGTATGGCGCGCGCTTGAGATCGCGCAGGCGAAAAGCTTTGTGGCGGCCATGCCCGAGCAGGAAAAGAGCATGGTTTCGCAGGCC